>JAFZVE010000012.1 GCA_017617995.1 Clostridiales bacterium
TAAGGTCATCGATTACACCGTGACGGAGGAGTCTGTCGATAACTACACGGCTGTCATTGCTAAGGCTGAGGATGGTACGTTCTCGTATACGATCACAAACAGCTATGAGACGGAAAAGACAGAAGCAACCGTGAAGAAGGTATGGGTCGATGATGATAATCAGGATCGAGTTCGTCCGGCTAGTATCACAGTAACACTGGTTAAGGACGGCGTGGCAACCGATACGACAAAGACGTTGTCAGAAGACAATGGCTGGACGGCTACGGTTACGGGTCTTGAGAAGTATGAGAACGGTCAGCTCGTCAAGTATACCTGGACAGAAGAGAATGTACCGAAAGGATACACTGCAAGTGATGTAACAGAAGGTACCAAGACGACCATCACGAACAAGCACGTGAGTGCTCTGACAGAGGTGACCGTCAAGAAGGTCTGGGTCGATGCGAATAACCAGGATGGAATCCGGCCTGAAAGCCTGACAGTCAAACTCAGTACCGGAGCAGAAGTAACACTGAATAAGGAGAACGGTTGGACTCAGACAGTTAAGAATCTGCCGAAGTACAAAGATGGCGTGGAGATCGAGTACACCTGGACTGAAGAGAATGTACCGGAAGGCTACATTGCAAGTTATGTAACAGAAGGTACCGAGACGACCATCACGAACTCACATGTACCGGCAACCACATCGGCTACTGTGAAGAAGGTTTGGAGCGACAGTGATAACAAGGACGGCATGCGTCCTGCTAATCTGGTTGTTTCACTGAGCAATGGTGACAGTGTAACTCTGAACGAGGACAACGGTTGGACTGCTACAATCGACGATCTGCCGAAGTACGACAACGGTGAAGAGATCAAGTACACATGGTCCGAAGGCGATGTAGACGGTTATGTATTCAAGAGCCAGAGCAGAGACGGAACCATCACAACGATCACGAACGAACTTGATCTTGATGCGGTGAAGACATCCGTATCGGTCAAAAAAGTCTGGGTCGATAAAGGTAACGAGGACAAGCGTCCGGAGAACCTGCTGGTAGTTCTCAGTAACGGCTCGGAAGTTACGCTTAACGAGAACAATGGCTGGACGGCAACGGTGGATGGTCTGTCGAAATACGATGAAGAAGGAAACGTTATCGAATATACATGGTCGGAAAGCACTCTGCCGGATGGCTATGAAGTGACTACTTCTGTAGACGGTTCGATGACTACCCTTACCAACACGTACACGAAGACTCAGGAAGAGGTCAAGGGAAGTATCCTGATCAAGAAGGCTCTCGGCTCCGGTGCTCCGGATAGCGCGAAGTCCAAGACGTATACCTTCAAGGTCATCGACCCGAATGGAAAAGAGACCACTGTTGAGATCATTGGCGCAGGTGAGAAGGAACTTACGGATCTCGTACCCGGTAAGTATACGATTACCGAGGATAAGGAGAACGCGAAGATCTCCGGTTATGTCCTTAGCGTTGCTAACGGCGAAGTGACCTTGACGATCTCCGCGGATAACAAGGATCAGACCGTGACGGTAACGAACGACTATACGCTTGAGGAAACCCAGCCGACGGATGAAACGCAGTCGACAGACGATACAACTCCGACGGGTGGAGACACCGCTCCGACGGATGAAACGCCGTCGACGGACGATACAACTCCGACGGGTGGAGACACCGCTCCGACAGGCGGAGATACAGCTCCGACTGACGGCACGCAGTCGACCGATGGTTCGAAACCGACAGATGGCGGATCGAAGCCGACTGATTCGGGAGAGGATGATGCCACGAAGCCGACTGAGGGTACATCGAACGATTCTTCGGATAGTTCTCAGGATGCTCCGACCGAGGCTTCTCCGGTACCGACACCGGAAACACAGAAAGAGATCTCTTCTGTAGAAATCGATGGTCAGTCGATCAAGCCGGAAGACTACACGAAGAAGAATGACGGTACTGTAGAGCTGACAGCCGCCTGCATCGAGAAACTGACTCTCGGAAAGCACCGTGTAAAAGTGACCTATACTGACGGTTCTTCGTTCACCGTAGAGTTCGAGGTCGTATCTTCGACATCCAGAGATGGCGGCAAGAAGATCGTGAAGACCGGTGACACGAGCGATAATTTCGCACCTGTCATTACGGCTGTGTTCATGATCCTGGTTGCGGCTGCAGCGGTAGTCGTGATGAGAAAACGCCGTGAGGATGAGAACTCCTGACGGACGCGATGCCCGGAAGAAGATTGATCTGGAAGGGTGACATTCAAGTAACATGAAAAGGGATGCCCGTCTGCCAAAAGGCAGACGGGCATTTTCTTTGACGTAATCTAGGGAAATGTATACTGAAGATGAAATCAGATCCGGCGCCTTTGTGGTAAGATAGGTACTGGAACCGGACCGCGGCATGCGGAAAGTAGAGCAAAAAGGAGAGAAGAACTATGGTGAAGCACATGATTATCTGGACACTGACAGACGGCATCTCGGAGGAAGAAAAGGCCGAGGCCAAGAAGAATATCAAAGCGGGACTCGAAGGTCTTAAAGGCAAGATTCCCGGACTTATCGATATCCACGTGTATATCGACGGGTTGGGAAGTTCCAATACAGACGTGATGCTTGACTCTACATTTGAAGATGAAGCGTCGCTTCAGGGCTATGCCGTACATCCTGCACATGTAGATGTCGCGACGAACATCGTCCGTCCGTACTCCAAGATCAGAAGCTGCTTCGATTACGAGGTCTGATTACGATGGCGCAGCCTGCAGGCACTGTTGTTGGGATGTGCGGTAAGGCGCTTCAAAAACGGGAGAGAAGAAGTGAATAACAACAAAAAATGGAAGATCCTGATCACGAACGATGACGGGATCTCGTCGGACGGTCTGTTGCGACTGGCGAAAGAAGCAGCGAAGTGGGGTGAAGTCTGGGTGGTCGCACCGGATTCGCAGAGAAGTGCGGCCTCGCACAGCCTCACGATCGATGTGCCTCTGAATGTGAAACCGGAGGACTTCGGAATCGAAGGCGTGCATGCTTTTTCCTGCTCGGGACTTCCGAGTGATTGTGTAAGACTGGGCAGCAAGTACATCATGCCGGAGGAACCGGATGTGGTGTTCTCCGGGATCAATAACGGATTTAACGTGGGGACAGATATCCAGTACTCGGCAACAGTGGGCGCAGCTTTCGATGCGGCGATGAGCGGATACCCGGCCATCGCTTTCTCCGAAGGGTTCACCCTTGACGAGCGGGAGAAGGATGCAGAGCATATAGTGACGAATGCCTATCTTCCGAAGGTGGTGGAGGAACTACTCAACGAAGATCTGGTTCCCGGACAGGTGATCAATGTGAACTTCCCGGACTGCCCGATGGATGAATGTGGTGGAATCCTGAGGAACAGGAGGGTCAGCATGGGCAATCCGTATATCGATACATACCGCCTCCGAGAAGAAAGAGAAGACGGAACGAGAAGATATACGATCCACTGGGTCGACCGGAACTACGCAGACGAGGGAACGGATCTGCGTGCGATCCTCGACGGATTTGTCTCGATCGGTGTGGTCAACAATATCAGCTAAGACATGGCGTGTGAAAAAAGCAGGGAGCGCCTCCTTTTCATTGAGAGGAGGCGCTCCTTTTTTTGTTTTGTGTGTTGAGTTATCCGGTTCTTCTTCAGGTCTCAGATGAATTTGTGCTTCCCTCAGAAGAAGTGGTTCCTGTGGTGTTTCCGGAAGAGGAAACAGTACCGTTTACCACCTCGGCGGAGGAATTGCTGTCCGCATTCGGGTTGATGAGGATCGAAGAAGCAGCGTCGGAACCGACGATCGTAGACGGGAGACGGCCGTCCCAGGTATCGTAGTATCTGTTACGGAGTACGTTCTCGTCGATGGAGTCACTGATGATCTTATTGGCATCAGCCTCAGCCTGCGCCTCGATGACCTTCGCATCCGCATTGGCCTGGGCATTTGTCTTCGTAACGGTGGCGTCGGCCTCAGCCTTCTCGATATTCTTCTTATTCTCGATCTGCTGGGTCTCGTAGTCGATCTGGGCCTGTTGCTTCTTCGCGATCTTCTCGTCATACTCGGTGTCGAAGGAGGCGTTGTTGATGACGACCTTATTGACATAGACGACTTCCGGACCGTACTTCTCATCGAGAGACTTCTGGATGTTTTCCTTCGCTTTCGGCTCGATGATCGAACGGTTCGTACAATCATTCGGCGACAGTGTTTTGGACGTGGTCTTAATCGCGGAGGCGACCAGGGACTCGTTCACAAGACCGGCCTCGTAGTTCGTCACGTTGGCGTAGATCCATGCTGACTTCTGGGGATTGATCTGGTAGGTGACCGTGATGCCCTGGAAGTTGACGGTGTTACGCTCGGAGGTCTCCGAAGAGATCGTATTCTCGTTGAACTTGATGTCCTGCTGCTTGTTGTTGACCAGAACGATTTCCTGCACAAATGGGATCTGGAAGTTGATGCCGTTACTGAGCGTGTGCTCCTCGACCTGACCGAAGGTGACGCGGACGCCCGTGTAACCTGTCGGGATGATGGTGAAAGCGAGGGAGAACACGAGGCAGAGCACGCCGGATCCAATCAGTGCAAATACAGCTTTTTTATTCAGCGGGGTCTTCTTCACACCCTGAACGTTGGTATTCCCGGACTGGAATGACTTCTTGCTGACCAGGAAGATCGCGATCAGGATGAGAACGATACCTGCTACACGAAACATTACATTTAACATTTTCTTTTCCTCCAATCGAAATCAAGAATGTGTTTCTTATTTCGAGATAGATTATAGCATAGCAGTGGTTGACTTGGAGTGGACGAATCGATATAATTGTTAGCATCCTAACAATTCTATTGTTAGCTCCCTAACAATTATATTGTTCGGGCGATTTTTTACGTGCGAACCGGGGCGGAGGATCCGGCGCAGTGTAAGAAAGGGAAGGGGATTTCATGCAGGATCCAAAGGATTTCCCGGGGAAGAGTCCCGGGGGCGATACCCATATCGGGCCGTATGTCCGGCATCTCAGTAAGTCGATACGAAGCGCGATTGATGAGGCGCTGGATAAGGAATTCTCGGCGGCCGGAGAGACGAGACTGACGTCGGTGCAGGCGCACGTGATGGGCTACCTCAATATGCAGCACGAACTCGGAAATGTGGTCTACCAGAAGGATATCGAGCAGGTCTTCCACATCCAGCGCAGTACGGCGACCGGAATCTTAAAGCTTCTCGAGCAGCGAGGTTCGATCAAACGTGAGAGCGAAAAGTCGGACGCGAGACTCAAGCGGATCACGGTGACGGAAAAGGCCAGACAGACGAAAAAACGTGTCGATGAGACGATCGAAGGCGTGGAGAAACGGCTGGTACAGGGCCTCACAGAAGAAGAAATAAAGACATATATAGAACTGACAGAAAAACTGAGAAGGAATTTGGAAAAATGATTAAACGACTACTTAAATCAGTACGAGAGTACAAGAAGCCATCGATCCTGGCTCCGGTGCTCGTATCCTGCGAAGTCGTCATGGAAGTCCTGATGCCGCTCCTGATGAGTAAGCTCATCGACAACGGTATCGAGGCGAGTAACATGAACTATGTGTGGGCGATGGGTTCGCTCCTGCTGGTATGCATGTTCGCCTCCATGGCATTCGGCGCACTCTCGGGTAGAGAAGCTGCAAAAGCGAGCGCCGGTTTCGCGAAGAACTTACGACACGACATGTTCCACAATCTGCAGACGTTCTCGTTCTCGAACATCGATAAGTTCAAGACCAGCAGTATCATCACGAGACTGACGACCGATGTTACGAACGTGCAGAATGCGTACCAGATGGTGATCCGTATCGCGGTCAGAGCACCGATCATGCTGATCTTCGCGATGTGCGCAAGTTTCTATGTAAATGCGAAGGTCGCGCTGATTCTCCTGGGTATCGCGCCGGTCCTGATGCTCGGACTGATCATCGTGTTCCGCTATGCACATCCGATCTTCGTCCGTATGTTCAAGAAGTTCGACCTCATGAACAATGTCGTGCAGGAGAACGTGAGAGGTATCCGCGTCGTAAAGTCTTTCGTAAGAGAAGACTACGAGATCGAGAAGTTCACGGAAGTGAATAACAGTATCCGAAATGATGCGGTGAAGGCCGAGCGTGCGATCAACTTCAACGCGCCGCTCATGATGGCCAGCGTCTATACCGCGATGCTCCTGATCTCCTGGGTCGGTGCCAAACTCGTCGTCAACGACGAGATGACCACCGGTCAGCTGACCTCGATGTTCTCGTATACGATGCAGATACTCATGAGCCTCATGATGGTCTCCATGATCATCGTTATGCTTGTTATCTCCAGAACGTCTGCCGAGCGTATCTCCGAGCTTCTCGACGAGAAACCGGATATCACGAACCCGGAAAACCCGGTCATGGAAGTCAAAGACGGTTCGATCGATTTCGACCACGTTTTCTTCAGCTACTCCAAGAAAAAAGAGAAGAGCTGCCTTATGGACTTCGATCTTCACATCAAGTCCGGTGAGACCATCGGCATCATCGGTGGTACCGGCAGCGGTAAGTCTTCCTTCGTACAGCTGATCCCGCGTCTTTATGATGTCACGGACGGCGACATAAAGGTCGGCGGTGTAAATGTCAAGGACTATGACCTCGACGTCATCCGCGACAACGTGGCCATGGTGCTTCAGAAGAATGTTCTCTTCTCCGGAACCATCAAGGAGAACCTCCGCTGGGGCAATCCCGATGCAACAGACGAAGAGATGCAGCAAGCCTGCAAGATCGCGCAGGCAGACTCGTTCATAAGTGCATTTCCAGAAGGATATGACACCTATATCGAGCAGGGCGGTACGAACGTATCGGGTGGACAGAAGCAGAGGCTGTGTATCGCCAGAGCACTCCTGAAGAAGCCGAAGATCCTGATCCTCGATGATAGTACGAGTGCCGTCGATACCGCGACCGACGCGCAGATCCAGAAGGGATTTGCCGAGTACATCCCGGGCACGACGAAGCTCATCATCGCCCAGCGCATCTCATCCGTCGAGAACGCAGACAGGATCATCGTCATCGACAACGGCAAGATCAACGCTGTCGGTACACACGAAGAACTCCTTAGAGACAACGAGATCTATAAGGAAGTATATGAATCCCAGAAGAAGGGAGGTGAGGAATAATGCCGCCGCCGAGAGGAGCACGTCCTATGAATCGGGAGGACTTAAAGAAAAACCCGATCTCCAAAGACCTCATCAAGAGACTGCTTACTTATGTAACAGGTAAATACAAGGTATTACTGGGCATCGTTTTCTTCTGCATCATCGTGGCTTCCGTCACGTCCGTTCTGGGAAACATGTTCATCAAGAACCTCATTGACGACTACATCGTTCCGATCCTGAAAACGAAAGAAGAGACCGGTGCGGCCGATTTCTCCGGACTTCTGAAATGGGTTCGTATGGTTGCCGTACTCTTTGTCTTCGGTGTTATCGCGAACCTCTTCCAGGGACAGATCATGCTCGTGATCGCCAATAACGTTCTGCGCAATGTGCGTGGCGACATGTTCTCCCACATGCAGACACTGCCGATCCGCTACTTCGACACACACTCACACGGTGACGTGATGAGCCACTACACCAACGACGTAGATACGCTGCGGCAGATGATCTCCCAGAGCTTCCCGCAGATGATGTCTTCGTCGATCACGATCGTCGCGACACTCGCCGCCATGATCTACACCTCCTGGCATCTGACGATTGTCGTACTCCTGGGTACCTTCACCATGATCTTCCTCATGGGTAAGATCGGCGGCAAGAGTGCCACGTTCTTCATGAAGCAGCAGGCGTCTCTCGGTGACGTCAACGGCTATATCGAGGAGATGGTTAATGGTCAGAAGGTCGTTAAAGTATTTACGTACGAAGAGCGTGCCAAGAAAGTCTTCGACAGCAAAAACGAAGAACTCTGCCAGAATGCGACATCTGCGAACATTTTCGCGAATATCCTGATGCCGATCATGGGTAACATCGGTAACGTCCTTTATGTACTCGTTGCCTTTATCGGAGGATTCCTCGCCATACAGTGCGGTCTTTCCAGTGTCATTACGATCGGTGTTATCGGCTCGTTCCTTCAGTTGACGAAGTCCTTCATCATGCCGGTATCACAGGTATCTCAGCAGATGAATGCGATCATCATGGCGATGGCCGGTGCGGACCGTATCTTCAAGCTCATGGACGAGAAGCCGGAAGAAGACAATGGTTATGTAACGCTCGTTCACTGCAAGAAGGACGGCGATACACTTACTGAGGTAACGGAAGAAGAGGAACTCTCTTTCAAGCGTGCCCACGGTGGAAAAGACACGGATGGAAATACGTCCTATGTGTGGGCGTGGAAGCATCCTCACCAGGATGGCACACTGACCTATACCGAGCTCAAGGGCGACGTACATCTCTTCGATGTAGACTTCAGCTACGACGGCAAGAAACAGGTCCTCTACGATGTTTCACTCTACGCGAAGCCGGGCCAGAAGATCGCATTTGTCGGTGCGACCGGTGCCGGTAAGACCACGATCACGAACCTGATCAACCGATTCTACGATATCGCCGATGGTAAGATCCGTTATGACGACATCAACATCAACAAGATCAAGAAGTCGGATCTCCGTCATTCTCTGGGCATTGTTCTTCAGGATACGAACCTCTTTACCGGTTCTGTCATGGAAAACATCCGTTACGGTAACCTGAAGGCTACGGATGAAGAGTGTATCGCTGCGGCAAAACTTGCCAATGCACACGACTTCATCAGTAAGCTTCCGCAGGGATATGACACCGAGCTTACCGCAAACGGAGCCGAGCTCTCCCAGGGCCAGCGTCAGCTGATCGCGATCGCCCGTGCGGCGGTTGCCGATCCGCCGGTCATGATCCTCGACGAAGCAACATCTTCCATCGATACACGTACCGAGGCGATCGTACAGCGCGGCATGGACGCACTGATGGAAGACCGTACCGTATTCGTTATCGCACACCGTCTGTCGACCGTACAGAACAGTAAGGCGATCATGGTGCTCGAGAACGGCCACATCATCGAGAGAGGAGACCATCAGTCCCTCATCGCTGAGAAGGGCAAGTACTATCAGCTCTATACGGGAGCCTTCGAACTAGAGTAAGAAGAAATCCATGGATACTGATCTCGGCGCTGGTCCTCGGCTCCGCCTGCGGAATCGCGCCATCGATGAGTAATCCATGGATTTCTTTTGCCTTGGCGAAGCACTCCTCGATAGAGAGTACGAAAATTCGTGACGGCGCCGCGCCGGGGTGTGAAAGAGAAGAAAGTCGGAAAAACTGTTCCGGAGCGATTCCGCAGGGCTAATGCCCGAGGACCAGCGACGGAACTTTTTTCCGACTTTTTCGGGCTTTTCAGGTGCTTGCGCAGGCCGTCATGAATTTTTGTCTTGATATTCTCAAATCCCGTGCTAGAATAGTTGTATATTGGGTCAAAATCCCGATAGGACAAGGACAAAGGGGTTGTTTTTAGTAGTATGCCGACTGTAATCAGAAACAAGAAGATTGAGAATCGAGGCAGAAAAGTCAAGGACATTAAGGATGAGCGTTTTGGTCATCTGGTCGCGATCGAGGAGACGCCGGAGAGATTTAATGGCAAGGTAATCTGGCTGTGCCGCTGCGACTGCGGGAATACCATCAAGATCACGTCCCACCGGCTTCTTCACACAGAGATCAGTAACTGCTTCGATGAGAATTGCCCGTATAGGGATACCACGCGCAAAGCACTGAAGGAAGAGGATTTCTCTGGGGAGACACGGCGATGCTCCTCTGCGATGGCAGATATTACAGGTCAGGTCTTTGGTGAACTGACTGCGGAGTCGATGACGGGGATCAAAAGCGGGAAGAATCTGCAGTGGTACTGCCGTTGCAGCTGCGGAAAGCAGATCAAGGTTTTTGAAAGAGATCTGATCCGCGGCGTCAAGGTGAATTGCGGTTCGACGAACCACCGCCCGGGTATGCCGCGTATCACGCCGAAAAAAGGGAAAAACTCCTAAACAGTTCTGGATATTTTGCGAAGACCTCGTTTGAAAAATGCATAATCGTAAAGATTTTTATTCATAGAAGTATTTCCAACTATTCTTCGAAAGTGTAAAATTGACGAAGAATACAAAGTAGAGGAGTATTATCTATGGGTAAGTATTTTGGTACAGATGGATTCCGCGGAAAGGCCGGTGTCGTACTTACAGCGGAGCATGCTTTTAAGACGGGTCGATTCCTCGGTTGGTACTATTCGCAACAGCACCTGAATTCCGGATCTTCGACAACTGCTAAGATCGTCATCGGAAAGGATACACGTCGTTCTTCGTATATGTTTGAAAATGCATTGGCATCAGGCATCGTTTCTTCGGGCGCTGATGCCTATTTATTACATGTAACGACTACGCCGTGTGTCAGCTATATCACGAGAACAGAGGAGTTCGATTGTGGTGTGATGGTCTCGGCCAGCCATAATCCGTATTACGATAACGGTATCAAGCTGATGAACTTCGAAGGCGAGAAGATGGACGACGATCTGCAGGACCAGATTGAGAAGTACATCGACGGGGAGATCGAAGAACTCCCGTACGCTTCTGAAGATAAGATCGGTAAGACGGTCGACTATTATTCCGGAAGAAACCGCTACATCGGCTATCTGGTCGGTCTTGCCAAGCAGTCCTTCGAGAAGCATAAGGTAGGTCTCGATTGCGCAAACGGCAGTTCCTGGATGATCGGCCGTGCGGTTTTCGATGCGCTCGGAGCGAAGACTTATGTCATCAACAACACACCGGATGGTGTCAACATCAACACAAACTGCGGCTCCACACACATTGAAGGCCTGCAGAAGTTTGTAATCGGAAATAAACTCGATGTAGGATTTGCTTTCGACGGTGATGCGGACAGATGCCTCGCAGTAGACGAAAATGGTGAGATCGTTAACGGCGACAAGATCATGTACATCTGCAGTAAGTACATGAAGGAAAAGGGCGAGCTCGATAACAACACAGTCGTTACAACGATCATGAGTAACTTCGGACTTTATAAGGCTCTCGATGAAGCAGGTATTGCTTATGAGAAGACAGCCGTAGGTGACCGTTATGTTTATGAGAACATGAAAGAGAACGGCCACATGATCGGAGGCGAGCAGTCTGGCCACGTCATCTTCAGAAAACATGCACACACCGGTGACGGTGTGCTCACTGCCATCATGCTAATGAGTGTCCTCATCGATACGAATCTGCCGCTTTCCCTTCTTGCCAAGGGCTGCGATATGTATCCGCAGGTCCTCAAGAATGTCGTGGTTGACGATAAGGATGGAACTCTTGCCGATCCGGCTGTACAGGCTCAGGTAGAGGCTTGCACTGCAGAACTCGGTGACAATGGCCGTGTTCTTCTCAGAAAGAGCGGCACGGAGCCGGTACTTCGTGTCATGTCTGAAGCCGGCACGATCGAAGAGTGTGAGAAGCAGGTGGATGCCATCATCGCTTCTATGGAAAAGAGCGGACATCTTGTGGAGGTAAAGAAATAATGTATACGATTAATGACCTTTATGATCTGACACAGACCTATCCTCAGGTTAAAGAATATCTTGGTAAATTCACCTATCCCTGGGAAGCACTCGCAGGTATCACGGACCTGATCCTCGAGATCGGAAAGTCCCTCCCGGAAGACGAATTCGATCATCCTTCCGAGGACGTATGGATCGCCAAAGATGCAAAGGTATTTGCGACAGCATATATCGGCGGTCCGTGCATCATCGGCCACAAGACAGAAGTCCGTCAGTGTGCTTTTGTACGTGGATCGGCGCTTGTCGGTGAAGGCTGTGTAGTCGGAAACTCCACAGAACTTAAGAACGTGATCCTTTTCAACAGTGTACAGGTTCCGCATTACAACTATGTCGGCGACTCGATCCTCGGATATAAGTCCCACATGGGTGCAGGTTCCATCACCAGTAATGTAAAGAGTGACAAGCTTCCGGTCGTCATCAAGAACGGCGATGAGCAGATCGAGACCGGCAGAAAGAAAGTCGGCGCGATGCTCGGTGATTTTGTAGAAGTCGGCTGTAACAGCGTCCTGAACCCGGGTACCGTGATCGGAAGGAATAGTAACGTCTATCCGACATCCTGCGTACGTGGTGTGATTCCGGAAAACAGCATCTACAAAGATCAGGGCAATATCGTGATCAAGAGAAAGTAAGTGATGCGAAGACGCGCGTGGAAACATGCGCGTCTTTTTTTATGAAATAGCGTATAATAAGATACATATAGTACAAGGAGGTACATTTATGAAAGTCATCATCGCAGAGAACTATCAGGAAGCCAGCAAGAAGGCCGCAGATATCATCGAGAAGATCGTCCGCGAGAAGCCGACATGCACACTCGGCCTCGCTACAGGCAGCAGCCCGGTAGGCATGTACGCAGAACTGGGTCGTCGTTGCAAGGAAGAGGGACTGGACTTCTCCCAGATCCATTCTGTGAATCTCGACGAGTATGTAGGTCTTGAGCCGACACACAACCAGAGCTACCGTTACTTCATGGACACCAACCTGTTCGATCTTATCAACATCGACAAGGCAAACACATATGTTGCTAAGGGTATCGGTGACGTAGAGGAAAACCTCAAAGAGTTCAATGCTGTACTGGATAAGACAGACATCGAGATCCAGGTCCTCGGCGTAGGTCCGGATGGACACCTCGGATTCAACGAGCCGGGTCCGGTCCTCTTCGATGGCGCACATAAGGAGATCCTCGATGAGACCACGATCGATGCGAATGCCCGTTTCTTCGCTTCCCGTGACGAAGTCCCGCGCTACGCGGTAACCATGGGCATGGGTAACATCATGCGTGCCAAGGCACTCCTGATGATCATCAACGGCAACAAGAAAGATGCCGCTACCAAACTCCTCATGAATGACACCATCGATCCGATGTGCCCGGCCACCTTCATGAGACTCCACAGAGATGCAACCGTAGTGCTCGAGAAGAAACTCGCACTGGAAATCGGATACATCAAAGAGTAATCAGAAGCGCAAAATAAATACCTTCTCGTGCTGTCCTCGGACTTCGTCCTGCGGAGGCACGGAAGGTATTTTTTTGCGCTTCTTTTTGAGAAGGGTGGGAGTGGATCGCGGCATTTCGAAAAGAAACATAGAATACCACTCAACAGAAAAGAGTCAGTATCGATAGCCCGGTTCTGTTTTGAAAATACGCGCAATAAAAATCTCTCGGAGCGATTCCGCAGACGCGAAGCGTCGAGGACCAGCGACGAGAGATTTATTATGCGCGTTAATTAATTAGAACCGGCAATCGTTACTGCACTTTGTAAATCACCAGGCTGCCGTCGCTGGATGTGAATACGACTTTGCCGAGCTGGTTGAGACATGGGTAGTAGATGATGCCGAATTCGTCAAGTTCCATCGGACCGCAGATGACATAGGTGACGTCATAGCGGTGCAGGATCTGGAAGACTTCATTGACGTCGGTACTGGTGTAGACACGAGAGATGTCAGTCTGACGCGGCTGAATATATATCTTCGATACATCCTGCTCCGGATCAGAGACAAATTCGTCTTTGTCGTTTACGATGCCGTGGAAATGCCACAACTGTTCGTGTGTATGCCAGCCGAAGACGGTCGGAAGACCGGTGTAGGAGGAGATGATACAGCGCTCGGTATAACTGAAACCGTAGGCCTCACAGATGTTGAAGGAACCTTTGACATTCTCGTTTATCCAGTCGATCGCCTCCTCGTAAGGAATCATGGCTCCGGCAACACGCTTTTCCGAGTTATAGAAGGTATATCTCGTCGGGACACATTCGGAGAGGTAAGCGGTACCATCAAGCCCCTTGTAATTCGAGAATTTGATTTTACCGGTACGCTGCTCGAGAGAGCGGAGTGTATAATGTCCCGGGATGAAGAGCACCAGCACGATCATGATGATCGAGACTGTCAGCCCCCAGTTGGAGAGATTGCCCTTCCGTGTCACGTGAGCCATGAAACGGAAGATGGTGTATGAGATCACGAGAGAGAGGATGATGAAACCTGCAAATGTGAACTTGAACATGGTGTTGGCCCGCTGGTTGTCTTTGCCATAGATATCACGGACGTACATGATCTCAGGTGCCAGGAGAAGCATGAATCCGACGAAGGTCATACCGACCATGAAGATGTCGATGATCGAACGTTTGCGGAAGAATCTGCACAGCAGGAAATCACCGAAACGGGCAAACTGGTAATCAAGCAGTGCAAAGAACGCAAGTGCCGGGGAGTGCGGTGCTGCTTTTTTGGTTTCAGAAATCTTATCCTCCTGAGGGCCTTGTGCGGAAACATAGCCTTCCTTCTTATTCTTATTGAATACGACCGGACGGGTCAGAAGAAGCGGGGCCGGGGTCAGAGGGAGCTGATTTCTGCGGTAGGCATGACGCTCTGTAAAGACGACCAGCAGGATCAACGAAATCGGGATCAGAAGATGCATCAACCATAGGATCAGGAACTGGAACAGCGATGTGTGACGGTCTACAAGAGAAATCTTGTTGGAGATCATATCGAACTCGAGGTTGAAAGACAGAGAGATCGTGCACGCGAGGGAGAAGAGCATGGCCATCGTAGCACCGGTCCGCGAGAAGGCGGAGGGGAAACATGTGGTCAGCACAAAAACGATTACAAAGAGTGCGATCTGAAGAACCAGATGCAGGAAGACGTTCTCGCCGAACTTGAGATAAATACCCAGGATTCCCAGAAGCTCAAGAAGGAAGACCGCGAACCCGGAACAGGTCAGAAGGTACGACGAACGGCGTGCATAGTAGACGAGAAGTCCCATCGCGCAGAAGACGAAGTAGATGAGGAAATCCCAGTAGTTGCACATCTGGGTGAGACCGAGAAGGAAGGCGCAGATGAAGAATTCCGGCTGGAAAAGAAATGACATCTCGGAGACCAGACTCTTCTTGAAGTCATGGAAACCGTACATGGAAGTGCGGGCCCTCTCGGGATACCTGGCGTGGTAGACCGCGACGAAGATGAAGGCGATGATCAGAAGCACGATCGTCATGGAGACGACGTGTGCATGGAGGTCGCCGACCAGATACGAATAGAAGGGGAACTCGTGGATGGTATAGTCTGCGTGCTCTGCAAGCCCAAGATCCTTGAGGTCCGGGTTATGCCCGATAAACCGGGTGGAATTCGGATAGAAGAAGTCACCGGTCTTGCCGACGTTGATGCCGAGCTTGTTCCAGATCTTCCAGAAGAGCATCTTGTTGCCGAAGCTCTGCTCGTCATAGAAGAAGGCGTGGGAGTTGCCGAAGAGGATCGTGCAGCAGGCGGCCAGAAGACCGGCAAACGGAAGATAATGTTTGGAGACCTGACAGTCTTTCTTCTGGCGGAGTGCGTCGATGAAGAGCTGGCCGAGAGAATAGGCCGACAGGAAAGGCAGCGCGATCGAAGTACACATGGACAGTGTATAGGCGACCTCTGACCGGATCCCGAGCATCTTCGTGAGATAGGCGAAGAGATACTGGCCGTAGTAATAGTAGTTGATCGAATTGCCGGCAAGCCACGGGTCTTTGGCCGGAAGGCCGTCGTAGCGGAGCATGGAGTTCATGAAGCCGAAGTTCATGAGTTTCTCCTCGCCATTGATGTTCGGGAAGATGCCCTTGCAGAAGCATAAGCCGACCATGATGGCGATGAAGAGGGCTTCCTCCCAGAGGATATGTGCGATATTGGAGTTATCGGAAAGTGAGACCAGCGCAGCGTTTCGAAGCTTTGGGATTCCCCAGCAGGCGATGGCCAGAACGAAGAACATGATCCATGTCATCGGACGGTTGAAGGATTCCCATATCCCCAGATAGGAGATCAGCCAGACCGCACAGGTCGTGGTCAGGATACCCATACTCTTCGAAAGACCGTATCCGGTCGACACGAAACCGCGGAAGAAGTGCGCCATAAGTGGGAATGCCGCCCAGCCGTAAATGTAGAGGAGCCCCCACCAGCAGAAGAAGTCGGCCAGATCGTTCTTGAGCAGAACCCCGAGTGACAACGTCAGGAGTGCCGGAGATAGAAGTATGAAAAATCTCGGCAGGATGGCCCGGTAATTGATGTTCTCGAGCGTACGGGCCGTGAAGCGGTCCTTCGGAGGCTCACTGGCGTGTGCCTGACGGATAGTGCTTCCCTCCGTCTCGCTATGCGTCGTTTTCGAGTTCTTTTTCACGTGAAAAATCCTCCTTGATTTTCGCGACTGTAGAATTGGCCTGTGCCACACAGGCATCCATTCTGTATTTGGAGTCCTCGGGAGAAACGGGTGTCATCGCCAGACTGCAGACGTACAGCCCTTCTACCGGCTGGATGAATTCATCGAGTGGGTGGTTGAGCGGCTTGGCGTAGCGCGTCCTGCACAGCCGCCAGGTCTTCACGGTACTGCGTGTCATAGACGGATTCATGTACTGGAGACGCTTGAAAAACACTTTGAAAATCTCGGCGTCAGAGGCCGTCCAGAGAGGTGCGGACGTCAGATAGTTCCCGGAAAGGTAGAGAACATTGCCGCCATAACGGCGCGGTCCGACCATGCTGGTGTGCTGGATGATCCGCTGGAAAGGCTCATCATCCGGGAGCTGCCGCGAATAGCACTCTGTAAAAGGAGTCTTCGTCAGAAGCAGAAGGCAGATGTTGGCCTGATACGTCACGTCCATCAGGGAGTCGCGGAAATCCGTAGGCATATCGAGTGCGTGGGTGATATGTACGAGGTTTCTGCAGGAACCGGTATACAGGATCGTATCACACTCGATGATCGTCGAGCGCGAATCGGCAAGCACGCACGTGACGCGATACTTAGGCCGCGAAGCATCCTCGCTTCTGGCAATCTCGGAAACGGTGTAGCCGTACTGGATGATGCCGCCTCTGTCCGTGATCTCCTGAACCAGTGCGGACAGCAGGGAGTGAAAGCCGTTGTTGAGATATCCCAGTTTCTTCCTGCTGGCTTTGCCATACCACAGGGAGTCATACCACTGCAGTTCGTCGGATAGGCCGAGATCCTTAAGAAGAGCGATCAGGGCGCGGTCGGTTTTTCTTATGTGATGAGGGAGAAGCTCGATATACTCAGAACCGAGACGGGAACAGGCGAGCATACCACCCGGAGTGGACTGCTGCTCGACGACCTGCACGTGGAAACCGGCCTGCGCCAGCTTGTAGGCACAGACCAGACCGGAAAGCCCGGCACCGATAACACAGATCGAAGTTCTTCCTTCCATGGTGTTCCTCCGCTAAGCGATCAGATCTTCTTGGCTTCGAGATAGTAGCGCTTCTCGACTGCTTCACCCATGGAGAAGGTCTTCCTGGGGAAGACGCCCTCTTTGCTGATGGTCTCAAAGAAAGAATTCTTCGACACATCGGGGAGCAGGAAACCGAGCTTGTCTGCTGCGGATAGTGATCTGACGGAGTCCTCGCCGTGGATGTAGTCGGTGTGGATCTCAGAGGACTCGATCGAGTCGAGGAAACCCTGAAGTGACCCGACGGCGAGGGTGTGAGAAGGCTTGCCGATCACGAGTGTGAAGTCTTCGGAACCGTCTGTGACGAGGATCGTCTGGGAACCGTCGGCGCAGCCTTCCTTCGCAAAAGCACTGCTTCTTTCGATAGCGATGTCATTGTTTGCGAAGTATTCTTTTGCCGCAGAAAGGAATGTCTCCTTCGTAAGACCGAAGGTCACACGGTGGATCGGCTCGAACTGGAGTCCGTCGTCATGAATATTGACGACCTCTACGAGGCAGTAGCGTGCGGGATGCGTCTCCTTCTCTTCATCGGAAAGACCGTCGCGGATATTCTCCCAGTGCTTCTTGGCGGTGGCCAGCGAGTGGTTTCCGTCGCCGACGGCGAAGAGGAAACCGTCCTCGGACTTGGCAAGAAGTGCACGGAGTGCAGAGATGATCGACTCGGAAACAGAAGATCCGGCCGGCGTGAAGAAGCCCCGGATATGTCCGCCCTCGCACATGAGGTCCGTATCATAGACAAGTTTGCCAAGTGCTTCATTAGGCGTGGAAGCAGCGGTATTGGCTGCCAGTGCAAGGAGAGCCGGCTCGATGACGGTCTTTTCGGGATCGTTGATGAGCACCATGATGTGCGGCATCTCGATCGGAGCGCGCTCGCGGATCCGCACACGGGGCGGGATACGGGAAAGTACAGTACCCTCCGTCGCACGGATGCGGCTCTTGTTGCCTGGAGTAAAGTCATACTGCTCGAGGTCAAGGGAAAGCATCAGGCCTTTGCGGGAAGAATTGTATTTTGTCTGGCGGTCGAGAAGGATAAAACCGGGCTCAAGCTCGCTCAGGATCCCTTCGTCGATATATTTCGTAATAGAAGAAGTAATGGCGGAAAGACGGGCATCGATCTGCTCGGGTGTTTCGCTCTCGAGATAGACCTCGGGGAGAAACATGCGCAACGTCGAAGGTGCCTCTCCTACTTCATTCTCGACTGCTTCCCAGTATTTCGGTTCAGATGTGAACTGATCACAAGCGATCACGGCCCACTTCTTAAGATCAAGGCCGGACTTCGGAAGCAGGATCTTCGGTGCTGCCACGGCAATATCGGAATAGATGGAATTCATGGAAAATCCTCCCGTTTTTCGAAAAATAGCCATAACATTATAGCACGGCATGAGGTAAATGTCTTGATTACCTTATATATTCATATCCGGTGTCCATCACGGTTTCCTGTGACAGTGTTTTTTGCATCGGTATCTTTCAAAAACGGACGCATTTCTCTATAATGAAAAGAGGTTTTCCCGGGGAGGGAAGCAGAAGCATCGGAGGAGGCGTAGATATGGCCAATGTAGAAAATGCCCGCGTCAGATTGATCTGTGTACTAAATATCCTTGTGCGGGAGACAGATGCGAATCATGGTCTGACGATCAGAGAAATCAGATCCCGCCTCAAGGAATATGGATTTGAACCGGATCGCAAGACTCTCTATTCCGATTTTGACGCGATACGTGAGTATTTCGCATATGTGGAGAAAACACGCGGAAATGTCCCCCGGTACTACATCGATGAGCGGTCCTTCGAAGTCGAGGAGATCATGGTACTGATCGATGCTGTCGAGTCAGCGGGCTTCATGACGCAGAAGAAGAAAGAAGATCTGATCCGAAAACTCAAAGAACTGACGTCCTCGAAGCAGGCCAATGAACTCAATGCCCAGATCCACTACATCGGACGTCACCACTCTACCAACAATGACTATATCTACACGGTTTCCGCGATCCGGCAGGCCCTGGCCGAGGGACATCCGGTGACGTTTAAATATCTCGATATCGATTTTGAAAAGGGTACAGTATATAAGCACGATGGCATGGACTATATCCTCCACCCGATCGCGATGGCCTGGAATAACGGCTTCTACTACTGCATCGGTACACGTCCGGAGCAGAGCCCCGAAGGGGAGAAGGATAAGCCACGCCAATTCCGTATCGACCGTATGAAGCATGTAAATGTCCTTAAGGACAGCAAGCTTGCGCCACCGCCGAAGGACTTCGATGTGGCCAAGTATATGGAGGCGACATTTAGTATGTACGGGTCCAAGCCCGAGAAGATCCTGTTGCGGTTTGACAAGCGCCTCCTGCAGCAGTTCTACGATCACTTTGATCAGAACATCAAGGTTTTTCAGGATCCGGAGCACAAAGACTGTGTATGTGCGAATGTAGAGGTGGGTGTCGGACCGACATTCTACGCATGGGTCTCGACATATGCCGGAGGATTCACGATCGTAGAGCCCAAGCGCGTGCGTGAAGCGTATCACAAGCATCTGAGATCTGCACTGGAGTCCTGACGGACTGATGATTCTGACATGAGTAATATTTGGGAAAAAGTAAAGACAAATTCCATCCGCCGTGTGGCGATGATCCTGGCCCTTCTCACTTTTACGGGCGGTATGCTGTGTCTGGCGGATCTTCTTCTTCGCCCGAAGTACATGGGCGAGGTCACGGAGGGGGCGCTGACAGCCGAGTATTACGAAGCATATGGCGATCACGATGTGCTCTTTGTGGGGGACTGTGAGGTCTATGAGAATTTCTCGACAGTCCAACTATGGAAGGAATACGGCATCAACAGCTTCATCCGTGGCGGCGCGCAGCAGCTCGTATGGCAGTCTTACTACCTCCTCGAGGATGCACTCCGCTACGAGACCCCGGATGTCGTGGTCTTTAACGTCCTGACCCTGATGTATAACGAACCCCAGAACGAAGCCTATAACCGCATGGCGCTCGACGGTATGCGCTGGAGCCCGACGAAATGGAAGGCCATCGAGGCGTCGATGTGCGAGGGCGAGAGCTTGATCGAGTACCTGTTCCCGATCCTCCGTTACCACAGCCGCTGGAACGAGCTGACCTCCGAGGATTTTAAATACTGGTTCAGTAAGGACCTCGTGTCCTTTAACGGTTACTACCTGCGCCGGGAAATCATGCCGGCCGGGGAGATGCCGCCGGCGCGCCCGCTCGCGGACCCGAATTTCGGCGCCAAGGCGATGGAATACCTCGATAAGATGACCGAACTCTGTAAGGAAAAGGGAATCCACCTCGTCCTCATCAAGTCCCCGTCGCTCTATCCGCACTGGTACGACGAGTGGGACGAGCAGATGGAGAAGTACGCGCAGGAGCACGACATCCTCTACATCAACATGCTTGCGATCGCGGAAGCCGAGATCGGCATCGACTACAGCCTCGACACCTACGACGCAGGTCTCCACATGAATGTGACCGGCGCGGAAAAGTGCGCCTCTTATCTGGGGAAGATCCTCGTCGAGAAGTACGGCCTTACGGACCATCGCAACGACGAGAAGATGGCGGCATACTGGGAGAAGGTCATCGAGCGTTACGACGCGGCATAGGGAGATTGTTTAACTTTCCGTGAATTCCATGAATAATTCGTGAAAGCCTTTGCAGACATTTCTGCAAAGTGATAAAGTTATTTTATGAATAACCTTCGTCTGACAACACGGATTTTCAGTGCTTGCCTTGCGCTTCTTATGGGATCGGCAGGGCTTATTGCTTTGACGTCTGAAGATACGCTTTTTGCGGCGGATGATGCCGCTTCTGCCCGTACGGTGTACCGGGCTCTGGAAGACGATGAAGATTCCGGATCGGCGGAGGCGGAGATCTCGGACGACGAGATGGCGGCGCACCTCGTTGACGCATCCCGCGGATATTCTCCAAAACTTTATAACAATACATCGGGCCTTCCGACTTCGGAGGCTAACGCCATCGTGCAGACGCCGGAAGGATTCATCTGGATCGGCTGCTACAGCGGCCTGATCCGTTACGATGGTAATACATTTGAACGCATCAGCTCTGCGCAGACCGGTATTACCAGTGTCGTCAGCCTGATGGTCGACTCGAAGGGGAGACTCTGGGTCGGTACCAATGACAGCGGCGCAGGTGTGCTGGACAAGAGTAACTGGACGATCTTTAACAAGCAGAACGGACTGCATTCGCTGTCCGTCCACTCGATCGTGGAAGATGAAAACGGCCTGATCTATATGGGCACGACGGAGGGTGTGGCCATCATTTCGGAAGATATGACCGTCACGGCCATCGAGACCGAGCAGATCAAGTCCGCCTATGTCCGTAAGCTCGCGCTGGGACTGGACAACACCATCTATGCGCTGACGATCGACGGCGAGATTTTCACCATGAAGGACGGCGTCCTGACCGGGTACTACGATACCACGATCCTCGGATCTTCCGATATCCATGCGATCCTGCCGGATCCGGAGAAAGAGGGATACATCTACTGCGCGACCAAGGGGACGGACGTATTCTACGGAAAACTCGGACAGCCCTTGTCTCGCGTGATCGACAGCATCGAACCGCTCAGTTACGTGAACTCGATTAATAAGATCGCTGATGAGATCTGGGTGTGCACGGATAACGGCATCGGCCGCATTGTCGACGGGCATATCATCGTGCTGGAGCATCTGCCGATGACCACCTCGATCGAGTGTATGATAGACGACTACCAGCACAATCTCTGGTTCGTTTCTTCCCAGCAGGGCGTCATGAAGATCGTGCCGAGCCGTTTCACGAATCTTTATGAACAGTACCGTCTCACGAACGATGTGGTCTATTCAACCTGCGTCTCGGATAATAAATTATTCATCGGTACAAAGACCTCCGGTCTTCTGGTCATGGCAGATCACGAGCTTATGGAGTCGCTCCCGATCGAGCATATTAGGACGGCTTCCGGAGTAGAACTTGAGGAGAACGATCTGATCAAATTCCTGGCAGGGACGAAGATCCGCTCGATCGTCCGGGACTCGAAGGGAAATCTGTGGTTCTCGACTTTTACCGAGGGAAAATCACTTGTCCGATACGATGGCCGGGACGCGGTCGTCTTTTCGAAGAATGACGGCGGTCTTCCGTCCGACCGTGTCCGTATCGTGTACGAGTGCACAGATGGCTCGATGGCCATCGCTTGTACAGGCGGCGTGGTGATCTTACGGGACGATAAGATTGAAGCCTTGTACGGCGAAGAAGCGGGAATCAACAACGCCGAGATCCTGACGGTCACCCAAGCCACAAACGGTGCACTCCTGATCGGTACGGACGGCGACGGTATTTATATTCTGGAAAACGGCAAACTTCAGCATATCAATACGGATAACGGTCTGCCTTCCGACGTGGTCATGCGTATCAAGAAGGACAGATCCAGAGAGCTCTACTGGATCGTGGCGAGCAACTATCTCGCGTACATGACGCCGGACTACCAGATAACGACGATCAATAATTTCCCGTATTCCAATAACTTCGACATCTACCAGAATAAGATCGACGAGATGTGGGTCTTAAGCAGTAACGGTATCTATGTGGTACCGACCGAGGAGATGCTCGCCAACGGCGAGATCGTCCCGTTCTTCTACGGTATGGCGAACGGGCTTTCGTGCTTCGCGACCTCGAATTCCTATAGCGAACTGACAGATGGCGGCGATCTTTATATCAGCGGCTCGACAGGTGTCGTGCTGACGAATATCGATGAACCGAATACGATCGATAGTGACGTGATCATCACCGTTCCTTATATCGAAGCGGACGGACAGAGGATCTATCCCGGCGTCGACGGTGCTTTTGAAGTATCATCGGGCGTACAGAAGGTAACCGTATACGCCTACTGCTTCAACTATTCGCTGGTCAATCCGGAGATCTCCTATAAGCTCGAGGGCTTCGATAGAAGCACCACGACAGTTCTGAGAAGTGAACTGAAACCGATTGACTACACGAACCTCTCCGGCGGCGAGTATACGTTCCGGTTGGAGCTTCTCGATTCGTTCGGGCAGGTACAGAAAGTCTCGGAAGTGAAGATCGTGAAGAAGAAGGCCCTCACGGAGAGAATGTGGTTCAAGAGCTTTTGCCTCGTCGTGCTCATCGCCGCTGTCGCATTTGTGGCGGGCGTCGTCGGCAGTCACCGGATGGAACGACTGAAGAAGAAGGAACACGAGCAGCGTATCTTGATCCGCGAGATCGTCGAGGCGTTCGCAAAGGTTATCGATATGAAGGATAAGTATACGAACGGCCACTCGTCGCGTGTGGCGGAGTATACGGCGATGCTCGCAGAGGAGCTCGGCTACGACGAGGAGACCGTCGAGAAATACAGAAATATCGCACTTCTCCACGATATCGGCAAGATCGGTATCTCCACGGAGACGCTGAATAAAGCCGGACGTCTGACGGACGATGAGTTTAAGGAGATCAAGTCCCACTCTGGTAAGGGTTATGTGGTTCTGAAGGATATCAGCATCATGCCGGAGCTGGCGATCGGCGCGCGTGACCATCACGAGAGACCGGACGGACACGGCTACCCGCGTGGCCTCACGGGCGAGGAGATTCCGCGTGTGGCGCAGATCATCGCCGTGGCGGATACATTTGATGCGATGTACTCTGACCGTCCTTACAGAAAGCGCATGAACTTCGATAAGGCCATCTCCATTATCAAGGAGGTCTCCGGCACGCAGCTGACGGCGGACGTCGTGGACGCATTCCTGCGGCTCGTGGAGAAAGGTGAATTCCGCGCCGAGGACGACGAAGGCGGCGGCACGTTCGAAGACATCACCAATATCCATAAGGCACAGGATAAGAAGAAGGCCGAGGAGGACGCGGCTTCGGCGAAGGCGTCGGACGAAAAAACGTCGGGAGAGAAGCCTGCGGAGAAGTCCGAAGAGGAGAAGTCTTCCGAGGAAAATGCACAGGACAGCAATCCTGATTCAGAAAAGCCGTCTGAGGATCCGCCGAAGAACGATTCGGAAAAGTGACAGATTGTTGATTGAAACTGTGGCTGAATCGTGCGACAATGTGTGATGACTCTTTACAAGGGAAAAAGGAGAAAGAAATAATGAAGAAGATTACTTCTCTGGTGCTTGCGCTCATTCTGGCTGCGGCAATGACAGCATGCTCCGATGCCAATACGATTGAAACAAAAAAGTCTGAGCAGGGCACCGGTTCGACTACGACAACCGCGGTCAGTGGCGAGTCTCAGAATCAGGAGAGCGAAGGATCCGGCTCTGTCGAAGTGACACTGGATACGACAGGTAATTTCGTTTTTAAGTCCGATGATGTGGAGATCCTTTTGGGTGGCGACCCGGATGCGGTCATCTCGAAGCTCGGTGACGCGAAGTCGGTCCTCGATGTACCGTCGTGTGCGCATGACGGCACGGATCGTGTCTATACCTACAACAATTTCACTCTTTCCGTCTATACCGCGACCGGAAGTGAAAAAGGCTATATTTCCGATGTGCTTCTGATCTCGGATCTGATCGCGACACCGGAAGGCCTCGAGATTGGTATGGATGTCGAGAAGGCCAGAGAGTTCTACGGCGATGCCGACAAAGAAACGGATACGACCTGGATCTATAAGCGCGGCACTTCCCAGCTGATGCTGACGATCAACGGGACGAAGATCATCTCGATCGAGTACATGATCCCGTAAAACCAAGGAGGACAGGGCTTTTGACGCATTATTATGACGAAAACCCACAAGTAGAGTCCGACCGCCGCGTCGTTCAGGCGCGCATGCACGGTATGGACTTCTTCTTTACTACGGACGCGGATGTGTTCTCGAAGAAGTTCCTGGATTTCGGTTCCAGAACGCTCCTGGAGACGGCGATCGGGGATCTTACTGCGGCGAACCGGAAGAAGGGAAAACTTCTGGATCTCGGGTGCGGGTACGGCCCGATCGGGATCATCATGAAGCGGGTCTTCCCGTCGATGGAAGTGACGATGGTCGACATCAACAACCGGGCACTTGAGCTGGCGCGCGAGAATGCCGAGAATAACGGCGTGAAATGTGTCGATGTGCATCAGTCGGATGCGTGCGCTTCCGTGGAGGGCCTCTTTGATGTGGTGCTGACGAATCCACCGGTGCGCGCGGGCAAGCAGACGGTCTTTTCCTTCTATGACGGGGCATACGGGCACATGAGTGAGGGTGCTTTTCTCTATGTGGTCCTTCAGAAGAAACAGGGCGCACCGTCTTCGGAGAAGTATCTCCTCGAGAAGTTCGGCAACTGCGAGGTCATCGCCAAGGAATCCGGCTACTGGATATTGAAATCCGTGAAAAACTGAGTTCCGGCATTCCTTGCTTTTCTCATTTACCTAGCGTACAATAGGGTTTCAAATGCGCATCCGATGCGTGTGCCCCGTGGCGGGTGCAGATCCTTCCGCTTCCGACAGGAGAAACGGCGCATCAGCGATAAATACTTTATATGAGGTGAATACTATGGCTTCCTGTGATTCATGTGGTTCAAAAGATTCCTGCCCGTCCGCTTCGGCCGGCGGTTCCTGCGGTTCTTCTACGCCGGAATCTCTCATCGCACCACTCCATGAGAAATCTAGTGTAAAGAAAGTCATCGGCGTCTGCAGTGGTAAGGGCGGCGTCGGTAAGTCCTTCGTGACTTCGGTACTGGCCGCGAGACTGGCTCGTGACGGCTATCGCGTTGCGATCCTCGATGCGGACGTAACCGGTCCTTCGATCCCGAAGGCGTTCGGCCTGAAGGGTCAGCTCAAGGGTGACGAGAGCGGCATCCTGCCGATGATCTCCCACTCCGGTATCCAGATCGTCTCGGTAAATCTGGTTATGGAGAACGAAGAGGCGCCGGTCGTCTGGCGTGGTCCGGTCATCTCCGGTGTCGTCAAGCAGTTCTGGTCGGATGTCATCTGGGAGAACATCGACGTCATGCTCATCGATATGCCGCCGGGAACAGGTGATGTTCCGCTTACGGTATTCCAGTCCATCCCGCTCGATGGTATCTTCCTCGTGTCCACTCCGCAGGATCTCGTTTCCATGATCGTCAACAAGGCGAGAAACATGGCTTTGCTTATGCAGGTCAAGGTTCTCGGCTTCATCGAGAACATGAGCTACACGGTCTGCAAGCACTGTGGTGAGAAGACACCGCTCTTCGGAGAAGAGGGCAAGGTCGGTAAGGCGGCCAATGAACTGGGTGTGCCGCTTCTGGATAAGCTGCCGCTGGATCCGGATATCACGGCTCTCGTAGACGAAGGCCATATCGAGAAGGTACCGTCCGAGCTTCTTTGCGGTGCGGTCGAGTATGTCGAGAAACTGCTCGAAGCGGATGAGAACAAGTAAGATGAAGCAGTGCTTCAGGTAAAGAAGGCTGACAATGGAGCAGTGCATTTCGCGAAGAAATAAACTGATCAGGGTCCTGGCGTGCATGGCAGTCGTGCTGTGCATGCCGGGGCTTTTTTGCGCGTGCAGGAAGAAATCGGAGGTGGGTAATGCGGATCTCGGAGATTATCACGAGTATCTGGGTGACTATTACTACGACTGCTCGATCAGTGCGATGGTCTTCGAGACGCCGGAGGGCGAAGAGGAACCGGGCGTGCTGTATCGCCAGGTGACAGACCTCGACGCGCTCTCGAAGAACTGTCCGATCCCGATCTGTTTCTTCTTCTATTCGGGGATGCAGGCGGATACGTTCGGACTTTTTGCGTGTATCGAGCAGGTCGTGGAGCAGTATCACGACAAGGTCCTGATCGTGGCGATCGACGCGCTCGCGGAGAAGGAGCTCTCGTCGGCGTACAAGATCGAGGCGCTTCCTGAAGTGATCGTCATCAAGGACAACCGGCAGAAAGCGCGCTTCGAGGGACAGAATCGAGGAGAGTGGACGGCACAGGATCTGGCGAACTGGATCGTTACCGAGGTAACGGGCTGATCGGGCCGGGAAGTGTTTCTGACTCGGACGTGTCATGAGACGTGATATAATGAGATTGATTTTGGAAGAACTGGAAAAGGCGGAAAAAGATATGCAGTACGAATACGCGAACGGAATAGGTCAGGACAGTCATCGTTTCATGCAGCCATGTGAGGCGCAGCTTCGGACCGCGGACAAGTGGCCGAAGAAATTGATCCTGGCGGGCGTAGAGTTCCCGGATGAGACACCGCTGGTAGCAAACAGTGACGGTGATGTGGTGCTGCACGCGCTGACCAACGCAATCTCCGGAGTGACGGGAATCAACATCCTCGGCACCATTGCGGATCAGATGTGCCGGCAGGGGATCACCGACAGTTCCGCCTATCTGGCCAAGGCCATGTCTTTTGCGACGGAACAGGGCTGGGAACTGCGGCATATTTCCGTCAGTATCGAGGCGAAGCGCCCGAAGTTTACTCCCATGATCGGGCCCATGAAGGTCCGCCTCGGCGAACTTACCGGTCTCGATCCGCAGCGTATCGGGATCACCGCTACTTCCGGCGAACAGCTGACTCGCTTCGGAGAAGGCGAGGGCATCATGGTATTCTGCAGCGTGACGATGCGCCGCGAAGAGATTTGAATCCATTAAGCGAATAACCCATAAACCATGAACCCATTAGTACCGGGCATTTCTTGTCAGGCTGTAAGACTGCGCCACGACGAGGCCAAGGAGCTTTCCATACAAAGAATCAAGATTGAAGAACCCTTCTCCGAATTCTGTGGTATAGATGATGTCGATGCCGTTTCGTATGCTGGCTTTCTCGTACGCTTCCATTTTCTCGAGGTTGTCGGAGCGGTAACTTCGATCGTCCATTCTTCCGAGGTGCTCGATGAAGAAGAACCTGTCAATCTCAGGACAATAAACAGCAAAATCCGGCCATCGTCTCTTTCCATCTACTGTGATTATTACTTCGTATTTATACTCCAGTTTCAGTTCTTCGAGTAACTGCGCTATTAGTAACTCCGATTTGGAACGGAACAGATGGCGTCCATGTGCATAACCATTTGTTATGGTTTTGTCTTCTACTTCTTTGAGAGAGAGCCATCTTTCATACGAGTACCCCGATGGTGTCGATTGGGAAGCAAAATCCAAGGCGATTGAAGAGGCTGTGTTATGAAACCCGGATCTTCGGCTAGAAAGCCCATCCAGGCATGTCAACCTTTCTGCTTTTAAGGATTCCAAGGATTCTTTTAAGATGACACACTTTTGTGCTACGGGAAAGAGCTTGCTCCACTCAGATGAGGCTCTGGAGATTTCTGACCATTTCTTCTTTCCGTTTGATACAACACGAAAACGAATGACGTCTTCATACTTGCCGTTTCGTTTGTGTTTGCCGAAAGAGATATCCGGCATGCTAAGCAACTGTGTCTCGATGGCAGCGATAGTGTGGTCACATAGGTCCAGACCTGTTCGGATGATTTGAGTTGAAAACATAGAAGCCTCCTTCTAAACCCACAACAAATCATTCCATATCAACATCATATCAGCAGGGTTTTCTTATTAGTTTACCTGCGCTGTGAGAGTGCGACTATATGATATATCCAAAAACTCGTAACTATTCTGTAAACAGTAGTTTATCCAGTCAGATATTTGTACGAAAAAAGGCTTTTGTCTGACTGAAAAGCAGAAGATGGGGCATGTAGTCTGATAATTGTCTAATGAAGAGGTGGCGATTAGACAAATATCAGACTGAACTCTGCCCAGTCTGTTATTCTGTCTAATCAAGGCAGCTCATCTGACAAAAAATCTGACTGATGAATCTTGTCAGTCAAATGGAAGAAGAAAAAGAACGTTTTGTCTGACTGGAAGCATTTTCAGTCTGATATCTGTCTAATGGAGAGGGGGATATTAGACACATATTAGACTGGGCATACTTTTCACTTCCCAGGAGCCTCAATCTCTCCCTTTTCCTCGCGCCCCTTCAGAATAAACTCCGCCAGCGCGGCGTCCTCCGGCGTCGTGATCTTGATATTGCTGTACGAGCATGAAATCAGGTGCACCGGGATCCCGAGTGCCTCAGCGAGTGCAGTATCATCGGTCGCGGTGATTCCGGCCTCCCGTGCCCGCGCGGAAACATCCACAAGAACACCATATTTAAATACCTGCGGGGTCTGCACTTCGTAAAGTAGTGAACGGTCGAGTGTCTGCGCCACGAGCGGAGGCCGCTTGTCTTCAAAAAGCACAGAATCCGATTCCATTGCCGGTGCGGCGAGCTTGATCGTGTTTTTGCAGGGGGTGGCGGCAACACAGACATCGTAGAACATGCCGCTGGTATAGCAGGCCTGAAGCGTAGGAAAGTCCACCATACATCTGGCTCCATCGTGGATAAAGACAATGTCGCTGTCTTGCGGAGCGCGATCGAGTAAACTAAGTGCCGCGATGCCGGCGGCTACAGAATCCTGACGTGTGGCGCCACCCTCGACGACACGTTCGACGTAAGAAATCTCGTAATTCTCGATCAGCGCATGTACGCGATCCATATTGTCCAAACTGGTGACGATCACGGCGTGAAGCGGAAGATCCAGCTTCTTCCTGAAGTCCTCGAAAGCCAGAAGTGTTCGCGCAAGTACCGGTATACCGCCGATCTTGAAGAACTGCTTGCTGTCAGATATATGCATGCGCTGCCCAAGTCCCGCGGCCGGGATAATCACATAAAGGTCGCGAGGTTCCGGGCGAGGAAACTTGATTTTATCAAACTGCATACGAGACGCCTCCCTTTTTCCCTAATAGTATCACAGTGATTCACGAGAAAAGCACATCGATCGCCTCTGTGAGCTTGTCGACGAAGACGTACTCGAGTTTCAGGGGAAGCCTGGTAACGGCAGACTTGCTGGCCCCGGGGAGGACACAGGTCGTGAATCCCAGACGGGAGCAATCGGACAGGCGTTTCTCGAGATCGCTGACCGGACGAAGTTCGCCAGTAAGGCCGACCTCGCCGAGCACGAGTGTATCTTCCCGAAGGGCGCGCCCCGAAAAGGACGAGAAAACAGCACAAAGTACGGCCAGATCGCAGGCGGTCTCATCGACCCGCATCCCGCCGACCACGTTGATATACGCATCCATATTGGAGATCCCGACCTTGCATTTACTCTCGAGTACGGCCAGAAGCATGGACACGCGGCCGCGGTCAAGGCCCTGGGTCATACGCTGGGGATTGGCATAGGAGGAGAGCGCCATGAGCGCCTGGATCTCGAGAAGAACTGCGCGGGAGCCCTCGACCACGGAAGTGATCACGGACCCCGGTGCCATATGCGGACGTCCCGAAAGCAGGAAAGCCGAAGCATTCTCGACGCCGATCAAGCCCTGCTGGGTCATCTCAAAGAAAGCAAGTTCACCGGTGGAACCGAAGCGGTTCTTGGTCGCGCGGAGCATGCGAAGAGCGGAAGACCCGTCGCCCTCGAAATACAGGACAGTATCGACCATGTGCTCGATGATGCGTGGCCCGGCGATAGCTCCGTCTTTGGTGACGTGCCCGACCAGCACGATTGCAACATTCAGAGATTTGGCCAGACGGAGAAGTCCGGCTGTGACCTCGCGTGTCTGGGATACTGATCCCGGCGCCGAATCGATCTGCTCGCTGTAGAGCGTCTGGATCGAGTCGATCACACACAGCACGGGATGGCGCTCGGTGATGAGCTCGGAAATATGTTCAAAGGAAGTCTGCGAGCAGAGTACGATGTTGTCCCGCTTGATGCCGAGACGGTCGGCGCGCATCTTGATCTGGGACTTGCTTTCTTCACCCGAGACATAGAGGATCTCGCCATCGAGGCCCAGAGCACCGCTGACCTGCATGAGGAGGGTGGACTTTCCGATACCGGGATCGCCTCCGACTAAGGTCATCGATCCCTCGACCAGACCGCCGCCGAGGATGCGGTCAAGCTCCGGAATCCCGGAAGAGAAACGGGGCTCGGTCTCACGGGAGACCTCAGAAAGCTTGGAAACGCCGCGCTCGGCAATCCAGCCGGCCCGAAGCGCAGGCTTGGCATCGGCGGGAGCGGAGGACGCTTCCTTAAATTCTTCAAAAGTATTCCACTCCTGACAGGAAGGACAGCGCCCCATCCAGCCGGAAGTCTCGTAACCGCAGCTGCGGCAGACGTATTGTGTCTTCTTCTTTGCCATAAGGTCTCCTTTGGTATAAGGTCTTCTCTTACAGGATCTCCTTCTCGGGCATTTGCCTGATTCTACTGGCGCGATGCGTGTCGAGAAGCACTTCGCACCATGTCCGATACACCTAATCATACCACCTGACTATTTCTTTTTTAAGAGAAATTGAGTAAAATACTTAGGATTGTTTTGATAGACGAGGATGCTTAGTGACATGGACCGAAGTTGGACAGCCCACTACGATGATGAGATGAGAGGATGGACGGAAAAACCGGACCTGACGCTCTATGAGATGCTTCTTCGGACAGCTGCAGTCTTCCCCAAAAGACCGGCAGTCACGTTCGAAGGCACCCGGATCACATACGAAGAACTCGTCTACGAGGTCGATGCTTTTGCCGCGGCATTACGGGACTGCAATATCGGCGTCGGTACGGTCGTGACCGTATGCCTTCCGAATATTCCCCAGGCTGTGATCGCCATTTATGCGCTCAATAAGAACGGTGGCATCGCGAACATGGTCCACCCCAAGACCCCTGCGGCGGAACTCCGCGAATGCATGGAACAGACAGGAAGCGAATGCCTCCTGATCCTCGACGCATTCCTTCCGAAGTGCAAGGACATGCTCGACGAACTTGAACCGGGACTTGTGATCGTCTGCCGGATCACGGATTATCTTTCCCTGGCAAAATCACTTGCCTTCAAGATCGCGACGAGAAAGAAGATCCCGAAGGCCTCACAGGACACTTTCTATATTCTCTACTCCAACCTTATCGAACACGGAGAACTGCTCCGACAGGGCAAGATCAGCGGAGACTACGACTGGCCCGGTCCCTTCGAAGAGGAAAAGGAGGTCGAGAAAGCTGCCTACGTACGGCCAATCGGTCCCGATGACCCGGCCATCTATCTTCACAGCGGCGGAACCACGGGCTCTCCGAAGATCGCCGTGATCTCCTCGACTAATATGAACATCCCGGCAATGCTCGGTCCACAGATCATACGCGTACCGGATCCATTCTCTGACCCGGAGAATTACCCGAAGCTCACGATGGTCGCGATATTACCGTTGTTTCACGGATTTGGCATCTGCATGTGCATGCACTGCATGATCTCCTGCGGCATCAATATGCTTCTTGTGCCGGTCTTCAAGCCGGACGAACTGAGTAAGATCATCCGCAAAGAGAAACCGCAGCTTCTGGCCGCGGTGCCGACGCTCTACGAGGGGATGCTCAAGAGCGACAAACTCAAGAAGATGAAGCTCGATTTCCTGATCGCCTGCTTCAGTGGCGGCGACACGCTCCCGATGGACCTCAAACGCCGTTTCGAGGAGTATATCCGAGCTCGTGGGGCGACGATCTCGCTTCGTGAAGGATATGGCCTGACGGAGACGCTCACGGTCTGTGCGGTAAACCCCGAAAACGAGTGCCGCGACGGTTCGGTGGGTCTGCCGCTTCCGGGGATCGATATGATGATCACGAAACCCGGGACCGACGACGAAGTGCCGGTTGGCGAGAAAGGAGAGATCTGCATCAGCGGTCCGACCGTGATGCTCAGATACCTCAATGACCCGGCGGCCACAGCAATGGCGATCCATACCCACGCGGACGGAAAGAAGTGGATACATAGCGGTGACCTCGGCCATCGCGACGAAGACGGATTCTTCTACTTCGACCAGCGTATCAAGCGGATCATCAAGGTCAGCGGCGTACCGGTCTTCCCGACACAGATCGAGAAAGTACTGCTTTCCCATCCGGATGTGGAATCGGCCTGCGCGGTCGCGATCCCGCACCCCTACCGGCTCCATGTCGTGAAAGCCTATCTCGTCTTAAAAAGCACAGTGGAAGCGGATGCCTCTTCGTCTGATCCTGTTTCGGGGAGAGCAGAGGGTGAGACAGCGCGAAACGGTGTGAACGAGCGGCAGGAACGCGTCCAGATGGAACTGATGGAGATGTGCAGAAAGACCCTGATCCCGTATGCCTGCCCGGTGGAGTATGCATTCCGTGATACATTACCCGAGACGAAGATCGGCAAGATCGACTACAGGGCGCTCGAGCAGGAAGCACTGAGAGAACTCGGTGCAGCACCCGAAGAGCGAAACGAGAAAGAAAGTAAAAGTGCCACGGCGAAGGTGCCGGAGGGAAAAGAGATGCGTGAGCCCGCAAAGGAGGCGCCGGAAGGAGACGATCCGGATGCGTAGACGACATGTCCCCCATGTGATGGCAAGCGAATGGAAGAAGACCAGAAAGACACCGATCCAGCTGGTCATGATGCTTCTGGTGCCGCTTCTCAGTGCGCTCTTCCTCGTGTGGGCCATGAGCTACGTCAAAGAATTCACCACAAACTACGAGGCGACCGTGCTCCTGCCGGAGCGGGAACAGTGCGAGGAAATGGAGGAAGTGCTCGAAGAGGAATATCCCGACTTTTCTTTCCGCACAGGGACGAAGGACGATATCGAGAAGATCCTTTATAGCGGGCATGCGGACTGCGTGATCGTAGTGGAAGAAGAGACCATCCGCATCGTCTATGACTCGTCCGTACTCTCGTCCTCGCAGGCTCTGAAGGATGCATCCGACTGCGCCGCAGACCTGAGTGTGCTCCTCGAGAGCCGCAAGATGTACGACGACCTCCAGACCTTCTATCCGGAAAAGGAGATTATCGATCTCAGTACCGATTTTGAAAAACTCAATACCTATCTCGACCAGCTCGCCGGAGTGGTGGGCATGATCGTCTTTCTGATGATGGCCAGTAACGCCATGACGATTGCCGTGCGCTCCATCACGGGAGAAAAAGAGCGCCAGACCTTCGACACGCTCGTGCTTTGTCCTGTACCGCTCCGGAGGATCCTCCTCGGAAAAACCCTGGTGCTCCTTATGGAGGTTTTCATATCCGGCGTCGTCGGGATCGGGGCGGCCATCGGCGGCATGGCCATCTGGAACCGTCGGGATTTTACTACGGTGTCCCGCATAGCGGGAAAGAACATCGCGTGGCTCCCGGCCCTGCTCCTGATTCTCCTGACGGCGACGTGTCTCATCACGGCGATCTTTATCGTCATCGGCTCGGCCTTTGCCGAAGCCAAGAAAGCATCGCTCTTCTCCTCGGCCGGCATGGTGCTGGTCTCGGTTTCCGCGATGCTTCCGACCTTTATCGAAAACGACGGGGTCAAGTATATCCCCATCGCGAATTTCACCCCGACTATCAAAGCCATCTGCAAGAACGAAGTCCGCTTCGATGCGCTCATCCCTGCACTTGGCGTGTCGGCTGTTCTGCTCGGAATATCTGTTATCCTGGCCTCGCGCCTGTGGGAAAGGAACTGTGAATGATTGAGATCAAGAATCTGAAGAAAACTTTTCGCAAGAACAAGGTTGAGGCGGTCAAGGACGTATCGCTCACGATCAATGACGGCGAGATCTTCGCGCTCCTCGGACCGAATGGCGCGGGCAAGACCACGACGATGCGCATGCTCTCGACGCTCCTTGCCCCCACGGCCGGCACCATCTATTTCGATGGAAAAGAGCTCTCCATGGAAGATGTGCAGATCCGCAGACGTATCGCTTTTCTCACCAATGAGATCCGCCTCGACGGGCAGTTCACACCGGACGAGCTCGCGGACTACTACGGCGGGCTTTACGAGATGACCCCGGAGGCGATTAAGGAGAACCGGGATAAGCTCTTCGACTATTTCGGAATCACGGAATTCCGAAGCCGCAGATATGACACGTTCTCCACAGGCATGAAGCAGAAAACTTCACTGGCGATCTGCCTGCTTCACGATCCGGACACGATCATATTCGATGAACCGACGAACGGACTGGATATCCTGACGCAGCACCTGATCGAGTCGTATCTTCTGAAACTGAAGGAAGAAGGCAAGTGTATCATCCTGTCGACGCATATCCTCGATCTGGTAAGCCGCATGGCTGACCGTGTAGGGATCATCGTGGATGGAAGAAGTGTCTTCTGCGGGACCGTCGCGGAGCTTCCGGAGAGCCAGGGTGTCACCACCGTGGAGGAAGCATTTATCAAGTTGTATAAAGAAAACCACGAGGAGAAAGCGATCCTCGACAAGAAGGAAAGAAGATGAAGAAGCACGGCACTGCGCATTGCCCGATCTTATAGAAAGGACAGACGACCGATGAAGGGAATAGGTAAGATATTTCTTCACGAGATGAAGAAAATAGGGAAAGAGAAGAGCCTGCTGTTCGGGTTCCTCATCCTTCCTGTCATTACGCTGCTCTTCACGGTCGGGGTGACCCTCCTGCAGCCGAATACGACGAATACCGACGAGGCCGATGCCTACATGATGTACTTCTACGGGATGGACGTGGAAGACCTCAACGTCGGGATGATGGAAGATAAGGAGATCTGGATCGTCTCCTGCGAGGAAGAACCGGATGAATTCATCGATTCTTCGAAGTTCCACCACTGCGATGTACTGGTCGACTTTTCGGATATTTTCAACGTGAAGATCTATTACTTCGAGAGTGATGCGGTATCCTCCTATCTCCGGATGAGTGCCGAATCTTTCGTAAGACAGTCCTATGAGTCCCTCTACAAGGACATGCAGAAGAATGTCTCGTTCCGCGAGGTGGAGATGGAGGATCTCAAGAAGAAGGACAACAGCAACCTCATGATCGCCATGCTCCTGCCGTATATGCTGATACTCCCACTGACGGCGAATATCTCGAATTTTGCAGCAGATACGGTCGCGGGAGATAAGGCGAGAGGGACATTCTATCAGGTCATGCTGTCGCCGGTTCCGCCACTCAGCCTCATCATGGGCAAGATCCTCTCCGTAAGCCTGATCAGCCTTTTCAGCAGTGGCGTGTATATCGGGCTCGATGTGCTGGGAAGCCGGGTGTGCGAGGCACTGCACGTCAAGGACGCTTTTGGCTTTTCCGGCGTGACGGTCACGGTACCGCAGGTCCTCCTGATCCTGCTTTATGCGGTGCTTCTCTGTTATCTCTTCTCGAATCTTGGTGTACTGATCTCGCTCTTTTGCAAGGATCAGAACCAGGCGCAGGTCGCGCAGATTCCGGTCACGCTCATGTGCACGCTGGCTTCGATGCTGTCGATGTTCCGGCTCGGGATCTCTCCGTCTTCGCATTATCTGATCCCGGTATACAATATCTGCCTTATCTTCCAGGATCTCCTCAATGCTCGTGCGAAGATGAACAATATGCTGCTGGTCGCGCTTTCGCTTCTGATTCTGGCGGTAGCGGTCCTGGTGGCTACGCTTCTTTCCTACAGAAACGAGCGCGTCCGGACGTAAAGCCGGACAAAAGCAAAATGAGAAATCGGTTATTTTCCTGGCCCCATTAATGTGATTAAATATCTTTAGGTAAAAAGGAGGCGTGTGATCTAATGAAAAAGTCCATCCGAAAGATTCTGCGTGTAGCGGGCACGATCGTGCTCTCACTGGCGATCGTATTGACATCCTGCCATTCTGAGGAAACGAAAAAGAAGAAAAAGACGAAGAAGACGACAAGTGACGAGACGGAGACAACGATCGATCCTACTGATGATCCTACCGATGATCCGACCGATCCTACAAGCGATCCGACCGATCCTACGGATCCGACTACGCCGGTCGTGAAAACCTATACAGGCGCCGAGGCCGGGATCAAACTGCATGAGCTTGACGAAGAGGTCTTCAAATATGGCTTGGACGAGGATATCATCTCGATCTATTTTAATATTGAAAATCCGGAGTCGTTTGGCGTCTCGTGGCCAGATAAGGGAATCGAGCCGTGGTCTCCGGAAGATGACGGATCGGATCGTGAATTCATACAGTATGTAATGGATACACTCGATCAGATCGAGTGCGACGATCTTGAGGTGGAAGACCAGATCCTCTATAAGTCGATGCAGCGGGACTTCCAGCTGTCTCTCGACATGTACGACATGAATTACTATACCAGTTCCATCAACAGCCTGACAGGCATCAATGTCGAGTTGCCGATCCTTCTGGCGACGTTGGTTTTCGACGATGAACAGGATGCCGAGCTTTATCTTAAGATGCTCGCGGATGTCGGGGAGTATCTCGAATCGCTTCTTCTGTACGAGCAGATGAGGGCAGAGAAGGGTTGGTCGCTTCCCGATGAGATCCTCGAGGGCGAAGAAGGCGTGCTTCACTCCATTGAAGTCGTTTTCGAGAACCACGAAGGAAACTACATGTACACGACTTTTGAAGAGCGTGTCAACGCGCTGGATATCGATGATGCGACGAAGCAGGATCTGATCCAAAGAAATAAGGAGATCCTGGATACCTCTTTCTTCCCGGGGTACGAGACGCTCTACGAAGGCATGAAAGAGATCGTCGGTTCGGCGAAGACGTCCGGCAAGATCTGTGAGATGGAAGGCGGTAAGGAATTCTACGAGAAGTACTTCCAGTACCGTTCCGGCACGAATCTGACGATCGCAGAGGCCAAGGCCGTGCTTGAGCAGGCGATGTACGACAGTATCGTGGAAATTCAGACGCTCTATTCCGGAATGACGGATGAACAACTGCGGGAAGTGGATCTGGATCACGATTACACGATGGGCTCTTTCGAGCAGGATATCGAATATTGTAAGGAGATCATCAAGACGGATTTCCCGGATATCGGAGATGTCGATTATATCGCGTACCACATTCCGGAAGAGATGAAGGATAACGCCTCGCCGGCTGCGTATGTCTGTACGCCGATCGATGATATCAACAAAAATGTTCTTCTGATCAATGACTTTTCCGATGGAGTGGGCGGTATGATCCCGACAGTCGCGCATGAATCATTCCCGGGACATCTCTTCCAGACGGTCTACCAGCTTCAGAGAATGAACAATTTCTACCAGAAGAACGGCACGACGGCGTATATGGAAGGCTGGTCGACTTACTGTGAAGATTACATCATGAAGCTCACGGATTATGACTACGAAGTCTATCATGCCAACTATCTCTATGTTGACCTGATCCTGAACTATATTATTGCGTCCTATATCGATATCGGTGTGCACTATGACGGCTGGGGAAAAGATGAGATCACATCTTACTATGAGCAGTTCTTCGGTCAGGCGATGGCCAAAAGGATCGCAGATGCATACTATGACTTTACTCTTGAGATCCCGTTCTACTCCCTGCCGTACACCTTTGGCAACATCTACTGTAACAAGATCATCGACAGCGCCGCCGAGGAGTACGGGGATCAGTACTCGATGCGTGAGATCCATGCCGCTTACCTTGATATGGGCCCGGGCTACTTCGAGCTCCTGCAGGAATACATGCCGATCTACGTGGAGAAACAGCACTGATCTGGGCGATACCGCCTGTTAATAGGGAAATCCTTGACAAGTTAGAGTGTGCTAACTATAATGTTGACGTGAAATGACTGAGAGAAAGGGATCCGCGATATGGGCTGGTTTTCTGACAATCTGGGAACGATCGTGATATCGATTGTACTTGTTGCGATCGTGGCGCTTGTCATCGTGAAGATGGTCCGCGATAAGAAGAAGGGTAAATCTTCCTGTGGCTGCGGGTGCAGTAACTGCGCGATGCGCGGCAGCTGCCATTCTTCCGGGAAGAAGTAAAACAGGGCGTAGGATGCGTGCGCCCGATGCATGTGCATGATATAATAGGCGTAATTGTTTGAAAAGGAAAAAGAAATGACAAAGATACGCCGAAATATCGAGGATCCGCAGGTGGACTTAAGAGGGCAGGAAACCACTGTCCGCTTTTTCGAAAGACCGGTCGCGCCGGCTCCATTCTTCTGGAGTAACACGCATACTGCTCTCCGTAAAATGATCGCGCTTCTTGCAACAGGTGCGCTACTTCTTGCGCCTCTTTCGGGTTGCTCGAACACGATGGATCCGAATAATATTCCCAAACCGCCGGTTGCCACAACTAACGAAGCAGGCGAGACGGAACAGGGTCTGATGAACTGGGGAAATGTGGATACCCCGGATGATGATCTGACCGAGGCGGCGCGCACACTTCGCGATTACGATATGGGTGTCTTTGCCGGAGCCTCCGACATTCTCAACGCTTTTTACTCCTTCGATGTTCCGGAGAATTACTATACTGCCTGGCCGAACCAGGGCCTGTACTTTCCGTCTGACGATGACTACACGAACGCTTCGCAGGCCTATGCGGAATTCGGAGAGATTATTGCGGCTCTGGACCGTTCAGAGCTGACGGAAGAGCAGATCCGTGTCGTGGAGTATATGTGCTACGACTTCAAGTACATGTCCGAGATGTATAAGTACCCGCTGTATGTACCGCAGCTTTATCCGATGGGCGGCAAGCAGATCGTCTATCCGCTTCTGACCTCACTTATTCCGTTCCGGTCAAAGGACGATGTCGAGAGATATCTCGTGATACTCGGAGATTACTATACCTTCTTCGAGCAGGCTGTCAACGCGGAGAAGAAGAGGAGCGAGGCCGGAGTCGGCTGGAATGATGAGAATCTCGACCGCATCATCGAAGATTGCACGAGTATGCAGGAGAACCGGGATACGCACTTCATGAAGACGACTTTTGAGAGCCGCCTCGAATCGGTCGATCTTTCGGATCAGGAGAAAGAAGAATTCATCAAGAGAAATCAGGAACTTCTGGACACCGTGTATTTCCCGGCGATGGAGATGCTGATCGGCAGGCTCACGGAGCTGAAGGGAATGTGCAATGACGGTCCGTATCTGGCCGAGACAGCAGACGGAAAAGCATACTACGAAGCGCTCTTCCATCAGAAGACGGGCGTAGAGATGTCGGTGGAAGAGTGTACGGAACTCCTCGAACAGGAGATCGCGGCGCTCTACGAGGAATACCTCCCGCGATGGAAACAAAACGGCAGTTATTTCTCGTTCGGCGATCTGAGTATCGATGATGCGATCGAGTGGTGCAAACGCTTCTCCGAACAGCATTTCCCGGAGATACGCGATAACGAAGTAACGATCTACGATGTTCCGGTCGAGTTTGCGGAATCGATGCAGCCGGCGAGCTACTATCTGTCGCCGATCGACAACTACACCAAGCATACGGTGTGGGTGAACCGCGGTATGGTTGATGCACCGAACTACGACATGTACACGCTCGTATCTCACGAGATGTATCCGGGACACCTGTACCAGCACCAGTATCAGGCGGAACACCTGTGGAGCAAGTATCAGGTGTTCGCGACATCGGCGCCTTACGCGGAGGGCTGGGCCCAGTATGCCGAGTGGACGATGATCCACTATGCGCCGTTTGATCAGGAACAGGCTGAGAATGCGTGGAAAGCATCGCTTCTGTACTCGTCCCTCATCCCGGCAAGGATGAGCATCGGCGTGGAGTATGAGGGCTGGACGCGTGAAGACTGCGAAACGTACCTCAATCATTTTGACCAGGACAAACCGGAGATCCAGGAAGAATACTGGAAACGCATCACGGGAGAGCAGTGCTACGCACTTGAATATGCCTTTGGATTTATCTTCACTGAGAAGATCCTCGACAACGCTGTTGCCGAGCTGGACGGCATCTGCACGAAGGACGAAGTCATGAAGGCCTATCTCGATCTGGGATGCGCGCCCTTTGCCGTACTGGAGGCAGACATGGATAAGTACATCGCGCAGATGAAGGGCTGATCCATCCGGCCGGGCGATAGATCCTCCTGAAGACGTCTTTCCGGAAGCTGTCAAAGTTCCCGTATAACTTCGGCGTGCGTAACGAATGTGAAACAGTGCTTCCTTTGGCGGGAAAGCGAAAATGCATACATGACGGGATGCACGGAAAGTCTGCAATCACGATGTCTCGAAAATGTTATCAAATTGTATTAAAAAGTTGTCTCCTAATACTTGATTGAAAAAACATTATGATATAATCAAATAGAAGAAGTGGGGAAAACCCCTGATTTGGAGGCGCTATTTTATGGCAAAGCAGACTCGTCTGGCGACGACACTTACCGCGAGATATTATCCTACAGCAGAACTGACAGATGCCTTTTACATGGACGGGCGTGTCACCAGCAAGACGGTGGCTCGTTCCGCAGACCTGACGAATGACAAAGAAGATCGTGGCTTCTTCTTCTCCGTTTTCTCGACGCAGTCTTTCCCGGATACGGATCCCAATGCGCTGCCTCCTTATGAGCCGATCCTCCGCCGTCTCGGAACGGAACTGAAGACCGGCCGCCGTTCGCTCGATGATTCCATCGGCGAGATGGTAAATACGGCAGTTTCGATTACCGGTAAGATGAAGATCCAGCAGGACAATTCCCGTGCGCCTTTCTTCGCCGGCGTGATGGTCAAGGACGGCGAGGCTTTTGCTTCCACCATAGGAAAAGGACTGGCGTTCCTTTATCGTGATGATACACTCTACCCCATGACAGCGACGGATATCCGCATCGATGCGATCAATACCGCCCGTCAGAAGGTGGACAATTTCTATAACTTCTGTGCGACAAAGACCGCACCGGCTCTTTGCTCCAACATCGCACAGCTCAAGCTCGATGACTGCATCATCCTCTGTAACCGCGAGGTCTACGAGGCGCTCGGTCAGCAGGAACTCCTGCGCATCCTCTACGATGCCGAGGACCAGAGCGATGCAGCGAGTGTCGTGATCACAGAAGCGGCGGCGAAGCTCCCGGGCGTGCCACTGCAGTTTATGATCTCTTTTGTTGAGGATATTACCTCGAGCGACCGCGGCGGTTTCTTCGGATTCGGAAGAAAGAAGAAGAAAGTCGTGGAAGAAGAGGACGAGGATGACAGCTACAATGTTGCTCCGCCGATCCCGATGGATTCCCCGAAGAAGGAAGCCGCACCGGTTCCGAAGGATGCGATGTTGTTTGGTGACGAAGCACCGAAGGCCGAGCCGAGACCGTCGATCGACGCGACGATGATTCAGCCGGCAGTAGGTTCCGCCGCGGAAGCAATCGCTTCTTTCGGTGCAGAGACGGCTGCAGCCGCATCGGCTGCATCGGCGCAGAATGTTGCGACGGCTTCTTCTGTGGAAGCGGCGATCAAAGCGGAAGTTCCGGAGCCGCCGCTCTCTTTCGGAGATATCTCCGACCTGATGAAAGCGGATGCTGCGGAGAATAATGCCGTAAGTGCTGCACCGTCAGTACCTGCTGTTCCGGCCACACCTTCTGTTCCTGCTGTACCCGAAGTGGAAGAAGACCTCGGCGCGACCAAAGTCGTCCCGTATGTAAGTAGTTTTGAGAAGGCAGCGGCAGACCTCGATGCGAAGATGGCAGGACAGCAGGAAGCACCGCCCACGGCATCCGAAGTTTCGCAGAGTCCCTTTGTTGCTCCGGCGCAGCCGGAAGCCATTCCGGTCGCACCGAAGAAGGACGAACCTTTCGTTGCCGTAAAGAATGCAGATAATCCGTTTGCCAAGGCAGCGCAACTGGCACAGAGCCAGGCGGCACAGGCTGCTCCGGCGATTCCGGAAGCACGCGAGATCGTGCCGAAGGCTGTGATGCCGGAAGAAACGGCCGTTGCTCCGGAGATTTCCGGCGCTGCTTCTGTAGCACCAGCCTCTGCGGCTACGGATGGCAGTGATGACGGTTCTTTTGTAGTGGGCGGTGAGACCGATTCCGCAAATGACGGCGGCCCGCTCTTTATCGGAGATGAAGTTTTCGGTGGTGCTGCAGTAGCAGCTACTGCCGGGATGGAGAATGTGACAGGAGCAGAACAGACTTCGGAGACGGCCCAAACCGGCGCGGTTTCGGGAGCTGTTGCGGAAACAGACGAGGATGCCCCGATTGTTTTCGAAGCGGAGAAAGAGGTGGACAAACCTATGAACGATGACCCTGAATATTCCAACGATCCAAAAGAATTTGATGAGACACCGCTTTTCTTCGGTGATGCGGAATCGTCCGATGAGAAGGACGAATCGCAGGGCGCCTATGCAGAGGGCTATGCTGCAGATCCCGACGGAGTTGCACCTTCCGGCGATGAGTTTGTGATCCCGTTTGCTTCCGCCGATGCCCCCAATACTGCCGTGGCTTCGGCGAACGATGTACCGGATATGCCGCTTTATGAGGCTCCTTCCTATGTACCTCCGACGTACCCGACCAACAGCGATACGCCGGTCGGATATGAGGATACGGGTGTTTATGCTCGCGGATCCTATTCCGTAGATGAAGACGAAGTTACACCGGATGCTTCGCAGTTTGTCGCACCGGCTCCGGTCGAACCGGTTTCCCCGTTTGTGACACCGGGTGCTTATGAAGAACCGACCGCAGAGGTCCCGCAGATTCCGCAGGTAGACGCAGGAAGCTACGGCGATAGTCCTTTTGTCGCGGGAGGATATGCAGAATCCGGCGCGTACGATGTACCGCAGGCAGGCGAATACGCTGCTCCTGCTGATGTTTCCGGCGCCCAGGATGCCTATGACCCGTATGCGGGCGCAGAGCCGGTACAGGCTGCGCCTCAGTATGACATGAACAACCCGCCGCCGTCAGTGGCCGATCTCTTCGATTTTGACAGCACGTCCTCTACGGGTGCGGCGCCGATGAGTAGCGGAGTGCAGGCTGCAGAGCCGGCCCCGGCCCCGGCCTATGCCCCGCCGACAGGAGTCCGTCCGGGTTCCGTTCCGGGAGTGCCGAAGCGTACACAGCAGGGAAGCCGTCCCGGTGCCCGTCCGAACACCAACCCGTCCAGACGCAGAATGGACACGATTGACGATGGATTTGACAACGGCGATGAGGGCGAAGGCATGAGCTATCTGCCGTATGTTCTCGCTGTTGTTTCGGTGGTCTGCCTGATCATCATCATCGTGCTGATCGTGAAGTCATGCTCGGCCGGCGATGACGATACTTCAGATACGAAGGCTTCAGGCGATGTATCGATCACGGATATCTCCGGATTGCTACCGGATAGTTCCGATCCGACTTCGGATACGACGACGGAGCCGGAAGTAACTGAGCCGGATGTCAACGCTCCGATCGGTGTGTATACTTTCTCGGATAAGAGCGGCTGCCGCACATGGTGGGATCTCTTCTACCACGTATACGGCGTCAAGATCGATGGCGAGAAGGATCCTTACGTCACAACGATCCTCACATATAACGACCTCGATTCTTCGTACAAGCCGAAGGCAGGCGATGAGATCAAGCTCCCGCCGGCGACGATGTTCCCGGCAAGGGGCGGCTAAGGGAAGTCCGTTTTCCGTGATGCAAAGAGAAATGAGCGAGGGACCGTCTCGAATGAGGCGGTCCCTTTTCTTCTGCAACTGGTGAGGAGTGTGAGAAGATCGCTTAGGGAAGTTTCACGGGTCCGGTTGATTTGCCCCTGGTGTCGAAGTATCTGCAGAATCGGCAACAAGGGGAACGGACGAGCCTGAAGCACCGGGGATACCGGGATCACCAGCAGGGCTGACAACCGGTACCGGCGTGATCTTCTTTCTCGGGAGCACGGCGTAGAGCACGGTAAAGGCAAGGTTCAGGAGGCAAAGGAAGAGGAAGGCTCCGGCTGTGGTCAGAACCGGTCCGATCCCCTGACTGATCAGGAGCCGGACAGGAAAACTGGTGACCTCATAGTAGAAGATGAGCGCCATAGTGCACCCCGCGGCACCGATGACGGAGAGGAGAATCTCGATGACGAAATACGCGCGCGGGTGCTTCGGCGAGATCACGAGGAAATCGACGATCCCGAAGATGAGAGAAAGGACTGCGTAGACCACGAAGAAAACCGCGACCATCAGGGCGCCGACGGTGTGGGGTGTGGTGAGAAAGGGAAGAAACACGACGAGGATCGAGCCGACCAGGGCGGCTCCGGAAGGCACGAGTGCCAGAAAAAGCGCGATGAGAACCATGAACATGTGGAGGATCAGATTCGCGATGGTGAAACCTTTCATGGGCGGACCTCCTTTTCTATGCTTACTACCATCAATGTACATGATTTTTCCCTCTTTGGCAAAAGCACCGCCGAACGAAAATCATTTACCATACCGCACTGTCACTTTGTTGCCAAAGACGCCAGAAGAAGCGCTTTATTTGTTAAAATGCCGAAAATCAAAATGACAGTGCTTTTTGACTAGAAAAATCGATGAATTGCGTCTACAATAGTACGGTATGTAATTATAGTTAGTACATGGAGGGATTATCATGAGTACGCACAAGAAGCTTTTCATTCCGGGTCCGGTTGAAGTCCGCGATGAAGTTCTGGAAAAGATGGCTACGCCGATGATCGGCCACCGTACCAAAGATGCGTCCGCTCTGCAGCAGGGAATCTCCGAGAAACTGCAGAAGGTCATGGGTACGAAGAACACGATCATTCTTTCCACTTCATCAGGAAGCGGTCTGATGGAAGGCGCCGTACGATGTTTCACTGCCAAGAAGGCAGCGATCTTCTCCATCGGAGCATTTGGTGAGCGCTGGTATAAGATGGCGACCTCAAACGGTGTTCCGGCAGATATTTTCCGTTCTGAACTGGGACAAATCACCACTCCTGAGATGGTGGACGAAGCGCTCTCCACAGGCGAGTACGACATGATCACCATCACCCATAACGAGACCTCCACAGGTATCCACAATCCTGTCGGAAAGATCCATGAGGTTCTGAAGGCGAAGTATCCGGATGTGATCCTCTGTGTGGATACAGTAAGTTCCATGGGCGGTGACTTCATCCCGGTAGACGAGTGGGGCATCGACGTATGCATCACTTCCACACAGAAGTGCCTCGGACTTCCTCCGGGAATGTCTATCGCGTCGGTTTCCGACCGTGCACTCGAGAAGGCGAAGACGATCCCGAACCGCGGCCTTTACTTCGACTATGTCGAGCTTGCCAAGTTCGTACACGAGAAGCCGTTCCAGTATCCGTCGACTCCGTCCGAGTCCCACATGTTCGCACTGGACTACCAGCTCGACTGCATCCTCGCCGAGGGTGTCGAGAACCGTTATAAGAGACATTGCGAGATGGCAGAACTCGTTCGTGACTGGGCAAGAAAGAATGCAGAGCTCTACTCCGATCCGGATAACCTGTCCGTAACGGTTACCTGCATCAAGAACACACTGGGCATCCCGTTTTCTGACATCAATAAGAAGATGGGCGAGAGAGGATATCTCCTCTCCGGCGGTTACGGTGCTCTGAAAGAGACTACATTCCGTATCGCGCACATGGCGGATACCACGATCGATGAGATCAAGGCGATGCTGAAAGATCTCGACGAAGTCGTAGCTGAGCTCAAGGCGCAGAACGCATAAGATCCGTAAACAATTTGAACGCGTGGTTGCAAAGAGGTACACCACGTGAAAGTAAATAGGGAGGAACATAAACTATGAAGATTTTAGTTGCAGAAAAGATCGCGGCAGATGCTATCCAGTATCTTAAGGATGAGGGTTTTGAGGTAGATGAGCGTCTGGGTTGTTCCCAGGACGAGATCAAGGGCTTCATCGGTGATTACGATGCACTCATCGTCCGTTCCGTCACACAGGTCAACCGCGACCTTCTTGCGAACGCCACGAATCTCAAGGTCGTCGGCCGTGCCGGTAACGGTATCGACAACATCGACGTTGCGGCCTGCACCGAGAAGGGCATCATCGCAGTCAATACACCGGAAGCGAACATCATGGCTGCCGGTGAGCTCGCTGTCGCACATGCATTCTCCATCTTCAGAAATCTCTGCCACGCGAACGAGGCAGCACATAACGACGATTTCCGCCGTGCTCAGATGATCGGTAACGAGCTCGAGGGCAAGACCGCCGGTATCATCGGTCTCGGCCGTATCGGTTCCATCGTAGCCAGAAAGCTCAAGGGCATCGGTATGACCGTTGTTGCTTATGACCCGTACATCCCGCAGGAGAAGTTTGACACCGTCGGCGTGAAGCGCTGCGCGAAGCTCGAGGATCTCCTTGCTGTTGCGGATCTCATCACATTCCACACACCGAAGAACAAGGAAACCGTCGGTATGGTCGGCGCAGAAGAACTGGCGAAATGCAAGAAGGGCGTCCGTATCGTAAACGCCGCTCGTGGTGGTCTCGTAAATGAGGCAGCTCTCTACGAAGCGCTGAAGTCCGGTCAGGTTGCCGCTGCAGCGATCGACGTATTCGATAAGGAGCCGTCCTACGATAAGGCTCCGGGCGAGCAGCAGTACCAGAACCCGCTTCTGACTCTGCCGAACTGCGTAGTGACACCTCACCTCGGTGCTTCTACTCAGGAAGCGAACCACAACGTTGGTTCTGCCGTTACTTCTCTCGTGGCAAAAGCACTTCGTGGCGAACTCGTAGCTGCGATCAACATGCCTTCCTTCAGCGGTGATATGGCAGCCATCCGTCCGTATGCGGATCTCGCTGAGAAGCTCGGTGGCATCTACTATCAGGCAGAGACCGTTCCGGTTAAGAAGATCGAAGTTGAGTTCAGAGGCGCACTTGCCGAGCAGGAGACAGGCATCCTGACACTCTCTGTTCTGAAGGGCTTCCTCGCTGCTCACTCCGACGGACGCGTAAGCTTCGTTAACGTACGTCAGGGCGTCGAGTCCCACGGTATCGAAGTCGTCGAGAGCAAGAGCGCACAGTGCGAGCGTTACAGCAGCATGATCGTTGTCAACTTCGTGACCGAAGAAGGCCGTGAGCTCTCCGTTTCCGGTACGATCGTCGGTGAAGATACAGAAATACTGATCAGCTTCTTCGGCTATCAGGCAGACTTCGCACTGGCTCCGATCGTTGTCGCGATGCAGAACGAAGACAAGCCGGGCATCATCGGTAAGATCGCAACCAAGATCGGCGATCACAACATCAACATCAACGCGATGCACTGGGGCGTAAAGCCGAACTCCACCAAGGCCCAGTCTTTCCTGGCAGTAAGTGAAGCACTCAGCGAGGAAGTCCTCGGTGAGCTTCGTGCGATCGATGGTGTGCTCAGAGTCACACAGCTGTCTTTCTAAGCCGCGACCCCCAAATTTAATGAGAAAAGAATATCCCTTCTCGAGCTGACCTTCGGAGGCTCGGAAGGGATATTCTTTTTCTCTTAAAAAGTTAGAACGCGGCTTATTACGCCTGTTTGTACCAGTCGCGGTACTTATGGTCCTCTTCTTCATCGAAGATAGTCGTGTCCTGCTCGTATGCGATCTTTAAGTACTTGCGGGCATTCTCGGTATCGCCGTTTTCAAAGTAAGCTTCGCCGAGACGGAGATTCACAAAAGGATTGTCGGGGCCGCCGTCGCACTTGATCGCGAGGAGGAATTCCGGCAGCATCTTCTCAAAGTCCTTCAGGAAGAAGTACGCATCCCCTCTGGCGACAACGATCCATAAATACGCATCCCAGTATGCCTTCGGCTCCGGAAGAAGATCCATCGCTTCGTTATATTTCACGAGAGCATCCTCGTACTTCCCTGCATCCGCGAACTCGTCGCCCTCGGCGCACAGTGCTTTTATCTGATCGTAGGTCTCGTCTTTCAGAGATAGCGGGACGTGGATATCTTTATCGCTGAGACGGACCTTGGACGTATCTTTCAGGGCTTCATAGAGCGACGCCATATCCGCACCCGGCTCACCGGTAAGATTTCTGACGATCCTTCCGAACACAAAGGCGTTGATGCCCTTGACGTTCACACCGTAGCCGATGTTCGAACTTATGAATCCGCCGCCGAGGTTTTTCCAGACGACCACGCTGAAGAAACCGGTCGCTTTCTTGGCGATGTCCTGCGCCGCTTCACGGTTGATCTTCTTTTCTACGATGGCGCCACGCAATGTGCCGAGCACCTTATCCAGATACGGGATCACCGCTTCGTCGAAATCAAATGCGACGTTGAAGATGCGCTTCACGAAGTCAATAAAATCGAGGGCATATCCGAGCTGCATGAACTCGCCGTTCAGGTACTCCTTATTTCCTTCCTTGATTTTCTTATTCTGCTCGTCGTAGAAAGAGAAGAGCTCCTCCATCGATCTGTTGTAGTCGATCTTACACATCTCGACCGGGCTTACTTTCAGTTCAAATCTGCCTTCGTTTTCCATCTTCTTCCTCCTTCTTATGAAAATGTTCTGATCACCTGGATCTTTCCGATGATGTGCCTGTTAAATTCCGGAAGTTCCTCGGCCGGTACCCAGAGTTCCGCATGGTGCGAGGCACCGACGATATGGACCTCGTAACGACTGATCCACTCGTCATCGACCTCGAACTCCGTCACGTAGCCCTTATGGTCTTCGTTATATTTCACGTTCCAGTTCTGAGCGATCTCGGTCGCGTACTCGACATTCATTACCGGGTAGAAGATCGGCTGGTCAGGAAGTCTCGGCGGGAACGCCTTGTATCCGCTCTTCGCGATCAGCTCCAGTTCCTTCGTCCCTATGGGTCTATATAATTTCATATCACATCTCTCCTATCTCACCGATCAGAGGCCTTTCTTTTTCCAAGAATGTTTCTGCGTCGATCTCGCAACGGATGACATGCTGATCGTCCGGGATCGGCTAAATCTCCGATCGATCGCCGGCGGATCAGTCGTAATAACTCGCACCGACGAACAGGTCGTATCCGCTTTCTCCATCGAAGTAAACATCGTAGTCTGAGTAATCCAGTTTGTATACGATCATCTGGAATTCCTGATTCTTCGATTCGTCCTGATTGAGTGTCGTGAAGTATGCCAGGTCTTTTGCCGTATCCACACCGATCAGACGGACAGGCGTGCCGGCCGGGATGGAGACAGCATCGCTTGTCGGAGTGCCGTTATCGTCGAAGATGCCCAGCGTCATATCGATCGCAGTCGCAGCGATGGCGCTCTTCCGAAGGAAGGTATCTGTCTGGTCCGGGAAACCGCCGGTCCCGATCATGGTGCAGGTGTACGAGAAATGACCGGTACCTGCGAGATCGGAACGATGAAAGACGTGTACACACGACGGGTCATAGGGGATCTCGCCGATCTCACCGGTCCTGCCGATGTAGTCGAAATTCCCGTTATTGAGGTGGTATATCAATGTGGTGTTGACCGGATCTTCCATGGAAAGCTCGATATAGAGGTAGTAGCCGGAATCGGTATAGACCATGGTGACCCAGGCGATCGAATCGGCTCCGTCGTCCTCATATTCACCGAAGTTGCAGGGATGACCGTTGTAAGAGATCTCGAGGTCTAAATCGTAGTATGTTCCCTTATTCGCGACAGTGACGATATCGAGGGAACCGTCTTCATCGAAGTCCCAGTAAATCTCGTCAAAAGCGTCCGCGGTCAGACAGTAATATTCCGGAGTCGAGCAGAAATAGGAAAGATCGACACATCCGCCGAGGTGCAGGACAGGGATCGAGAACGAAAAGATCGTGGGCTCGCCCGCGGAGGGGGCTTCCTGGAACATGATGATCGTGTTCTGCGACATGACAAAAGAGATGTCGCTTCCGCTCCTGATGCCGTCGATCAGCGTCATGAGAGCAGAATTCTGATCCTCGACCGATTCATCGTGATCGTCCGGATCCGTCGGAAGGATGTATTCGGATACGGCATCGGCAAAAGCACTCCGGTCGAAGACGATATCGTCAAATGTAATCGCCTCTGCAGTCTCGGAATCATAGTTATAAAGGGAGAGCGAGTGCCCGTCGCTTCCGATCAGGAAAGCGTAATCAACGATATAGAACGAGCATACTTTGCTGTCTGCGCGGTAGATCTGATAGAGCGTACTGATGTACTGGGAACTGACATCCCAGTAAGAGTCCGAATCGGCGGTCTTGGCGGCCTCGATAAGCGATTGCACACCGGTCTCGTAGAGTCCATCCTGGAGGGATGCGTAATTGGCATCGAGAGTGCTGAATACGTCATTTAACGCCCTATAGCCGGTATCTTCGACCGTATAGACATCGCGGTAATAATCGATTTTAAGGAGGCGGTCATCTTCGGTCTGGGCAGCGAACTCCGCATACGCGAGCTCGACAGGCTCGTTGGTCAGGCGGAGTGTCGTAAGGTCATGTGACAGCGCCGGAAGATCCATGTTATAAGGATCGCCGGATGAGGTGGTACCGTACGTCGAGGAGTCAGCCGTTTCGGATGATTCGGATGTGTCCGTGGGATCGGTATCGTCCGTCGGCTCCGTATCGTCCGTGCTCTCAGATGGCTCGGTCTCATCTGTATCTTCGGTGTCCTCGGTCTTTGTCGTTTTCTTCGATTTCTTGGACTTCCTTGTCGTTTCTTCCTCCTTGGAGCATCCTGCCAGCGAAAGGACCATAGCCATGGAGAGCAAAACTGCGATACTACGTTTCATTTTCTTCCTCCCTTTCCGGAAAATACCGGGGTTATGGCTGCGACCGGTCCCGTGAAAGGCGCATCCTTCGCGATCACAGCCTGCACGGGAGAAGCACAGCTCAGCTCAAGAGTAGCACTTCCGGAAAGAATTGTAAAACAACATAGGAAAATGCGAAAGATTGTTATACTAATCGGGACAATTCTGGTTTGTATAACGCTCGAAATGGGAATATATTGTTATCGATAGGTAAATAACGAGCGTGGATTGGATCAGAATTTCCGTCATCGGAAATCGCTCATAGCGCAGAGGTCGGTTTATGTGTTTCCCGACCTCTGTTTTTTTCTTTGTAAAAACGGACATGGGTTTTCTGGAATAACGGAGTCGACATATTGGCCGGACACGGGAAAACGTCGTGGTGCGTAACCAGAAAATTGCAGATATGTCACTTTATTGTCACTCCTTTCGTATATACTAGAATCGTGGTGTTAGGATTATACAAGAGGGAACAAGAATGAAGAAACACAAGAATATAGCAGCGCGTTTTGCCATGCGGCTGTCCGGCATGATTCTGACTGCGGCAGTCCTTGTTACTTCGTGTGTGATTCCCTCGCGGGCGCGGGCAAAGACGAACCCGACCGCGGAATTCATCGATAGAACATATGAGATCCTGGCCTCGGCCAAGCCGGACGCAGGACGTTTCGATTTCTGGTACAGGAATCTTTCCTCCGGAAATATATCAGCAACGAGCATGATCGACATGATGATCTCTTCCCCGCAGCTGATGCTGGGAGAAGAGACCCGTCTTCCGGAAGGGGAGCAGCTCCTCGATTCCCTGTCGCTTCTCATGACGGAGAAACCGATGGAACCGCAGCAGAAGAGCACCTATCTCGACTATATGGCACATGGTGTAAGTGTCCGGCGCGTGATCTATGATCTGTCCGTCATGACGGAGTACATCGGGGTATGCGGACGCTATACCGTAAGGCACGATGGCCTTTCCGATCTATCACCCCGTGACACCAATCCGGATCTTACGAAATATGTCTATAACATGCTGACTGATCTTACCTACGGAAGACCGGCCACGAGCGAAGAGTGCGACGACTGGTGCGCGCGTTTCCTCGGAGGGCAGGCGGTCGCCCCGGCGATCGACGATGCCGCGAAGACCGGTCCGGTCGCGGGAAGTGCGATGACGGACGAAGAGAAGGTGGTCCTGATCTACCGTACCATGGTCGGGCAGGAGATCTCCGCGGAGGAGAAGGGCAGCTATCAGGAAGCGCTCGCCAACGGCATGTCGATGAGCTATGTCGTACAGAAGATAAGTGAAACGGCGCTTTTCCAGATGAAGTGCACGGACCTTCAAATCCTGGCCGGAAGCGTGGAACTGACCGAGCCCCGTGACAATAACTATGAGCTGACGAGTTTCCTCACTCGTCTGTATACGCGCTTCTCAGGGAACAGGCCGACAGCGGAAGATCTTAACGGCTATGTCCTTCAGACGATCGAGGATCCGGGAACGGTGAGAGAGGTCATCACGCAGATGCTCTCGGCGCCAGAGTGCCAGGAGCTCATCCCGTCGGATGAGGAATTCCTCAATACTGTATACGAAGTATTCTACGGATATACGCCGGACAATAGTAAGACGAAGGCCTACCTGATCGGCATGAGTAACGGTATCACGAGGTCGCGTATCCTCAGCGAGATCCTGAAGGATCCGGCCTTTGACGAGAAGATGGCGGAATACGGGATCGATACGCGGGTCGAGAAGATCGTCCCCGAGAAACTCGTGGCCCTGACCTTCGACGATGGCCCGTATACTCCGGTCACGATGCGTATCCTCGATGCCCTCGAGCCCTATGGCGCGCATGCGACGTTCTTCGTAGTCGGGAACCGTGTCGGGAATTATTCCGAGAGTGTCATCCGTGCGACGAACCTCGGTTGTGAGATCGCGGACCATACCTGGAACCATACGACACTGACGAAGATCTCCGGCGATGCCGTCAGCCAGCAGATCTGGGACTGTGCCGAGACCGTTTACAATCTCACGGGCGTCTGCCCACGCGTGATGCGTCCGGTCGGCGGCTCTTACAACTCCACCGTTTCAGCGAACGTGGGAATGCCCATGATCATCTGGTCGGTAGACACGAACGACTGGAAATACAGAGACAGCCAGCATGTCATCGACGAGATCATGAACAACGTCAGGGACGGGGACATCATCCTGATGCACGATCTTTATGAGTCGACGGCCGATGCGGTCGAGTATGTCGTTCCGGCACTCATCGAGGCCGGATACACGCTGGTCACGATCAGTGAACTTGCGGAGTATAAGGGCATCGACATGGAGAACGGCAAGGCGTATTTCTCCATGCGCGGATAGCGGCGAAGGAGCGATCGGAAGAGAGTCCGGGAAACGAAGGGAACAAGCCCGGAAGAGATTCCGGGAAACGAAATAAAGAAGTAGAGGGAAGTAAAATGAGTGAGAAAACAAATGCGATCATCGCTGAGGTCAAGAAGGTCATCTGCGGTAAGGACTATGTGATCCTGCAGGCACTGGCCGGGATCCTCTCCGGAGGCCATGTCCTGATCGAGGATGTCCCCGGCGTCGGCAAAACCACTATGGCCCTGGCTTTTTCGAGAACCCTGGGTCTCGATTACGGCCGTGTCCAGTTCACGCCGGACGTACTGCCGTCGGATATTACGGGTTTTTCTGTCTTCGACAAGCAGTCGCAGACCATGAAATACCAGCCGGGATCGATCTTCCACAACCTCTTTCTAGCCGATGAGCTGAACCGTGCTTCTTCGAGAACCCAGTCCGCGCTCCTCGAGGCGATGGAGGAAGGACAGGTCACGGTCGACGGCAACACCTATGCTCTTCCGAAGCCATTTACCGTATTTGCGACACAGAACCCGTCTGGTGCATCCGGTACATCACTTCTTCCGGACTCACAGATGGACCGTTTTGTGATCCGTATCTCCATGGGATATCCGTCCAATGCGGATGAGAAAGCGATGCTCGAGCAGAGAAAGAACGGACAGAATCCGATGAATGCCATCCGCTGTCTCAGCAGTGCCCAGGAGCTGAACGCCATGCAGGCGGAAGTCAGCCATGTATTCGTAAGTGAGCCGCTGCTGGACTACATCATCGCACTGGTCGCCAAGAGCCGTGTCCACAAGGACCTCGAACGCGGAGCGAGCCCGCGTGCCACGCTGGCCCTGGCTTCGATGAGCCGCGCTTATGCGTATCTTTTCCATAGAGACTATGTCATTCCTGCCGACGTACAGGCTGTCTTCCCGGCCGTCATGTGCCACAGACTTCTCCTGACACCGGAAGCAGAGGTCAATGAGAGACGTGCGTCGGATATTGTCCGTGATATCGTTAAGTCTGTCCCGGCACCGAAAATCTGAGAAGAGGTCAAGATGGCGAAGAACTGGCTGATCTACATACTTGCCCTGATCGGCACGATCACCTTTTTCCTGTTTTACCAGATGTGGCTGGCCTGGTATTGCCTGGTGCTGCTTCTTCTGATCCCTCCGCTTGCGCTGTTTATCGCGCTGGTCTCACGAAGGGGGAGTTCTTTCTCTATCGTGAGCCCGAAGAGCGTGAAGATCGGCGATGAAGCGATACTGAAGATCAAAGTGATGACGAGAAGGATCGCGACATTCTCGATCGTGAAGATGGAGATTCTGATCACGGAGAGAATGACGGAAGAAAAGACGAGGAAAAGGGCTTTTGTCCAGGGAAGTGCGATCATGGAGATCCCGATCGAGACGAAACACTGTGGAAGCTTCCACTATGAACTCGACAAGATCCGCGTATACGATCCTTTTGGATTGTTCGGGTTCCGCGCGAAGAAGAAAGCTTCAAGTGAGGTCGTGATCCATCCGGTGCCGCAGATCCCGGAGGCGATCCCGCGCCTGAACGGCTTTAAAGCCAAGACTCTCCGACGTTCAAATTCACCTTACTCGGAGATCTACGATGTGCGTGATTACGTCGCCGGTGACCCGATCAAGAATATCCACTGGAAGGCTTCCGCGAAGAAGGATGCCCTCATGATCAAGGAACCGCAGGAGGAGTGCTATGGTCACGCACGTGTTTTCCTGACCCTGGCCGAGGACCGGGATACCTTCGATCGGAAGATGGGGGAAGTGCTTTTTACATCGAATTATTTCTTGTCCAGAGACATACCACATAAGATCCGTGTCCTGCCGCCGATGAGGCGGGAGATCGGCTTCGACATCCAGTCCCAGCGCGATCTGGACACGGCGATACTGCGTATCCTCCATATGCGGATACCGAAGGAGACGGCCGATGCGAAGAAAGATTGAGACTATCCGGGCCGTGCAGACTTCGCCGGGTCCGAGGACATACCTGCTGTCGACACTTCTTTCCACATTCCTGAGTGTGGGCTTTACCATGATGCTGATCAGTACCTACGAGCTTGAGATCGAGACGACGTTCTTCATCGTCGTGATCGTGCTCTTGTCATTTTTGGCGACCCTGATCCATATCAAGACCGAGAAGATAAAATGGATCTCGCCGGTATTGATCCTCGGCATGCCGCTTCTGATCTTCTTCCTCATCTATATGGACATGATGGATACCGGATCCGGATTCGAGCATGTGATGTACAATCTCAAACGCTATTCTTTCCGCAGCCTGAACATGGACTTTGAACGGCAGAAGAATGCGGAAACGGCACTTACGATGCTTATGATCGTACTGAATCTTTTCCCGGTTCTCGTGACGACCTGGGTGATCACGAGAAGGAAGAACGTGCTGCTCTCGCTTCTTACCTATGTGCCGTTCTTCGGCTGCTCAGTCGCACTGAACTATATGTTTCCGGGACAGGTCTGGTGTGAGATGGCGCTCTTCGGAGTGATCCTCCTGTGTCTGTTCCAGAATGCCAAGAAAGCCGACAGAAGGACCAGCGAGAAGAGGCTCCTGTATCTCATGATCCCTGCCCTGATTCTGGTATTGATCGTGGGCGTGGCCTTCCCTAAGAAGTCATACGACAAGCAGGAACTCGCGGCGAAACAGATGTCCACGATCCGCTCGATCATCACGAAAACTTCTAAGTCGAAAACTGTGCAGGATCTTGCACAGGGCGTGCAGAAACTCCCCGGTACGAATGAATTCGTCGAGAAGTCCACGAAGTCCTATATGGGAAGTGTGATCATGGAATCGGTGGCCAGCGGAATCGCCGTCGCCAATTCGCGAACAGAAAATCTCCTTTCGGTCGGAAACTTCGATCCGCCGAATTTCGCCGTGATGAGTATCCGAAGGTCGGAGAATCCAAGTGCGGTTCCGGTATCCAAAACTTCCTATCTCTATCTCAAGAATACTTCCATGGACGAGTATACGGGTCATGCCTGGAATGTTTCCTATTACGAACCGGACTACGACAAGATCTTTCTTGCCGGAAATAATGAGCTGCCGAGGGAGGAAGCGGACTACATTCTCCAGATCAATTGCAAGCTTACCGCAGACATTAACTACATTCCTCTTTATGTCGATGGTTTTAATGTCTCGTCCGATTTCTCTTCACGTATCGATGTGAAAGATTACTACAATATCAAGATGCAGGTTCCGGCCAGCGGAGCATGGGAATACACCTACGCATACTCACCTCTGCCGCTTCAGAGGTATGAGGAACTCTGGACGCCCCAGTATCTGGATTATGTCCAGGACGACTGTCTGGAACTTCCGGAGGAGACGGTCAATGCGATTTTGGACAGCGGCATGCTTCCGGACTGGTTCATCGACCAGATGAACGGTGATCTGGATATGTCAACCTATGAGATCGTCCGTGCCGTGACTGACTTCGTCAGCCGTCTGCATCCTTACGATGCACATACGGAATTCCCGCCTGAGAACAGGGATTTCGTTGTGTGGTTCCTGACGGAAGCAAAAACCGGTTTCTGTGTGCACTACGCTTCGACTGCTGTTGTACTTCTTCGTATGCTGGGAATCCCTGCCCGTTACTGTACGGGTTATCTGGTCGATGGGATCCAGGGAGATAAGCTTAAGGAAGTATACTCCTCAGACGCGCATGCGTGGTTCGAGTTCTTCGATACACAGCACGGCTGGGTCATGGGTGATGCTACTCCGGGCAATGCTATAGCTGCCGGAAGCTTCAACGTGGACGCGCTGATGGAGAGCCTGGATATGGAGCCAACGGATATCCCGGATCATAAGTTATCCGGAGGAAACGGACAGGGAACGCTCACTTCTCCTACCCCTGCGGTCACAGAGGATCCAAGTAGCAAAACGCCTACACCGATTCCGACGAAGGATACGTCAGACTCGAAGAAAACTCCCGGCGCCGCAAGTACCGACGATACATCCGAAGGCGGTTTTTCCGGACTTTTCGCATCTTGGGGAGGGAAGATACTGGCCGCTGCCGTGGTTGTCCTGCTCCTCCTTCTTGCGCTCCGCCTCATCTATATCCGGTTGTGGAGACGTGCGATGAACGATGAGAATATCAACAACCGTGCCCGAGCCTACTACAGGTATTTCGCCATGATAGCACAGAAGTGGAAAGGCAGACCGTCAACACGCACATTTTTCATCGCGCAGAAGGCCGCCTTCAGTTCTGAAGGAATCACGGGAGAAGAGCTGGAGAGTCTGATCCGGACCGGCAAGAACACCCTCCTCGGCATGAAGAAGAAACAGCCGTGGTACAGGCGTGTGCCGGTAACGCTTCTGTGGGAAGTGAAGATCTGAAATTCTTTATGAAAAAACTGAATGGCTCTGTTACCGGCGGAAGTTCCGGATACTGTATCAGCCGGCGGCTTCCTTTTCCTTCGCCTCGAGTACAGCCTTCGCGAGCTGGTCGGCGCAGGAAGTGGAATTAAATCCGCAGGTGTTTCCGGCGAGCTTTTCGGCGATATCCTCGGCAGTCCAGCCGTCTACGAGTTTACCGATGGCCTTGAGGTTGCCGTTACAACCGTTCGTGAAAACGACATCCGAGATGACGCCGTCGTTGATCTCAAAATCGATCTTCGAAGAGCAGACTCCGCTGGTACGATAAGTATAATGCATGGTTTTCATCCTCCTAATTCTTCGGCGGCAGAAGCGAGATGTCGCGCTCGACCGGACAGGGTGGGAGATACTTACTGAAGATCTCCACATATCTCGATCCGAAGGAGATGGACACCAGTTCGGAGTAGGCGATGCGCGTCGGCTTTTCGTCCCAGTTTCCGTTCGTGTCAAAGCCCCGGACGAAGAGATACCGTTCATCCGTTTTCTCGATGCGTCCGATCACGAAATCGATGTTGCCGCTATTGCGGTCTTCTGACTCGAAGATCGCATTTCTCTTGTTCTGCGACAGGTACCGGAGTACGCTGTCCCAAGAGGAGATATCGATGTCGGGCTTGACGAGCTGCGCCGTCACACCTTCGTTCTCCAGAATGTCATTGGTGATATCGGTCTTCGAGTTGATCTCTACAATATCCTTGAGCCTTCTGACTACATACCCGTCAAGACGGAAATCCTGTTCGTCTGCATAGAGAAACAGTTCTTCGTTGGCCTTAATGGGGAAGGCACTGTAGCAGTTCGGGTCTGCTTTGAGGAACATGTGGCAAAGAAGTGTCTGCCGGCAGGCTTCTTCCAGAACTGCCGTGATCTCGAATTTCTTCATGGCGCCTCTCCTTTCCTGATATCGGTTTTCTTACGACGATTATATCATGAAGTGGGAAGAGACGTCTCCCACTCTGTGGTATACTAGGTATATTACTTGGGGGAAGCATTTCTCATGCGGTACAAGAAGAGAGAACATGGATACATCGATTAATCTGACTTCGATTTTCGGCACGGATTTTGTTGGAGTGATCCTGCTTCTGATCGTCCTTCTGACGAAGGGGTGGAGTTTGCCTGCGCGAAGAAAAGAGAGCCGCATCATCCTCGTGATGGTCATCGCCTCAATCGTCAACTGCCTGTCGGACGCGCTCGTATCTCTTTGCGATGGGAGAACCGGGGGCCTGATGCGTAACATCTGCATCATCGGAAATACATACCTGTACCTTTATAACCTCATCGTAGGCATCGCCATCATCTACATGATCGTCAGCCATATTGATAAGACCGTGCCGGCCTTGCAGATCGTTTTTTTTGCGGTGCTGGGCGTGGTGGAACTGACACTCCTTACACTTAATCTGTTCTATCCGCTGGTTTTCCGGATCGACGAGAATAACGTCTACCACAGATGCAGTTATTTCTTCGTGTTCCTTCTGGCGGGGGCGCTTCTGATCGTCTACGGATACACCTACTACTTCGTTTCGAAGATCAAGAACCCGTCGCTTCGGTATTTTCCGGTCTGGCAGTTCCTTACGCCGATCCTTCTGGCCATCGTCGTCCAGAGCCTGATTTATGGCGTGTCACTCCTGCCGGTCGGATTCGCTCTCGCTTTCACGGGGCTCGTGATCTGCCTGCAGAACGAGTGTATCTACATCGACAAATTGACCGGTGTATATAACCGCTATGAACTTGAGAAGTTCAATAAGTCCGCGTCGCCTTTCAAGCATGAGGAGATCGGTGTCCTGATGCTCGATCTTAACGGCTTCAAGGCCATAAACGACAACTACTCCCATGAAGAAGGGGACTGTGCACTGGTGGCATTTGCGGATATTCTTGTGAGCGTGATCCAGTCCGAGGGGATCGTGATCCGTTTCGCGGGAGATGAATTCATCGTCATTCTCCGCCGTTTCCGTGGCAAAAGCATCGAAACTTACAAAGAGCGTATCCTCCGTGCGGTGGCCGACTACAATGACGTATCCGGAAAACCATATCATCTTTCGGTGGCAGTGGGCGGAGATATCTTCCCATACAATGTCCAGGAATCGGATTTTGTCGCGAAGATCGACCACCTGATGTACGTAGATAAAGAGGCATACTACAAGGATCATCCGAAAAGATAAAGGACCTTCCGGAAAAGACCATCGAAAAGGGCCCTTCGAGAAAAGGGCCCCTGGGCAGGATTTCCGGATTTCCGCTGAAAAGCGGATCTTTTTTTGTCTTATCTTTCGTTCATGATGGTCGTGGCGCGGTTCTGGATGTTCGCGCAGATATCATCGACCGATCTTTGTCCTGCAAAGTATCCGGCAGCTTCCTCGAGGATGATGTTCAGGATATCCGTGTCGATAGCCTCGGCCTGGGTAACACTCGAGATCAAGGCGGAGAGATCCTCGGTCGTCTCGTCACTAAGACGCGTGTATCTGCTGAGATCTCCTGTTTTTGCGCTGTCAATTTGGCTCATTTCTTCGAGTTCCTTGAGATAGTTCTCGTTTGATTCGATCTCACGGCGGCAGTTCTCGAGGAAGGCATTTCTGTTTACGGGGAGATAATTGGAGTTAAAGCTCATCGTCTGCTGCGCGTCTTCAGAAAGGAGCGAGCGGATGAAGTCCCAGGCCAGCTCCGGATCGGCCGAGGTGCTCGTGATCGCCATGGACAGATGTCCTTTTACCGACATGCCGATACCGTTCTGAGAGGGGACTCCGGAGAAGGTGACACCGGCGTTATGCATCTGCTGAACAATGGTCGCATAGAACTGCAGGTCGGAAAAGTCCACGAGGGCGGTACCGATTAAGCCCTGCGTCAGCATGATGTCATCGTTCGGAGTCAAATATCCATCCTTCATAGGGTCACCGCTGTTGGCATTCCGCCCGGCCTCACCGTATTTCTTCACCATCTCCAGGAGCGTCTTAAACTCCTCGGACTCGAAGTTTACGGTCTTGTTTTCATAATCGATGAAGTGAGAGGAAAGATGCGGCATCCAGTCTCGGAGCAGGTCTTCACAGCTGTCGGCACTAAGCATCTGCATCGTTTGCGGGATCGCCCCTGCCATCGCATCAAAATCGGAGAAAGTCAGATTTCCGGTGGCGTTTGTATAATCGGTGTTTGCCGCCATGCCGGTGACGCTGAAGGTGACCGGGATCGTGTAGAGTTTGCCGTTCGTTTCAAAGGCGCGGAAGACGTTGTCGAAATATTCCGATCTGGAAAAAGAACTGTCGCCGTCGATGAGCGTATTGAGATCGATGAGCATCGTGTCGCTGTTGAACTGGGAAAGTCCGGAGAAACCGACAAGGATATCAGGACCGTTACCGGAGAGCATATCCAGCGTGAGCTGATCGACACCGGCACCCGAGTTTGGATCTCTCGGACCGAAGGCATCGTAGTTGGTGACATCGGCGTTATAGTCATGGATCTCGATACGTGCGGAGTTGTTCGGATCCATATTGTACTGGAGAACCGCTTCGATGAAATCCGGTTCGTCGTAGCCGTTAAGTCCGAGCTTCAGGACTTTCTTTCCGACGTGAGGATTACTGTCCGCACGGCTCAGATGTACGGCGAAGAGCGTGGTTTTCACAGACCCTTTCTTATCCATATCCGCGTAGGTGGCGTCCTCCTCATAAACAGTCTGGAAGAAGACCATGTCGTTCTCGGAGGCGATCCGTCCGCCGTCGATGCTCAGGGTAGCGGAATTGACATCCGTGTCCTTCCATGCGAGGACCGGAATCTTCGTCTGACTTTCGATGTCGAATCTTTCGATGCCGTTCGCGTTCAGGAGGAAGCAGTCCCGGTCGCCCTGCACGACCTGGAAGATGACATTATCCGACTTGATGCGATCACCGACGAGGGCGCCGGTTTCCGTGTCAATTTCCTGGACGTAGGCTTCTTCACCGTTTCCCGTAAACTCCGGAACCAGGGCATACCACTTGCCTCCGCTGCAGTACATCGTGCAGCAAAGCCCGCTGTTTACTTCCTCGTGGATCACGTTTCCCTCGCTATCGAGAAGGTAGAATCGGCCCGTACATGCGAGGAGATAGTTGCCCTCGGCGGTGGCATAGACACGGACATCGGAGAGGAGATCGCTGCTGACATTAAGCGGAATGTCGCGAAGCTTCTCGCCGGAAGGAGAAATGACGAAGAGAAGAGGCTTGGCGGTACAATCACCGTAATTAAACTTACTTCCGACGACGAGGATCTCGCCGTCATTTCCGGAATAGGCGCCGATGAAGTCGACGTCAGAAGGCATATCGAGATCCGCGATATAGTTTCCTTCGAGATCGAATAACTGCATGCTGTTGCCGGAGTATTCGTACCATATATCCATCATGCGCTGGGACTGTTCGGGATCATTGTAGTCCAGGCTGTCCAGTTCTTTCTGCACGTCATCCGGTTTCACATATTCGGCAAAGATCGAGCACAGGATGCGGTCGCCCACGACGACATGGCTGTTGATGTAGGAGTAGTAGATCTCTTTGTCTTCGGGTTTATTGATCTTGATCTCGGATCGGTTGATGTTATAGTACGGATCGCTCGCTTCGATGATGTGTCCGGACTTCGTGTCGCTCAGTTGATATACGACCGGGTTTCCCTCTGCATCGGTGCCGCTAACGGCTCCCTGGTCGTCTGTTCCTTTCTTCTTCCCACATGCGGTCAGGGACATGACGATGTTGGCGGTTAAGAGAAAGGCGAGGGTGGATCTGGTGATTCTTTTCATGGTGTACCTCCGATTGGTCAGATTGGATTTGTCTTTTTCATTTTGTCAGTACATGTCTTAGCGCTTGGCTTCCTATGGTGACATGTCGCTGTCTGTCGTGGACATTCATTTTCTTTTGACATTTTTATTCTCTCTTAGCCGCATGACAAAGAAATGACGTGAAAGTGAGGATTCTGTCACTATGCTATAATGGCAGTAGTTCATGACGATTATACTTCTGCAGGAGGTTTCCCGTGAGTTTTGAGAACAAAGTAGCCGTCGTGACCGGCGGCGCGCATGGAATCGGAAAAGCCGTTGCGGATGCACTTCGGGCGGATGGCGCGACCGTGCATATCATCGACATCAAGCCCTCCGGGGGCGGGTGGTTCGAGGGCGATGTCAGTAATAAGGAAACGCTCGAGAAGTTCGCTTCCGAGATCGTCGCGAAGTCCGGCCACGTGGATATCCTGGTGAACAATGCACTTCCTCTCATGAAGGGTATCGATTCCTGCTCCTACGAGGAGTTCCAGTATGCGCTCGCGGTGGGCGTGACCGCACCGTTTTATCTCACGAAGCTTCTGGCGCCGCACTTTAATGAAGGGGCGTCGGTGATCAACATCGCGTCGTCGCGTGACCGCATGAGCCAGCCGCAGACTGAGAGCTACACGGCGGCCAAGGGCGGGATCGCTGCGCTGACGCACGCTCTGGCAATCAGCCTTGCCGGGCGGGCACGCGTAAACAGTATCTCTCCGGGATGGATCGATACGTCGGATGTTGGAGATGCGGACGGAATCGTTTCATGCTCGACATTCACTGGCCCCGATGCATCGCAGCAGCCGGTGGGCCGCGTCGGAAATCCCCGGGACATCGCGGAGATGGTGCTTTTCCTCTGCTCGGAGAAAGCGGGCTTCATCACAGGCGAGAATATCTGCATCGACGGCGGCATGACGAAGCTCATGATCTACCACGGCGAGCACGGGTGGACGTACGAAGAAAAGTAGGAGTTCACTTTTCTGCCATAAGATTTTGATAGATTCTCTCTTATACTCTATGATACAATTGTCGTAGGTTTTTCCGAGTCCGGTGCGAAGCGGGGGAAACGGAGAAATCACAGGGGGAAGGAAGTAGTGGGCAGACGTGTACGGAGAGAGTCCGGGATATCTCAAAAGATATCTCGGAAACGCCTAGGGAAGCGCCTGACCGAAACTACGCACTTATTTTAGGGGTATGAGAAGTTTTCGAGTCAAGATGACGATATTTATCGTGCTGGTCGTTATCGTCAGCGCGGGTCTTCTGTCGTTTATGAGTTACCGCCGTGCGGAGAAAAGTGTTTTTGCCCAGTCGGAAGAAAAATACAGAGTGGCCGCAGATAAGTACGCCCAGGAGCTTACTACCTGGCTCAATGCGAACGCCACGATCGTCGATACACTGGCGGCGAATATCGAGTACAGCCGCTTCTTCGATCAGGACGGCGCATTTTTCCATGATTACTTAAAGTCCGTCTACGACAGCCTGAACTATAACGGCTACATCTACGATATCTATTTCACGTTCCCGGATAACACGATGGCGTGTGCTTCGGACTTCGTTTCTGACGGCTCGGTCGATTTTTCACATGAGCGCGATTGGTACATGATTGCGGCCGAGACGAACGAGCTTTATTATTCTTCGCCGTATCTGGATTCCGATACCAAGGCGACGGTCATCACGATATCGAAGGCAGTCCGCGCGGACGGTGAGCTGAAGGGCATCATCGCGGCGGATATTTTCGTGGATGTACTCGTCGATATCATCAACGAAGCTGAGGTGGCCGAGGACAGTTACGCGTTCCTGGTCGACCAGAATATGGGCATGGTCGTGCATCCGAACAGCGCATATGCTTTCTCTGATCATCCGATCGGCCTTTTGCAGCTTCCCGGATCTCCCTATGGAGATGTGGTCGCCAATATCCGCAAGGACTCCGACGGAACTGTGTATCTCAAGGATTACGACGGCGTGACGCGAGGTATCGTAGTCTCGAAGATGGAGAACAGCGGCTGGTATGTCGGTATCGCGACGAGCAAGGCTGAGATGATGAAGGGCATGGACGGACTCGTCACGACCTTCCTGATCGCGGCGATCGTTTCCGCGCTCATCGGTGGTGCGTGCACGGTCTTCCTGGCGTTCGTACTCGATAAGAACAGAAAACAGCAGCAGGAATATGCGGAGAAAGTCCTTCGCCTCGAGAAGCAGGCGGCCGATGAGGCCAGCGAAGCAAAGAGCCGATTCCTCGCCGATATGTCACACGAGATCCGAACCCCGATTAACGCGATCCTCGGCATGAACGAGATGATCATCCGCGAGACAGATAACCGGGAGATCATGGGCTACTCGAGAAACATCCGCCAGTCCGGACAGAATCTTCTCGGACTTGTGAACAGTATCCTGGATTTTTCGAAGATCGAGAACGGGAAGATGGAGATCGTGTCTGCGCCGTACAATGTAAAATCCCAGATCTCCTATGTGATCAATTCGATCTCGGAGCGGGCACGGGCGAAGAAACTGGAGATCGTACTGGATGTGGATCCTTCGATCCCGACGGAGCTCTTCGGCGACAACACCCGGATCAACGAGGTCATCATGAACCTTCTGACGAACGCCGTGAAGTATACCGAGAAGGGCACGGTCACGCTGAGAATCAAGGAGAAAGAGAGAACGGACGGACCGGAGGACAAGATCCGTCTGTATTTCGAGGTGACAGATACCGGCATCGGCATCAAGGAAGAAGACATGAAGCGTCTCTTCGAATCCTTTGAGAGACTGGATGTCGAGAGAAACAGAAATATCGAGGGAACCGGACTCGGGATGTCGGTGTGCACGAAACTTCTTGCTCTCATGGACAGTGAACTCAAGGTAACAAGCAAGTACGGAGAAGGCTCCACCTTCTGGTTCGAGCTCTGGCAGAAGATCGAAAATGCCGAGCCGATCGGTGAATTTGAGATAAGCAATGCCGAGGAAGAAGACGAAGAGATCTACCATGAGACTTTCCACGCGTCGACCGCACTGATCCTGATCGTGGACGATACGAAACTGAATATCTCCGTAGCGGCGAACCTCTTGAAAAAGACCGATGTGCGTATCAACACGGCACTGAGCGGACAGGAAGCGATCAAACTGGCGGGAGAAAACCATTACGATCTGATCCTCATGGACCAGAGGATGCCCGGTATGGACGGAACGGAGGCCATGCAGGAGATTAGGAAACTCCCGGGAAAACTCAACGAGAAAACCCCGATCATCTGCCTGACGGCTGACGTGATCCGCGGCGCAAGAGAAAGATATATCGCACAGGGATTCGACGGCTATCTGACCAAGCCGATCGATGGGCATGAACTGGAGAAGACACTTCTGACACACCTGCCGAAAGAGAAGATCCAGATCGTTGAGCAGCCCCGGGAGGAAGAATCGACTTCCGAGGACGAGAAGACGGCCGAACTCTTTTCTGCGCTGTCGAAGTCGGGCGTCGATCCGAAGACGGGCCTGTTCTTCTGTCAGGGCGACAGGGAGATGTACAAGGCGATCCTTGCCGAGTTCTGTCAGGAGGAGAAGAGCAAGTTTCCCAATCTCGTCAGCTGCTACGAGAAACATGACTGGAAGAACTACGAGATCTATATCCATTCCCTGAAGAGCACGAGTAAGACCATCGGGGCCAAGAAGCTCTTCGAGATGGCGGCGGATCTGGAAGCGGCAGCAGGGCGCGGCAATGAAATGGCGATTGCGGACGGACACGAAAAGGCGATGGAACTGTACGCGAAGATCGTGAAGGTCATCGAGGAACATCTGGATGTTCCGAAAGAAGAGATGGAGGAAGATGACGAGATATTCGAATTCTTCCCGGATGAAGACTAAATCGTAGGAGGTTCTTATGGCGAAGTGGGTAATGGTTGTCGATGACGATACCGCGAACCTTAAGATGGCAGGGCATATCCTGAGCAGGAACAACATGCGCGTGACGGCGTTGAAGTCGGGAAATGCGCTTCTGGAGTATATCCCGGAGAAGGGCTTCCCGGATCTGATCCTCCTTGATATCAAGATGCCGGGGATCGACGGATTTGAGACGCTCAAGCTTCTGCGTGAATATGAGAAATCGGTCAACGCCGAAGCGACACCGGTCATCTTCCTTACGGCGGATGAGGATACCAGCACGGAGACACGCGGCTTCGAGATGGGCGTATCGGACTTTGTAAGAAAACCATTTAATCCGGATGTACTGATGAAGCGTATCGACAACGTCATGTCGAGCCAGTCGGAGATGAAGAATCTCAAGAGTGAAGCATCGATCGACAAACTCACCGGACTTCTGAACAAAGGGGCGACCGAGGCGGCGATGACCCGGATCTGCGCCAATAGTACCGGATGCCTGATGATGATCGATCTGGATTCTTTTAAACCTGTCAACGATATCTACGGCCATGACATGGGCGATAAGATCCTCCTGGGATTTGCGAGGATCATCCAGGCGGCCGTTCCGGAAGGAAGTACCTGCGGACGACTCGGCGGTGACGAATTCATCGCTTTTGGCAAGGACATCACATCCGAAGGCCCGGTCGCTGAGATCACCCAGAGGATCAATCGTGAGACGGTGGCAATGGCCAAGGAACTGATGGGTGAGAATATGGATATCCCGATCGGTGCCTCGGTCGGCGCGATCCACGTGCCCCGTCACGGCAATGATTTTAATACGCTCTTTAAGCTTGCCGACAAGGCGCTCTATACCGTCAAGAAGAACGGAAAGCACGGCTACAGCCTCTACTCGGTCGAGTCCTTCGACGATGATGTGCCCGGTGACAGTCTTCCGGACATTGCCGCGATTTCCGGTATCCTCGGCGAGAGGACGATCCCGGATGTCGCGCTGCAGCTCGATAAGGATTCGTTCTCGCCGGTATACAGATACATCATCCGCTACACTATCCGAAACCGCATCTGCGCATGTAAGGTCCTCTTTACGCTCGGGAGAACGGGCGGACTTCCAAATGAAGAATACGGCGTACTTCTCGATGAATTCGGCAATCACATCCGTCGCAGCCTCAGAAAGACGGATATTATGATGAGAAACAGGAAGAACCAGTACTTCGTCTTCCTGACAGATATCCGCGAGGACAGCATCGGTAAGGTCATCAACATGATCGTCGAGCGCTGGGAGCGCCAGAAGGGGCGCCGCCTCGATGTCACCTATGAGACGGAATTCCTCGGAAATGACTACGAGGCGAAGTTCAACAGGAAGAAGGACAGAAATGTCATCATCGTCGATGACGATGCCATGAACCTGCAGGTCGCGGGCAAGATTTTGGCGGCTGGCGGGATCCGTGTGACGGCGCTGAAGTCGGGAAAAGCACTGATCAACTACATTTCAGATGGCGGAAACTGTCCGGATCTGATTCTCCTTGACGTCAAAATGCCGGATATGGACGGATATGAGACACTTCAGAAGCTCCGGACGATCAGTACGGAGGCGGCCAATACGCCGGTAATGTTCCTGACGGCGGACGAGAGTCAGGGCGCTGAAAGTAAGGGACTTGCTCTCGGTGCGATGGACTTTATCAGAAAGCCCTTTGTGCCTGAGGTACTGATGCTTCGTGTCAAGCACATGATCGAGCTCGTCACACTCCAGAAACAGCTGAACTTCGAAGTGCAGAAGAAGACGATGGAGAACCGGCTCCTCCTCGTGCATGTGGTCGAGTCTCTGGCGGCGGCGATCGATACAAAGGATCTCTATACGAGAGGCCACTCGGGACGAGTCGCGGAATATGCAAGAAGGATCGCGGCCCGTGCCGGTTATTCCGAGTTCCGTCAGGATGAAGTCTACATGATGGGGCTTCTTCACGATGTCGGCAAGATCGGAGTACCGAACGAGATCATCAATAAGAAAGAACCGCTGTCAGGAGACGATTTTTCCAAGATCAAGGAACACCCGGGCATGGGTGCGAAGATCCTGTCGAATATCAAGGAGGATCCGGAGCTGACGATCGCGGCACGCTACCACCACGAGAGATTCGATGGAAGAGGATATCCGGAGGGGCTTTCCGGATTCGATATTCCGGAGGTGGCGCGGATCATCGCCGTAGCTGATTCCTATGATGCGATGTCGAGTGACCGTATCTACAGAGGGAGATTATCCGAAGAAGAGATCATCTCAGAATTGACCAAGGGTAAAGGAACACAGTTTGATCCGAAGTTTGCCGACATTATGCTCGAGATCATGAAAGAGGATAAGGAGAAAGCAGCGAAAAATGACGATGAGAAATCCGAATGATCTGAATGAGAAGAAAGAGATGTTCAGGTCCGCGCACCTGATGATGCTGATCACCTACAGCATCTGTGTGGCGGTACTGATCGGAGAAGCGATTCTGCTGGGATGGGAGCGATGGGTCCTGCCGCTTCTGGCAGTGGCAGTGATCGTATGCTGGGTACTGCACTTCCGACAGGATGTGACACCGACGGTACGCATCCGGATCTACGCGATCCTGATGATGTGTACTGCCTTCTACTATGGCATTCACGCGACGAGTGTCTTTGACTTCGGCATCGTTATGGCCATGCTGATCGTCCTTTTTACCACGGCGGGCATGAAGTCCCTGATCACGATGTGTCAGATCACTTATTATCTGACGATGGGCTACAATTTCACGGTCATGGCCATGGAGGGAGAGACCTTCGACCGGCTTCTTCTGACACGGTCGGCCCTGCACCTGATCCTGGTATTTGTTATCGGCTGGTTCTCCAAGACGATCATCGACAAGTGGACACAGACGAAGGTCGAGACACAGGAAGAGATCGCCCAGTTAACCGAAGATACCGAGCGGCTCAATGACTTTCTGGCCAATGTTTCTCACGAGATCAGAACACCGGTCAATGCCGTTATCGGATTGACGAGTATCTGCATCGACAAATCCGTAAACAGAGAGATCTATGGCGACCTGATTTCTGTCCGCGATGCCGGCCGCAAAGTGGCAGAGCAGATCTCCGATATTCTCGATTACTCCGAGCTCGACAGAGGAAAAGCTGTCGCCAATAACGAAGACTATATGCTCTCGTCGGTCTTCCACGATCTCGTGACGGAGATCCGGCAGAGTAAATCCAAGAACGTGGAACTGATCATCGATGTCGATCCGGCGATCCCGGCTGTCATGCATTCCGATGTCAGTAAACTCAAGAAGATCCTTCGGGCGCTGATCAGTAACGGCCTGAAATACACCAAAGAGGGCGGCGTCTATGTCCGTATCGCGTGTGAGGAACAGAGCTACGGCGTCAACCTCTGTATCGAGGTCACGGATACCGGAATCGGAATGTCCGAATACGAACTCGAGAAAGTCTACGACAGTTTCTACCAGGCAGATTCAGGCCGTTCGAGAATGGGCGGCGGTCTGGGACTGGGTCTGGCGATCGTGTCGGGCTTCGTTTCCCTGCTGGGTGGATTCATGACGATTCGGAGTAAGAAGGACGTCGGCACGACCGTCAACGTCAGTCTCCCGCAGAAGGTCGTCGATCCGACGAGCTGCATGTCGGTCATGCACCCTGATCAGCTCTGTCTCGGTGCGTATCTGCATTTCGAGAAGTACAGTAATCCGGTCGTTCGTGAGTACTATAACTCCATGGTACTGAATATCGTCAAGGGCCTTGGCATCCAGATGCACCGAGTCAATAATCCGGATGATCTGCATCTCCTTCATAACTCGATCCATATGACCCATCTCTTCGTAGCCGAAGAAGAATACGTATCCAATGTGGATTTTATAGAAGAACTGGCCAAAGATGTACTGGTCGTCGTGATCGCCAACGATGATTTCAAGCTCCCGCCGGGATCACGGTCACGCATCATGGAGAAGCCGTTCTACTGCTTCCCGGTCGTCTCGATACTGAATACGAACATTCACGAGAGTGAAGTATCCGATAAGAAGATGTACTGCCGCGGTGTCCGCGCGCTGGTCGTCGATGACGAGCCGATGAACCTCGTGGTCGGAAAGAGTATCTTCCGAAGCTACGGCATGGAGGTCACGACGGTACTGAGCGGACAGGAGTCCATCGATATCTGCAGAGAAAAGGATTTCGATATCATCTTCATGGACCACATGATGAGCGGCATGGACGGCGTCGAGGCGATGAAGCGTATCCGCTCCGATGTCTCCGGCAAAAACGGCGAGACCCCGATCGTCGCCCTCACGGCCAATGCCATGAGCTCGGCCAAGCAGATGTTCCTCGCAGAGGGCTTCGACGGTTTTGTCAGTAAGCCGATCGAGACGGATGAGCTCGAGCGTGTCATGCGTCTGGTCCTGCCGAAGTCGGCCGTGACCTACGAAGACCTGGCTTCGGCAGATGCGCAGAACACGCATTTCGAAGAGATCAGAAAGGCGCCGACACCGGAAGTCTCCCGCGCGTCTATCAAGGAACAGCTGAAACCCTATGGCATCGATGCCGAACCCGGCATCAAGTACTGCATGGGCGACATCGATTTCTATAAGTCCCTCCTCGTGCAGTTCGCGCTAGAAACGGAAGAGAAGATTCCGCTGATGGGAAGATATTACGAGTCTTCGGACTGGCACAACTACGAGATATTCGTCCACGCACTGAAGAGTACATCAAAGATGATCGGTGCGGCCGCCCTGTCTGAGTCTGCGAGAGAACTGGAGATGGCGGCGAAAGAGAAACGGGATGATTATATCGCGGAACATCACTACAACCTGATGGGCGAATATTCCCGGATCTCCAAGGGCATCTCCGAGATCTTAAGCAGCGAGATCGAGAAAGCAAGAAAAGAGAAAGAAGAAGAGAAAAACGCGGACGAAGAAACAGAAAACAGCTTAGATCAGATCGAGAATCAGGATATTTCCGGGGAAGCAGGAGCCCGGGAATCGGATCCGGATGAGTCCGAAGAGATCCTCGAATTCCTGCCGGAAGAAGAGAAAGGAGGGGAGGAACAATGAGAGGAAACCTCAAGGGACTTCTGAACTATATCTTCAGATCGGATACGCATGATAAAGAAGCCATACGTTCCGTCTACAAGGGATTACTAAGAACGACACACTACATGGTACTGTTCACGATGCTTTTCGGAGCGGGATTCCTATGCTATTCGTTCTTCAGACATGAGCTGTTCCTGAACAGCCTTCCCTATCACCGGGCCCTCTATCTGGTGATCCTTCTGGCGGGAATGCTGTGGTATACCGTGATCCGCTATGCTTCCAAAGACATCGATAACCGTGTACGGATCATCTCGACGATGTATACGGTTCTGGCCGTCATCATGTATGGATTTGTCCTGGCGCTTGGATATGTCAATCTGCATTTCAATGGTTTCATGGACACGACACTCTTCATGACCGTGGCGCTGCTGGTACCGATGTGCCTCTATCTCAATCCTCTCGAGTACCTGATCCTGGCCATTCTGGCGGATGCGGCCATGACGGCGATGGTGTACCACTCCTACGTGTCTTTAGGAATCACACAGCAGAATGCCTTCCTGAATTTCATCGTGTTCTCGGTGTTCCAGCTCGCGATGGGTATCATCATGCTCTACACGAAGTACTGTCTCTATCGCGAGATCAATACGGAGACCCGTCAGCATCAGGAGATCGAGATGCTGAATAAGGCGCAGAATAGCTTCTTCTCGAACATGTCCCACGAGATCAGAACTCCGATCAACACGATCATCGGACTCAATGAGATGATTCTGTGCGAAGATGTCAGCGAAGAGGTCATGGAGGATGCAGCCAATATCAAGTCCGCTGGTAAGCTTCTTCTGAACCTGATCAACGATATCCTTGATATGAGTAAGATCCAATCCGGACGTATGGAGCTGCTCTCTGCTCCTTATAGAACGGGTGAGATGCTTTCCGACCTCGTCGGCATGATGTGGATCCGTGCCAGAGAGAAGAAACTCGATTTCCATATCGATGTCTCGCCGGATATCCCCAATGAACTCATCGGTGATGATGTGCGCATCAAGCAGATCCTCATCAATGTTCTTAACAACGCGATCAAGTACACCAAGGAAGGTTCGGTGTCGCTGTCTGTGCAGTGTGAGATGATCAACGACAATACCTGTAACATGATCTACAATGTGACCGACACGGGTGTCGGCATCAAGCCGGAGGACATCCCGTATCTTTTCTCGGCGTTCAAGCGTGTCGACGAAGATTCCAATAAACACATCGAAGGAACGGGTCTCGGCCTTTCCATCGTCAAGCAGCTCCTCGATCTTATGGGTGGTAAGGTCACGGTCAACAGTGTCTATACCAAGGGCAGTACTTTTATCATCGAGATCCCGCAGGTGTGCGAGACACAGTCTAAGGTAGGACAGTACAATTTCGACAAGAACAAGGCGCTGGGTCACAAAGAAGGATATGTCGCGAGATTCGAAGCGCCACATGCGCGGATCCTCGTGGTCGACGATAACGAGGCCAACCTCATGGTGGTCAAGAAGCTCCTAAGAGAGACAAAGATCCGTGTCGATACGGCCCTGAGCGGTGCAGAAGCACTTAGAAAAACACAGAATATCAAATATGACGTCATCTTCATGGATCACCTCATGCCGGAGATGGACGGTATCGAATGCCGCCGCCGTATCCTTGAGCAGACCGGCGGACGGTCCAGAGAATCGAGTATCGTGATCCTGACGGCCAATGCCGATGAGCAGAACCGCGCGCTCTACCAGAGAGAAAACTTCGACGGATATCTCGTCAAGCCGGTGAGCGGTGACGATCTGGAGAATGAACTGTACCAGCTCCTTCCGAAGGATATCGTCCACATCACCGGTAATAAGACGGAGATCGCGGAGGAGACGATCTCCTGGATGCGAAGCGACAGGAAGAGAAAGAGAGTCATCATCACGACAGAGAGCGTGGCCGATCTTCCGCCTGAGCTCATTAGCAAGTATTCGATTGCCATCCTGCCGCACAAGGTCTGCACCGTAGAGGGTATCTTCCAGGATGGAAAAGAGATCGATACGAGAGGCGTACTCAAGTATATGGAGGACACGACCAAGTCGATCCGTCCGACGGCACCGAATCTGAAAGAGACGGAGGATTTCTTTGCAAGACAGCTGTCTTCTGCGAATAATATCATCCACATCTCCATCTCGAGCAAGGTCGAGAACAGCGGATATTTTGTCGCATCCGATGCGGCTAAGTCCTTCGACAACGTTTTCGTCTTCGATTCCGGCCACCTGTCTTCCGGCCAGGGCATCCTGACGATCGAAGCCTGTCGTATGGCCGAAGAGGGAAAAAGCCCCGAGGAGATCTTGAGACGTCTTGAGAAACTGAAGAAGAAAGTGCACTCCAGTTTCATCGTGGACAATCTCGATGCGCTCGCCCGCGCCAAGCAGGTCGGAAAAGGCATCGCCAATCTGGTCAATTCTCTGATGGGCCGTCCTGTTCTTGTTCTCAGGAAGGGCAAGATGGGCCTCGGTATGCTCTACTTCGGTTCAAGGAAGAGAGCATGGAAGAGTTATATCAATACATGTCTGGCAGGGGAGAGACCGATCGATACGAGATATCTGTTTGTCACGTATGTCGGTATCAGTAAGAAGGACCTCGACTGGATCCGCGATCAGATCAATAAGAAGATGACCTTCGACGAGGTGTACTTCCAGCAGGCCTCACCGGCGATCTCCGTTAACTGTGGTTCCGGTACATTCGGACTGCTTCTTAAGGAAAAAGAGAAAGAAGACAAGGATATGCATCAGTTGTGATGGGTATCCTAGAAGGTCCGGTCATCCGAAGATGTTTCGATAAGAAGCACTTCCCGGAAGATGACGTTACACAAAGTATCAGAAACAAGAAGGACTGCCTCGCATTTGCGGGACAGTCCTTCTGATTCATTACGATTGTTTGCCCGAAGGGCAGGAGATCAGTACAGCGGCTTGTTGAGACCGAGTGCCTTCTCGAGATCCTGCAGATCGTAGGTCGCATCTGCGATGGTCTGGTAGCTGAGGAAGCCTTCCTTGTAGAGACGGATGAGGTCTTCGTTCAGGGTATGCATGCCGAGGGAACGGCCGGACTGCATCGCACCCGGGATCATCTGGATCTTTTCTTCGAGGATGAGATTCTTGATCGCGGTAGTACCGATCATGACTTCTGTCGCGAGGATACGGCCTGTGCCATCCTTGATCGGGAGGAGCTGCTGGGAGATAACGCCGCGGATATTCGTCGCGAACTGCTGGCGGATGATCGCCTGCTTGTCAGCCGGGGAACCGTCGATGATACGGTTGATCGTCTGCGCAGCACCGCAGGTATGCAGTGTGGAGAGAACGAGGTGGCCCGTCTCAGCAGCGGTGATCGCGGCAGCGATGGTATCGAAGTCACGCATCTCACCTACGAATACGATATCCGGGTCTTCACGGAGGGAAGAGCGGAGAGCGCGTGCGTAGGAATCTGTATCACGGCCGAGCTCACGCTGGTGGATCATCGCCTTATTGTGCGGATAGATGTACTCGATCGGATCCTCGATCGTGATAACGTGCTTCGCTTCGTTTTTGTTGATGTAGTCAACGATGGCGGACATCGTCGTGGTCTTACCGGAACCCGTAGGACCGGTGACGAGGATGATACCGTTCTTCGCGGTCGCCATATCCTTGACGACCTCCGGAATACCGAGCTCGTCAAACTCAGGGATCTGCGCCATCAGGAGACGGATGCTGCATGCGAGGTTGTTACGCTGATGGTAAACATTCGCTCTGATTCTTACTTCGCTGTCGATCATGAGACCGAGGTCAATATCCTCGCCGGCCTCGACACGTCTGATCTCTTCATTCGAAAGGATCGTGTAGATCATCGCCAGAGATTCTTCGGCAGTCGGGCGCTCATCCAGGATGTGCAGCACACCATATCTTCTTACAGCGAGATTCGTACCTACAGTAATATGGACATCAGAACAATCCTGTTCAATGGCATAATCCATCAGTTCCTCAAAAGTCATAACAACACCTCCAAAACAATTATGTACACATTATACATGAAATCAGATTTCTTTAACACATTTATGTACACAAGTTTCACATCCTTGTCACTTTATTTCGAAAAGCACTGAAAAAGAACCGGAGGAGACGTGATTTCATGCTCCGGTTACTATATGTGAGAAATCTGTTTTCCCCGAAGTATCAGAACGATTCCCAGGAGGTGTCCTGCTTTTTCAGCATGGGGTCTACTTTGGCCTTGGCCGACTTGGCGGCGCCAAGGACAGCCGCAGCCCGGGCCATACGCTCGCCGCCGACCTTCTCGTTTTGGAGTTTCTTGACGAGTTCTCCGAGTGCGAAGGTCCCGGCAGTAAGTACATAGGAGGTCAGCTTAATATCATCGGCGTTCATCGAGTCATTCTTCTCGATCTTGCTCTTGAGTTTCTGAAGCTGTCCGTAAGTTTTGTCACCGACACAGCGCGCGTTCTCAAGTTCACGGCCTTTAAGACCGGCCTGAACAGGCGGCTGTGACATCAAGTCACAAAGATAGCACACCGCGCTTTTCTCCGGCGGGGTAAGGATACTCAGCGAGTAGCCGCCTTTCCCGTCCGCTTTGTCTTTCTTCTTTCCGAAAAGTCCCATATTTCATACCTCCGATCTATAATTGGGTTTCTTGCTGTTTTTTAAACGTCTACGTTGTCCACTTCCAAATCAGTTCGTAAGCGCTTCCTGCGTCTCGGCCGTCCGAGGCAAAGAGGAGTACCGACTGCGCGTCGAAGAACAGTATCTCCGCAGAAGAAGAGACATGAATGGAAGAGACGGCTTTCTTTTCCTTCACGTCGAAGATCCGGATTTCGTTACCATCTTTTTCGCAATAGGCGAGCCAGCGGCCTTCCGGAGCCAGAGTAACGGCATCCAACCCTCTTCCTGTCACGCTCCGGATCAGAGAAGGAGAGGCTTCGACGTACCAGCCGGACGTTTCCCAGATATCCAGACTGTATCCCTTCGACAGGGCGAGGAGATGCCGGCCGTCCGGAGTAAAGAGAAGGAAATCACAGGTTCCGGAATGCGGGATATCTTTTCTGGCCAGTCGCCGGTTCACGATATCGATGATCACCAGTTGCCCGTTCCGGTTCGCGGCCACCGCGGTCTGATTATCCGGACTGATGGCGACGGCATGGACAGCTACACCTGTCGGAATCGTGAAGCGTACTGTGCCGGAGGTAACTTCGGACAAGATGAGCTCGCCGCTTTCCTTACCGGTGAACAGGAGACGTCCGTCAGTACTATATGCTCTTTTTTCTCCTTTCGGAGAGGGCGCAGGTTTGAAAATGGCAATACTTTCCGGTATCTCGGACAATCGGATCTCGTCCATGGAAAGAAGGCGTTCTTTCCGGTAGCGCTTCGCCATCTCCGCGTAAAGAGTGAGCATCTCGCTCTGACTTCCGTTCTCGATCGAGTCCTGAAGCTGAGTTAGCCCGGCGGATGCCTGAGTAAAGTCCCCTGACAGGATGGCCGTCTTCGTCTGACGGTAGAGCGACGCCCATGTCTCTCTTGCATCTACCGTCTCCGTGTAACTTCGGATGACGCAGATCTCCCAGGGGGCAGGAGAGGTTTCTCCTCGGAAGAAGAGACGGAAAGATCCCCATTTTCCGTTTTCGATCAGACTGCTAGCGGCGAATCGCAGAAGGGAACTGTCGGCAGAACCGTCGGAAAGTTCAGGTGTATTGAATGTCGTCAGACAGCGTAAGTCCCCGGAATCGAAAACCTTGATCGTCTGACTGTCTGAGAGGACCAGTCTTACTCCGTCTGAGGAAAGCCGGATCAGCCTTCCTTCACGGGAAAGCGGAACGGTCAGACATGCACCACTGATCAGATCCATGCGGGAGAGGGTGTCGGCCCCACAGAAAAACAGGACGTTCCTGTCCGAAGAGACCCGTATGGAGGACGGATTCGTATCCGGGCGGAGAAGAGATGTGGTTTCCTTATTTTCTTCATGAATCTTCATGAGTGTTCGCGGAGATTCTTTTCCGGGGCCGCCGGTCAGTGCGAAAAGATATAGGCCGTCCGCGGAGATATCCATATCGAGTACAGGCTGCGAAAGAGAATACACCGTGACTTGTGCACCTGACCGTAAGTCCCACTTGCAGATCCGCTGGTCTGAAGATCCGGTATAGACATATCCGCCGTTCGGATGGAAACATATGGCGGTGATGGAAGCCATATGGGCCTGAACCGTATGGAGGATCCTTCCGGAAGACATCTCGGCGATATAGAGCATCTTGGTGAAGTTACCCAATGGTGTGGTGCCGAAAAGCGGAGTTCTCTCATTTCTTTCGCTGAAGACGATATACCGGCTGTCCGGGCTGATCCGGACCATGAGCTTATAAGGCGCGATCTGTTTCTTACCGTAGGTCGTGGTGAAAAGACATGTCCCGCTGTCGGTGTTCCATGCCGAGAGCTCCTTGTTACTTACGGTCACGACGGTTTTTCCGTCTTCGGATATGCAGAGATTACATGATTTTCCCGAGCTTCCGAAAGATACCGATTCCTGCTCATAGGGAAGGCGGCTAGTGACTCCCCGTTCCGTGTCGAGTGCGTGGAGCCATCTGTCGGATAGCGTGAACTGGTGTTGATCGGCATCCGTTAACCGGGAAACGAGTGTCTCATCGTCGAGCTTTCCGCTTCGCCACTGATGCAGTCCCTGGTTAAAAAGGCTCGGAAGATGGGCGGCATTGCGGCTAAGTGCGAATGCCCAGCATCGTTCGGCGGCTTCCGTGTTGTGGAGATCCAGGAAACTCAGTGCTCGGTTATTCATGCTGTCCGGCGTCTGATCGGCCGTCTTCGGTTCTTTCCTCGGGTAACTTTTCCGTGCGATTGCCTCATACTCTTTGACGAGCTGGTCGCATATCTCTCCGATCCTGCATTCTTTCGTAGTGATACAGCGGGTGAGGAGGTCTTCCATCTCGGGAGAGGCCGGATAGCGGAGCTGAGAAAGTACTTCTTTAAGATTGGTCCGGACCTGCGCGCCCTTGTTCCATACACGTTTTCCGATATGCATCTCGAGAACGGTCAGTGCCCAGGCATATACGTCCATCCAGCTTTCAGCAGGGGCGCCGTCGGACTGTTCCTGTGGACAGTATTGCGGTGTATATCCGGAGGAGGCGGCTTGTCCGGCTTCCGTGAGCCGGCCGCGTGCTCTCGCCAGACCGAAGTCGGCGATGCCGGCATCCCATGTCTTCGTAAGAAGGATGTTTCCCGGCTTGATATCCTGATGGATCAGGTCTTCTCCATGCGCATAGCGAAGACCTCTGGCCATCTGGATGGAAAGATCCAGTAGCCGCAGCCGGACGTCTTCTTCCGGGCCATCGTAAAGAGTACCGCTCTTTATGGCATCGGAGAGGCTTCCGCCGTCCATCCACTCCGAGAAGATCGTCGGGACACCGCCGATGTCTCGGACATAGTAGCAGCTGACGATATTCGGGTGAAGTCCGAGATTGATCCAGTTCTCGCACTCGGCGATGAATTCTTCTTTCTTCTTCCGGCTTCCCTCCGCGAAGAATCGCGGCTGAGGGCGCTTCATGGCCAGGTCGATGTTCCAGCTGCGGTGATGCACGTGCCACACACTGCCCATACCGCCGGAAATGGCGTCGTCTTCGACGTGGTACGTCGACAGGATCTCATCGCCTTTTTTGATCTGCTCGTTGGAAATCGGTGTGGAGGATATCTCGTCTTTCAGACGTTCGGACGCGTCATCCATCGCTGCGCGCGACATGGTGAAACTCTCGAATATATCGAGTTTACTGATGGTATTACTGAAGCTTAACGAATCGGACATGTTCAGGATCTCCAGCTATCGGCGGCATGTAGTGAATTCGTTCGGATGGCTTAACACTTTCATTATACAGGTATATGACATGCATATCAAATAGAGTTGAGAAAAGATGGCGTTTGAACGAGAAAAACGGATAGTGATACAATCCTGTTGCTTTTTCTGTTACAATAAGGATTAGTGCACAGAGCACTTGGAAAGGAACCATCAAATGGATGAAGAATTGAGAAATGAAGAGCTCCGGAATCAACCGGATATCGATATAGACGAGACCGCTGAGAAGGCAGAAGAAACGCTTCAGGATACGGCGGCAGGAACGCTAGAGGCTGCTATCGCAGACGCTGTGGAAGGGTCGGAGGTTTCTTCTGTTGAAGCGGAGACAGTGACAGAAGGTGCAGCGGAAACGATAGCTGCAGAGGAAACCCTGGCAGATGCTGCAGGTGAAGTGACCGGATACGAAGAGACGGACGCGATTGATGCGACACCGGCTCCGGCTGTTCCCGTTACCGGAAGACGACCGAAGAAGACCACGATCGGCGGTCAGGCCCTGATCGAGGGCATCATGATGTGCGGGCCGCGCCGCACGGCCATCGCTGTCCGTAAGGCCGACGGCTCCATCTATGTAGAAGAAATCAAGAAGAGCGCCAGTGAGACATTTTTCGAGAAGGTCCCGCTGGTCCGGGGGTGCATCCGCTTCTTCCGCCAGCTCGTGACCGGTACGGCCGCGCTCATGAAATCCGCAGAGATCTCCGAGGAGGGCGCCCCGCAGGAAGGCATCTCGCGTGTGCCATCCGGAGAGGATGACGATAAGCCGAAGACGATCCAGGCGGCCAAGGCCGAGCAGCATGTCACCGGCAAGGAGAAGAGTGCAAGTAAGCTCGATCAGTGGGCAGACAAGCACAGTGACGGTGTCATGATCTTCGCCGCGGTACTCGGACTGATGTTCAGTATCGTGCTGTTCATACTGCTTCCTAGACTGATCGTGGACACGGGACTTCACTTCTTCTCGGCGGAACGCTCCGACTCCATTAAGCTGAATGTCGCGCTGAACTTTCTCGAGGGTGTGATCCGTATCGTGATCTTCCTGACTTACCTTGCGCTGACATCGCGCCTCAAGGACATCGCCCGCGTGTGGATGTACCACGGTGCCGAGCATAAGACCATCGCCTGCTACGAAGCCGGCGAGGACTTAACGGTCCCAAACGTCCGGAAGATGAGCCGCTTCCATCCGCGCTGCGGAACGGCGTTTCTCTTCATCGTCGTACTCGTATCGATCCTCGTCTTCTGCGTCGCCAGTGTCTTTATCGGTGTAAATGTCTGGTGGATCAATATGCTTGTTCGTCTCGCGCTCGTGCCGCTCGTCGGCGGTATCTCCTACGAGATCCTTCGTTTCTGCGGACGCCACGACCAGAACCCGATCTGTAAGATCTTCATCGCTCCGGGCCTCGGACTTCAGAAACTGACGACCAAGGAACCGACCGATAGCATGATCGAGGTCGCGATCGCATCTGTACAGGCCGTTATCCCGGAGAACAGCAACGAGGATATCTGGTAATCCCTGGGAACCTCGAGAAAAGAGTCGGAGGTCGTACTTTGACGCTGAGTGAATATTTAGATGAGAAGACCACGCTTCTTTCCCGTGCCGGAATCCCGGACGCGGAGAACGAGGCGTGGCTTTGTTTTATGGAGGGGACGGGCTTACGCCGCTCCGCGGTCCGTTTTTCTCTGGCAAATGCACTGTCGTCTGTCGTTTCGGAGTCTTCGCTCGAGGTGCTCGAAGAGCTCTTCGAGCGGCGTGCCGGGCATGAGCCTCTCTCGTATATCGTCGGACGTGCGCCTTTCTATAACCTTACCTTTTCCGTGGGAGAGGGTGTCCTGATCCCGCGATTTGATACCGAGATCCTGGTGGAGACGGCCCTCGGGGCCATGGGTTTTCCGCAGATGCTCCCCGGCGCACCCGCGATTCCGGAAGTGTCATCGCGGGAAAGACCGGGAAATGCCTCGCCGGCCGAAAACCCGGTCCGGATCCTCGATCTTTGCACGGGATCCGGCTGCGTCGGCATCACGATCGCAAGCGAACTTCAAAAGAAAGGAATCGCCTATACGCTGACCATGACGGAAATCTCCCCGAAAGCAAGTGCTTTTGCCGAAGAAAATGCGAAGAAGATCCTCGGCGAGGGGAACTGGAAAGTCGAGCTTACTGACCTATGGCCGGAATCGGATGACAGGTACGACCTCATCGTGTCCAATCCTCCATATGTGACGAAGGCGGAGATGGGAGAGCTTGAGCCGGAAGTGCGGGAACATGAACCGGCGATGGCGCTGACGGATGAGGGCGACGGGCTTTCGTTCTACCTGAGGATCGCGGAAGGACTGCCGCGTTTCCTTGCTGCAGGCGGTGTACTTGCGGTGGAGCACGGGTGCGATCAGGGACAAGACGTCCGCGACTTGATGCGGCCGTATTTATCGGGTATTCTGACAGTACAGGACTATGGCGGACACGACCGCGTAACATGCGGAAGTTTCGGTACGGGAGAATGATATGAACGGGAAGTTTTTCCTCTATCCATATAAAGAAGGACAGGTGGTCACGCTGAAGAAGACGCATCCGTGCGGCGGGAAGACGTGGAAACTGCTGCGTGTGGGCGCCGAGGTCCTGATGTGCTGCGAGACCTGCGGGCACAAGATGTCGCTGAAGCGTGCGGCACTCGAGAAGGTGTGTGTGAGTGTGTCCGAGGGCGAGACCTGAACCCGGCATCCGTGAATAGATATCCTCTCCGGGAGTGTTAAAGAATTTTGCGTTTTGTGATACAATAACTCTGTTCTTTTTAATAGGAGGATAGAGGTTTGAAAAAGGCAATTGCATCGATTCTGGCGATGGCGATGCTCTTGGGGTGCGTGGGATGCACATCCAAGGAGACGACCAAGAAGAAACCGTCAAAGACAAAGAAACCCACAACCGAGGAGACGGATGCTCCGACGGAGGATCCGACCGACGACCCGGAGACGGATCCCACAGATGATCCGACAGGACCGACAGGTGATCCCGGCAATCCGACAGATACGATCGATACGACCGAGCCATCGGACACCGATGACCCGACTGCCCCATATGGCGATCCGGCGCAGGTGCCGGATCCGTTTACCCTCCCGAGCGGTATCACGATCCACCACGATCTCGAGAAGCTCCAGCTCGGAAGAGACGTAGTCTATCGAGCCTACGGCGACGTGAATCCGGACTCGGATTACGGAGACATGAGTTACGTTACCATGAAGTTCGACGAACTCTACACGATCGAAGGCGGACCGATCCAGGATTCTCTCTCCGATAAGTTCACAAAGGTGGCGGAGGATGCTCTGGCGTCCTATCAATATGATCTGGACAAATTTCTTCAGGTACAGCAGAACGGATCAACCTGGCCGGGCAATTCCTACTATAATGTCGAAACCGTCGTATATCGAGCCGACAGCGAATACGTGTCCTTCATCCTTAACTATATGGACTTCGGCCCGGACTACTACGAATTTGTTTCGGTCGGCATGAACTACAGAACCTCAGACGGTGGATTCATCACAATCGAAGAAGTCGTAACAGACATGGATGCGCTCTATGCGTATGTAGTTGAGACGATGGATCCCACCATATACGGCTACGAAGATCTTATCCAGGAAGTCCAGACCGGCGCCTGCGCTTTTGCTCTGACATACGACGGCATTTACATCGCCGGCTTTGGCAAGGTCCCGGTATTCGGAAATGAGAATATGTTTGACCTTTCCTATTTCGGCGGCGTGCCGGATACCTACGGCCTGATCCTGGACTATAACGGCGAGGCCATCTGGGATGTGACCGAAGATGCGGCGCTCGACTCGGTCCGCGTTACCGCTGATATCGATACCGAAGACGATGGAATCAGCAAGCTCAATATCTCGGTGAACGGCGACGTGTACAGGTTTGACAGGAACGACATCGATAATCTGGCCGTTTTCTACGGGATTTCCCAGGAACTCCCGAGTTATCTGCTCCGTACGCGTAACGGCTATTACCTCGTCGTGACACTCGAGAGCTGGTACTGGTGCGATACATGCGTCTTCAAACTCGATGGAAACGCTGTCAGACTGGTGAATGAGGATGATGTCATCGTCCGCGAGGGCTACGATCCGGACAACCTCCGTGTCAGCGATAGCGCGCGGCTCACGGGTCTGGTCAGTACGAAAGAATACTGTTTCCTGAACGAGGACGGCAGCATGATCGGGAATTCGATCTTCAAGGAGATCTACGCGGGCCCGTATAAGACTCTGATCGATCTTCCGGCGAATGAGACGAATCTTCTTACGATGGAGATCGGGGATGCGATCACGCTTCCGGCCGGCTCGATCGTCTCGAGTATTTATGTCGTCGAGGGCGCCGGCCTTCTGGTGATGCGTGTCCTCGATCCGGACGACTCGAAGACCTTCCACGTCGTGCTGGAGACGGACTGCGACGGCATGATCGCGGGCTGTTTCGCGGGCGAAGCTTTCAGCGGCCTGAGCTGGGGTGAATAAGTAAACACAATAAACACATAAGAAAAGGAGAAAAGAAAAGATGAAGAAACTGGTAGCGGTGCTGCTAACGGCAGCCATGATCCTGGGATGTGCGGGCTGTACGTCTGAGGAAACAACGAAGAAGAAGAAAAAGACGAAGAAGACGACGGAGAAGACCGAGGAAACGGACGCGCCTACAGAGGATCCGACTGATGACACGACAGACGAACCGACGGACACGACAGATGAGCCGACGGATACGACGAGCGACACCGTGCCTGTGGTCGACACGAGCGACTCCACTTCGGACACCTCCAAAGCGCCGAGCGCACCTTCGGAGCTGATCATCAGCAATGATCTCATCTCACTCGGTGCTCTGACAAACGGCTACTGCCTGACATACGGAGCACTGGATCCGACAGGGGAGTTGGTGCTGCCGGGCAACCTTCCGGTTTCGCTGTATTTTTACTGGGAGTCGCTCACGACGAGCAACGGCGGAACAGTACTGAATGACGAGCTCGAGGCGCTGTATGAGCAGATCCGTGATTCCAGCGAGGAGCATTACGAACAGTATCTTAAAGAGTTTACGGATGCCATCGATCGCGGTGAGAGCCCGATGACCTATTCTCTTTATGAGGAGAATCAAGTCTATCGTGCCGACAGCCAGATCTTCTCGTTCCGTCTTCACGCTTTGACCAATGGTGACTACGAATCGAACGATTCGAGTTTCTATGTAAACGTCGATCCCGACACGCTTAACGATATCACGATCGACGATGTCATCACCGATCTGGATGCTTTCGAGGACTATCTCGAGAGTTACTTAAATGAGATCGGCGAGACCTATCATCTCAACGATTACATCGACATGCTCGATGACGGTGAGGACTGCTTCGGCCTGGTCTACGACGGCCTCATGTTCGACAATATCAAGGTACCGGTAGTCGGGCACGAAGAGCTCTTCAACATGAGCTATTTCGGCTCGACGCCGGAAAACTATTCCCTGTTCCTCGATGAAAAGGGCGAGTTGGTATGGGACTTCGACGGAGATGGTAAACTCGATGAACTAAAGTGTGATTTCGACTATTCCGCAGGGGAGCTGTATATTACGGTAAACGGCCAGAAATACACTATCACTAACGCCGAGGCGCCGAATATCAACTACATGGAGGACATCGCATTTAATTCTCCGTGTGTCGTGATGTTCACGGAGGGCCGCTGCTATCTGGTCGTATCTCTGAACGAATCCGATGCGATTGTCGGGCTTTATTTCTTCGATATGACTGACGGTACACCGAAGTATGTGATGGACCGTTACGGCATCCTCGAGAATGTACTGGATCCGAACTATTTCTCAATCGCTGAGGACGTCGATCTTCTCGGCGGTATGAATATGGACAGATACTATCAGCTTAAGGGCGATGGCACGCTCATCCCGCAGACGGCGTTCGTCTACGGCTTCTCGCACCCGCTCTTGACCTACACGAGCATCACGGGTGATGAATTTAACTGGGACAACGGCAATATGATCGGTTCCTATACGATCCCGGCCGGATCGGTCGTGCAGATCATCGCCTACGGCCCGAATAACGGCGCGCTCGTCCTGAAGGTCCTGAGCCGTGATACTTCGGATGTGCACTATGTGAACCTGGAGACCGATAAGGAGAATATGATCGCCGGCGTTTCTGTCGGAGATATCTTCGAGAGCCAGCTGTACATCGGTGGTTGACAGACAATGGAAACACTCCGGCCGGGTGAGAACTGACAGGAAAAATGACGAGGGATGCCCGGTCCAAGGCATCCCTCGACTGCTTGAAGATAGGATGGATAGAGGTATGGCATTGGATTTAAAAAGTGAAGTGGTAGAGCGTTTCCTGCGCTATGCCAAGATCGACACGCAGTCGGATGAGACTTCCGGCACACATCCGAGCTCCGAAAAGCAGCTGGATCTCGCGAGAGTCCTGATCTCGGAACTTGACGATATGGGCGCGCAGTATTCATTTGACGAGGAGAACGGTTACATCTATTGCACGATTAAAGAGAACCTTCCGGAGCTTGCGATCGGTGATGATCTCGCGGATGTGCCGAAGATCGGTTTTATCGCACATATGGATACTTCTCCTGAAGCAAGCGGGGCAGGCGTGAAGCCGCAGATCATCGAGGATTACGATGGCGGTGACATCGTGCTGGGAGGGGGAGCAGGCTCGGATTCCCAAGTGAAGTCTGATTCGAACGCCTATTGTGATGATGCGCAGCAGTCGAAAGAATCTGAGCAGCATATCCTTAGTCCTTCCGATTTCCCAGAACTTCTGAAGTATAAGGGCCAGACATTGATCACATCTGATGGTACGACACTTCTCGGATCCGATGACAAGTCGGGTATCGCGGAGATCATGACGATGGTACACTATTTCCTGACACACCCGGAAATCAGGCACGGGCAGATCTACATCGCTTTTACGCCGGACGAAGAGATCGGAGAGGGAACGCTTAACTTCGACCTCGGGAAGTTCGGCGCGGACTTCGCGTACACCGTCGACGGCGGTGAGCTGGGGGAACTGTCCTACGAGAACTTCAATGCCGCGACGGCGGTGATCAAGGTGACGGGAAGAAACGTCCATCCGGGCGAAGCGTACGGGAAGATGATCCACGCGGCACGCCTCGCGATGGAGATCGACAGCAAGCTCCCATCTAAGGAACGCCCCGAGCTCACGCGCGACCACGAAGGATTCTATCACCTTACAGATATGCGGGGTGACGCATCCGAAGCAAGCCTCGTCTATATCCTCAGAGACCACGATTCAGTGCTTTTCGAAAAGAAGAAAGAGACCATCGCGGCAGTGTGCGAAGAGGTCGAAGCAGCGCATCCCGGCGCGAAAGTCGAGTGTGAGATCAAGGATACCTACTTTAACATGATCGATAAGATCCGCCCGCACATGGAGATCGTCAAGCGTTGTGAAGAGGCGATGCGGCGGTGCGGCATCACGCCGAAGATCGAGCCGATCCGTGGCGGGACAGACGGGGCGATGCTCTCGTACAGAGGTCTTCTGTGCCCGAATATATGCGCCGGCGGCCATAACTTCCACGGCGTCTATGAGTACGTCAGCTGTGAGGCGATGGCGAAGATCACGGAGCTTCTGATTGAACTGGCGAAAGCATAACCCGGGAAACCGGATCGAACAGGGAAACAGGTAAGGGCAAGGAGGACAGGGACATGAAGAAATCAATTTCGTTGATGTTGGCGATGGCCATTCTGCTCGGCTGTGTGGCGTGCACGAGCGAGGAGACGACGAAGAAGAAGAAAAAGAAGACGTCGAAGAAGACGTCCGAGACGGAGGACACGGAGACCGAGCCGACGGATGAGCCGACGGATCCGGTCGTCACGGACACGACACCAAGTAGCACGGACGATACGAGTTCGACGGGAAGCAATCCCGATCCTTCGGCTTCGCACGAATGGGAGATCTCGGACGATGGAGAGTATCTGACACTTCTGCGCGAGACGTTCTGCTACCAGTATGGTGAGATGGATCCGAATGAGGACAATCCCATGTGGAAGGACATCGCCAAGTTTGTGCGCACCTCATGCGATAAGTACACGATCGTGAATGGTCCGCAACAGATCACATCTGATTTTGAGTATCTGTATGAGACGATCGTAGATAATATCAGCTCTGAATATGACGAGAGGATCAGTGCTTTTCTAGAGGCGAAGGAAAATGGTGAGGCGCTCCCGTTCTATAACTACCGCTTTGAGACCACCGTGTATCGTGCCGATGATCAGATGCTTTCTTTTTCGATCCGCGGCCTTATCGACAGCAGTCAGGCGGACGAGATCGACGATCTGGAACTCATCATCAATCTTGATCCGCAGTTGTCGGAATCCTTGACTATCGAAGATATTATCACGGATGAAGATGCGTTGATGGCATATATCGAGGAGTACTTTGACGCGCTTTATCTTCCTGAAGTGGCTGAATATGCCGAAGATTTATGGGACGAAGGCGACGAGTTCTTCGGGGTAACGTATGACGGGATCATTATCCAGGGGCACAAGCTTCCGGTCTATGGCCACGAGGAGTGTTTCAATATGTATTATTTCGGAAAAACACCTTCGGATTATATTCTGCGGTTCGAGGATAATGGTGATCTTGTGTGGGATATAGATGGTGACAACGAGTTTGATACTATCCATGCCGGATCCGGTAATAGAGAACTGTCCATCCAGATCAATGACCAGACGTATGTTTTTACGGATGACGATATCACGGATGTCTCAAATTTGTATAAGCTTTCTTCCCGAAGCCCGAGTGTTCTGATCCGTAGAGAAGGGAAGACCTTCATGATCCTGTCGATGTACGTGTATGATCAGATCGTCGAGCTTCTGACATTTGACCTTTCAAGCGGAAAACCGGAGTTTGTATATGACATGACGGGAAGACTCAGTAAAACGCTTCTGAATCCGAACGCTTTTGATATCCTCGAACTTGTTCCGGTCCTCGGCAGCGCGGCAGAGACGCGACGTGAATACGAGATCCAGACGACCGGGGAACTCCTGCCGCACACGGCCTTTGGCTATTATGAGACGCTTCCACTTGTAGTGATGTCCGATATTTCCGGTGATCAGTTCGACTGGGACTCCGGCGATATGATCGGCAGCTACACGATCTCGTCCGGCACGATCGTCTCGGCGAGCGCGTATGGTCCCAACAATGGCACGCTCGTCTTTAAGGTGCTTGATGCGGATCGGAATAACGAGATCAAGTATGTCATGGTCAAGTACAATAAGGATACGGATACGATCGATGGCAAGGCGTTCAGCGATGTCTTCGGTCAGCAGCTGGAGGATACGTACGACGACTAACTTTCTCCGGTGATATTTGGAGACACAGTCTCCTTTCACTCCAAAAGTAGACCAATTGGAGACTAAAAAGAAAACCGGCCCCCTTCATCTCGAAGGGAGCCGGTTCATTTTTGCGTTATTACGTTAGTGCTTTTCGAAAAAGGGGAGAAGAATTACTTCTTCATGCACTCCTCAACAGCAACAGCTACTGCTACGGAAGCACCAACCATCGGGTTGTTACCCATACCGAGGAAGCCCATCATCTCAACGTGTGCCGGAACGGAGGAAGAACCTGCGAACTGAGCATCGGAGTGCATACGGCCCATCGTATCGGTCATACCGTAGGA
>JAFZVE010000074.1 GCA_017617995.1 Clostridiales bacterium
GACGAAGACGAGGATGAGGACGACGAGGACGAGGACGAGGATGACGATTAATCATCACTGACCTCAGATCGAAATCATTAACCGATCTAAGTGAAATCAAGGACTGTCTCAGAAATGGGGCAGTCCTTTTTCATATGCTTTTATTGTCGTAAATGCAGAGGATTTCCGTCCAATAATCGACAATTGCGAAAAAAGGACGGAAATGATTCGTCGAGTCGGCTTGGATTTCCGTCTTTTTTTGAAAGAATAGAAAAAAGGGACGGAAACTTCCCAAAGTATATGGAGAGTATTCCTTCCGAATTGAGTACATCACTTAGAACCGGCAGCGGGTGAGCATCAGGACGACCTTGGTGCGGTCACGTTCGCCGAGCTTGTCGTAGATCGTGGAGACGTAGTTCTTGACCGTGCCCTCGCTGATATAGAGGATCGACGCGATCTGCGAATTGGTACATCCTTCAGAGATGAGCCGGCAGATCTCTTTCTCACGATCGGTCATGCCGTAGTCATCGAGGTTGATGGTATCTTTCTCCGATTGAGAAGCACTTGTGCCAGGAGCGCTTGATGATTCGACTGCGCTGTCGGAAGCCGCCCCGCCAGCGAGCATGGTATTGAGCTTCTGCATGACCTTCTGGTCCAGGACACTTTGGCCCCGAAGTGCCTGCGAAATGGCACTGAGGATCGCTTCCTTTCCGGAGTCCTTAAGCAGGTATCCGCAAGCGCCGCCTGCAATGGCGTGGGAGATCGAACGCTCGTCATAGAAAGTCGTGAGCACGATGATCTTGATCTCCGGATACTCGGTGTGCACCTTCGGGATGAGCTCGATGCCGCCCATGCCGGGCATGTTGAGGTCGACCAGCATGACATCCGGCACTTCTTTTCGGAGGCACTCGAGCGCCTCGACACCGTTTCCGGCCTTGCCCATGATCTCGTACCCCCCTGAATAGGTGAGTATGATCTCCAGACTGTCCAGCAGTAAAGGTTCGTCATCCACCAGCAGTATCTTCGTCATGTGTTTCCTCCTCAAACGGCAGCGAGAGGCTGACGGTGAATCCGTCCTCGCTCTCGATCTCGAAGCTGCCACCACAGCTCTCCGTATAGTCTCGTATCTTCCGTAGTCCGAAACCGTTGGCCAGGCGAAGTTTCTTCTCGTTTAGAGAGATCTTGCCCCAGCCGGATCCGTTATCTTGTACCTTCAGTCGTATATGTGTCCCGTCGAGCACGAATGTGATCACGAAAAGATCCGCCTGCCCGTGCTTCACACCGTTCGTCAGAAGTTCCGAAAGGGAAGAGCTGAGAAACGAAGCGGTCTGGATTGGGATCCTCGTCTTCGACTTGATCTGCGAGAAGTTGTGGTACACCTTGATCGACGTATCCATCTTAAACTCCTCGACGTGTTTCTCGAGCGAGAGGAGGTAGTCATCGACGGCGATGCGGTCGTCCTCCGCATCCAGGGTACGAACCACACTACGCACATTCGAGATGGCCTCGTGCACCCGCGAATTCGCGACATCGATCTTCTCCAGTGCTTTTGCCTGGTCATTCGGAACAAGAACCGTCGCCGCGTCGAGCGTGACCGAAGCGGCTGAAAGGGTATGTCCGACGTAGTTATGGATATCTCGCGAGATGCGCTCTCGCTCTTCAAGTCTTGCGTTATTCTCGTTGACCTTCTGGTTCCTGGCGATCTCCTCGCGAAGCGTGCGCTGCTCCATCGCGTCGACCGCAGCGGCTGTCAGCGCCAGGTTCAGCTTCGCACGGGTCTCGAACGAGTAGGTCAGAAGCGCGAGAAGCCCTTCCCAGATCACATAGGCGAGGATCGTCGCCCCGGCCCAAAGAAGAAGCATGATGATGTCCGGCCGGGCATCGAGAATATGCATCGCGATGCCGCAGCAGGAAAGAAGGATGCCTAAGGTCCGCATGAGCTTTCTGCTTGTGAAGAAGGGAAGAGTAATGACGGGGAGGGCAAGCACGCCGATATACCAGTGTGTACCAAGTACCACCGCCGCCGCTTCCACCGTAAGAAGCAGGATGGAAAGGATGTGATTCTTGTCTTCCGTGAAGTAGATCAGGTTCAGAAGCACCATATTCAGCGCGAAAAGCACTACCGCGTGGGGGATCTTGTTGTCGACGACGAGTGCGACGCCCTGACCGAGAAGGCCCAGTAATGCGGCGTACCACATGATTCTCTTTTCCTGCGTGTCAGAATGCATCCTCAAAACTCCCCGGTATCTTTTGAATGTGCGGCAAATACTTATGAGCCGAACATCACTATACCATTATACTAAATCACCAGGTCATGTTCTCAACCAGTGTCTCAAATTCTGCGCCGCTGTTTCTTTCGATTCGGATGTACAGGATCTCGTTGGGTTGCGACATGCGGAGACTGTAGAAGCAGACATAGTTATGATGATACGGACCGTCAACTCCTTCATTGCAGTAGAACAGATCGATATCACACGCTTTGTTTTGTTCTTTGACGATCCGGACGAGTTCATCTACCGTCTGTTTTTCCCCGGTAAAAGCACTGTCCTTGCTGTACATGATGACAGTGAAGTAGAAACCGGCATGCTCTTGCAAGTACTTCTCAAAGCTCATATTCTCGATCGGTGTTGTTGGCTCGCTTTGGCAGATGACTTCACATGAATCGCAGTTGAGCCGTTCTTCAAAGATCCCTTTGCAGTACTTCTCCATGTCTTCCTTATAGCGGATGGAGTTATAGTCCGTATAGTGTTCGCCGTTTGGAGTGAGAGTATTTGTGATATGGATCTCCTGATCCGGGTATTTTTCCGATTTCGCGACAACTACTATTCCCTCGCCGGGGATAGGATGACCTTCGGCATCAATAATATTGTGAAAATAATATTCGTACTCGAAATGGTCGTCCTTAAATGTATCGTTTAAACTCTCGACCCATCGGCGCAACTCATCTTCATCTTCTATTCCATCGTTTGCTTGACGCGTGGTTTCAGGCGCTGTTTTCTTCGTCTGGACAGAGGAGCTTTCAGGAACTGTTTCCGAATTTTTATCCTTGCATCCGACCATTACGAATACCATCGACAAGATCAGAAGAATGGCGACCACGTTTTTATATCTTGTGCATGCTTTATCCATATCTCCCTCCGGTTGAATGATGCTTCACCATGTCCTGTTCTCAACAAGTGTCTCGGGTTCGTCGCTTCCTGGGCTTTCAACGGTGATGACACGAATCTCGTGGCGTTCCTCCATGTGGAGTTTATAGCAGTAGTCATAATTCTGGAAAGGATCTGCTGATTCCTCTGTGCAGTAGTATAACGTGATTTTGCATACTTCGTTCCGCTCCTTAACAATCCTGATGAGTTCATCCACCGTCTGCTCTTGTGCTGTAAAAGCACCGTCCTTCTTGTATATGATGACATCGACGTGACTGAAGCGGGCATACTTCTGCAAGTATGTATTAAAGCTCATATACTCGATCGGTGTTGTTGGCTCGCAGAGGTACTGGACTTCGCATGAATCGCAGCTGAAATGTTCTTCAAAGACCCCCTTGATATATTCCTCCATGTCCTCCTTATAACGGATGGAGTTATAGTTTGTATAGGGTGGTTCCCCCTCAGAATTAAAATTGTTAGAAATATAGATTTTCTGATCCGGGTATTTTTCGGATTTAACGACAACTGTACCCATGCCATCCATGTAACCACCATTGCCATCCAGAACATTTTGGTAGAATCTTTCGTACTCGAAATGGTCATCTGAAAATGTATTGTCTAATTTTTCGACCCAGCCGCGCAGTTCGTCTTCTGTATTTGCCTTCTTATCCTTGCATCCGGCCAAGACAAAAAGCATCGCAACGAGCAGAAGAATGGCGGCCACATTTTTATATCTTGCGCATACTTTACTCATATCTCCCTCCTGAAAAACTCAATCGGACACGATCGCATCGCCCTGCATAACGCTTCCTTTATCTACGATCATCCGGGCTTCCTCACCAGCCGGATATCCTTCCTTCGCATATCTGCTGTCGCCATTATATAGATACGAACACTGGTGGATACCTAAAGGGAGTGTTGTCCCTGACCGGAAAATCTTTCCCTCGAAATACCCGTCAAAAAAACGCCCCAGGACGATACGGCCTTCCACCATGATCTTCCCCTGCGGATCCAGGATCCATTCTGAGGAATGAGCCAGGTTGGTAATTCTGACCTTATCCTTATTCGGATCCAGTTCCACGACACGGTCCACGACAAAAACATTGGCATGTCCGCCGAACTGCTGTCTGATCCCGGCCGTATAGGCCTCGAGGTTGGAAAGGGCTGCCCGGAACTGTTCCAGAGTCAGCTGATATATGGGATCGTGACGGATGAACTGGTCCGGCACATCATCGTGCCAGTTTGTATATCGGACATCAGAGGGCGCCCGTTGTCTTTCCTGAGATGATTTTTGCGAGTAATCTATATAATCCTGATTTTCAGAATACGTAACCGGATACATGATCCTCGGTTTTTGCCAGCAATCGGTACAGATCGCTGTCTGATCGGCAAGCTTATGGCTACTGCCGGTCATACCGAGCTTCTTCCCGCAGATCGGACATTTGTAAGACATCGCTTTTCCTAGTTCTTTTGCAAAACTGAAAATACCCATATTCCGCCTCCACGATAACTTGATACCCCCTCTATCATTATACAATGTACGAGAGGGGAAAAGGCGCTGATTGACCATTCTTTCAAAAAATGATACCATTTTTCCATGCTTCCGTTAAGGAAGCCCACGCATGCGGGCGTGGTGAAATTGGCAGACACGCCAGATTTAGGTTCTGGTACGAGAGTGTGCAGGTTCAAGTCCTGTCGCCCGCACCAAAAGTCAGCAAAACTCTCCATGTTGCTTCATCCTGCAGCATGGAGAGTTGCTTTTTAAACCGGGTAGATTCGAGAATTTCCAGGGGTTTTCCGAAAACAGAGATCAGGCTGCTTTCAGGAAGACGCGGAATGTGACCAGACCGGCCTCGCAGGTGACCTCGATCTTACCGTCGTGTGCGTCGCTGATCGCTTTGGCGATCGACAGCCCGAGTCCGTAGTGTCCCGTGTATTCTCTGGAATCATCAGCGCGATAAAACCGTGTGAAAAGCACTTGTCTCTCCGCTTCCGGTATCTCTTTTCCGGGATTGGTGACCTCCAGGATCACATGATCACGAACTCTCTTCAGAACAACAGAGACAGTTCTCCGGCTTTCATCAGAGGAGGTGTGCGAGACAGCATTATCCAGCAGGATCGTGGTCAGTTGTTCCAATTGTCCTTTATTCCCGTTAACGAATAGGTCGTCAGCGATGTGACTTTCTACAGTGATGCCTTTTTCAAAGAAAACCGCTTCCTGCGGGAGGATGGTTCCGGTCACGATCCTTGAAAAAGATACGCGCTCTTTCGGCAGTTCCTGATTCTCGTTTCTTGCCAGTTCGAGTAACTGTGTAACGAGTTCGCGCATACGCGTATTCTCCGCGTCGATATTATCAAGCCAGCGATTCTCTCCTACCTCGCGCCGCAGCATCTCCAGATTGGCACTGACGGCAGCGATCGGTGTCTTTAATTCATGTCCGGCATCGGAGGTGAACTGCTTTTGAAGTTTATAGCTCTCCTCCATGGGTTTCACGATCTTTCCCGACAGTACCCACGCCACGACGAAGAGTACCACAAGGGCGAGTGATCCGAAGAGTAAGGTGTTTCTGAAGATGTTCGAGAAGTTGCGCCTGGTCGAAGTGTTGTCCATGAAGGTGATCCTCGTGACACCGTCTTTTTCCTCAACGACATAGAGAAGATCGCCGATCTCGCCTTTGCTTTTGTCTTTCGCATCCTCGGCCAGCGAAATAAGCTCTTCGTCAGAGTATTTTCCCTCCGAGCGATTCTCCGAAACACTTGCTTTTCCGGCATCATCGATCTCGACAGAATAGTACATGCCGGCAGTTCTTCCTTTTCTTCCTTTGGCGTGATCGCGCAGTTCCGAAAGATTATTATTAGACACGGAGGCGTAACTTGTCAGGTAGATCAGAGCGAGCGTCAGCACAAATATGACGGTCAGTGTGCCCATGATCACTGCTACGATGCGGATCCGCGCCTTGCGGAACATATTAGTCGTCTTAGCCATATTTCCACCTCGTGTCTTTATTCTGTGAAGCGAAGTTCATACCCGACGCCGCGCACGGACTTGATCGTGGTTTTCGCGCCGATAAAACTCAGTTTCTTTCTTACAAATGACATGTATACTTCCAGATTGGTATCTTCTACCTCACTGTCATATCCCCAGATCTTCAGGAAAAGCTGTTCCCGGGTGAGGACACGGTCTTTGTTGCTCATGAAGTATTCCAGCGCACTGTATTCTTTCTCGGATAGGCGTACTTCGTTGCCGGTCTTCGTGCAGCAGAGCATCATGCGCTTCGTATCCAGGCGGATGTCTCCGAAAGAAAGCACACCGTCATCCATGTCGTAGCTCCTTCGGGTGAGAGCGCGTAGCCTCGCGAGAAGCTCCTGCGCGGCAAACGGCTTGGTCAGATAGTCGTCTGCACCGCAATCGAGTCCGGAAACACGGTCTTCCACTTCGGATCTCGCAGTCAGCATCAGGATCGGTGTCCGGATGCCGCAGCTTCTGGCCTGCCTTGCGATCTCAAAACCGTTCTTGTTGGGGAGCATCACATCTAGGACCGCGATATCGAAAAGCCCGGTGCAGAGCTGATCTGCACCCTCTTCGCCGTCGGCGAACCACTCCACTTCGTATTTTTCCAGACGAAGGAGTTCTCGGATCGCCTGCGCCATGTTCTTCTCATCTTCTACCAGCAGAAGTCTCATTTCTTTTTCCTTCCTTTGTGTTCGCCGGAAGAATCACGTTCTTCGTGTTCCTCTCCGTCGGCCGACGAGCTGTCCTTCTTCTTGCCTTCTCTCCCTGAGCCTTTGCCGTGTCCTTCATTTCCTTCTTCCAGTATAGCAGAAGAATACTCGATGTTCAGTGCATCGGCGACTGCGGCGATGATCCCGCGCGAGCTGTAGGTAGCGCCGGATACGGTCTTTACGTCGCAGGACTGTGCGGAAAGGATCTCGCTGATGATGGTGTCGGATGCCTTATTAAAGAAACGGTCATCGTCCTGATAGGACTCGATCGTGATATCCGTGATCTCTCCGTTTTTAACTGTGACGGAGACTTTGGTATCACCGCGGTACCCGCTTCCTGTCCCGGTATACGTTCCATCGGCCATGTCCTTAAGGTTCAGGTCGGAGACCACATTTTGTCCGGCGGACACGGTGGTCGATACCAGTTCGCGGTTGCCCGGCATGTCAGAATAGGGGAGAAGCGTGCCGATGAAATAAAGTCCGCCGATCGAGGCTGCGCCCAGGGTGCCGGAGATGGCAGCACGGCTGTCAGAATTGATTGCGTTGACTGCGCATGCCTCCGAACAGCGGAAGCAGTCGATGCATTCTCCGGACATGACTTTCCCGCTCTTGCTGCTGTCTTCCAGGATGTCGATGTGCATCGGGCAGACGGTGCTGCATTTTCCGCAGTTTATGCACGACGAAGTGTTTCTCTTTAGTTTGAAAAGGCGTGGGCGCGAGATGAGCGAGAACATGGCACCCGCGGGGCAGAAGTATCGGCAGAATACGCGTTCAGAGAATAGAGAGGCGATGACGATCAGGAGAAGCAGGGCGCCGCCGAATGTCATCAGATACGAGAAGGTCTTCCAGCCCTTATACGAGGAGTACTGCCCGAAAACCGTCCAGGGACTGAAAGTGTCGATCGAGACGGAGAGCGTCCAGGTCACGACCAGGAGGACAAAGACCGCGTATTTGATCCACTTTAGCTTCTTTTCGATCTTGGCCGGTATCGTGATCTGCTTGATCTTCAGCTTTCTTGCGATGAAGTTCAGAAGCTCCTGCATGCTTCCGAATGCGCATATATATCCGCAGAAGAACCGTCCCCAGAGGATCGTGATCGGGAGCACGGCAAGAAGCAGGGCGATCGACGGCCCGTTGGAGGCGAGCGAGAAAGTCCCTTGAAGGATTGAAGTATAGATATCCTTCACCGAATAAAGGGTGAGTATGAACAGCCCCGGGATCAGGATAAAGGAGGCGATCTGGATCAGGTGTCTCAGAATCTGTGTAGTTGAGAATCTCTTGTCATTCATGTTGATCTTCCTTTCTTTTGTTGATTGATTTTTCTATGTGTTTCGGAAATGTCAGACTGCGTTTTCTTCTTTGGAATTGACGAACCGGATGCGTCCGCGTAATCCTTCCGTGGCAAAAGCACTTCCGTCTTTTCGTATGTAGATGCCTTCGATATTGTGCTTTCGAAGCCACGACAGGCTCTCTCTGATTCCGGCGACGATACAGGCGGTGGCGAGGGCATCCATCTTCGTTCCGCAGGTCCCGATCAGCGTTACGGAAACCAGGTCTGTATCCGAAGAGCGGCCGGTACGCGGATCGATGATGTGATGGCGGATCGTTCCGGCATCTTTACTGAAGTTTTCATAGATGCCGGAGGTGATGATCTTCTCGTTTTTGCAACAGACCTCGATCGCAGGAGGATTCTTCGGGGAAGAAGAGAGAAGAATCGAGTTTCCATCCGTAACTCCACTAAAGTGAAAAGGATTCCGTATCCTTATCCAGTCGGCGCTTCCCATAATGGCGATACTGCCACCGTAATTCAGCATGACATCACAGCCGGAAAACGAGGATTTCCGAATCTGTTCTACCGCTTTATCCAGCATATATCCTTTCGCGATGCCGCCGAGGTCGAGAATATGATTCTTCTTCGGGTCGATATCGAAGAGTCCGCAGGTTTCCTCCTTGCATGCCTGCGCAATACGCAAAATGTCCATCGTTTCTTCGCTGATACCGTCTGGGATTCCCGAGGAGGCCCGGTTGATCCTTGAGATCTCACTTTCAGGTTTAAAGATTGAGAGACGGTCATCCGCCTCGAACATGGCTTCCCGAAGAGATGTAAGAAGAACGTCCGGAGTTTCTTTATTACAGCTGCTGATCGATATGGAATTCACAGTTCCCATCGCTCGGAATATCGTCTCGAATCTTCTCATGGCTCGCACATCCTTTTTTGTGATTGAGCCCATGATAAAACAGAATCCTTAAAGAAAGATTAAAACGATCAGCCGGAAACAATGTTCATGAAAGGTCGCAGTTCGGATCCTGTCTGAAATTTATTGCTTGTATAGTACTTTCAGCACATATTGATAATTACTCACATCTTGGCTAATCTAAAGTTGTACTTTGGATTAGTCAGGTGATGGGGAGATCGATCTGATCATCCATGAAAATGGGATTCTGTATCCGATTGAGATCAAACTGACAACGAGACCGCAAGCAAATATGGCCTCGGAATTTGATGTGCTGGATGGAGTGCCGGAGAAGAAACGCGGAATGGGTGCGATCATTTGTCTTACAGACAGAAAACTGTTTTTGCGTGAAAACTTGGTTGCAATCCCTTTGCATTATTTGTAATTTTTTGAGGAGAAAAACATGCGGATCATTCACAAGTGGGAGCCATGGTTCTTTATATTCTTTGGAGTTTTTCATATGCATAGAATATGGGCTTTGATAGACAGAGTATCATACGCAGACTTCTGGCTCGGAGTTATGAAGAGCAAGGGACTTCTATATTTCCTTCTGATGGGGATCCTATCAGCATTATGTATTCTCGGAATTGTTACTTTTATTCGGGAACGAGGAAGAAACTATTGGTGGAGATGGATCTATATATTCGGAGGATCCTATTTGTTGTTTGATCTCTTGGCCATCGCGACAGGACTTAAGTTCTGGCAGGATCTGTTGGACAAGATGTTTGATACTAACTCTCCTTATTGGAATTGCATTTGGGGATTCTTTATTTTGCTGGGTGGATTTGTGTTTGGGCTTGGAATTACGCTTCTAATTAGGCAACGAAAAGAAAAGTCATCATTGGATTGAGGTTGGAATACCCATAACAATTTCGGCATCAGCTTTGAGGATGTAGATATGAATCTGTTGTAACCAGGACCATACCACCTATCATTGCCACGAAAGCCACAATAAACGATACTCCCGGTAATTCTCGAAGAAGTACGATGGATAATAATGCGCCGATGAATGGCGCAATCGCATAGTACGAACTGGTTTTGGCTGCGCCAAGAGTCCGCTGCGCGGATATGTAGAAGTACACGGAAAGTCCGTAAGCGAAGAAACCTAGAACGAGGGCCGCGACCACATAGATGGATAGGCGGATTTCTTCCTGAAGTATATGTGATACGAGGAGAGCCCCGGTTCCAGACCCTATACCTTTGATCACCACGATCCTCGAGGGATCACAGTCGGATAGTTTTCTAGTGCAGTTGTTCTCGAATCCCCACGATATACATGCCAGAAAAGCGAATGCCGAGTAGGTGCTGAAGGATAGCGATTCCATTCCCTCAAAGGATAAAAGCAGACTGGAAACAGTGATCAGCGTGATTCCGCAGCACAGCTTTCCGGATATCCTTTCCCGGAAGAGAACAAACGCGATCAGAGAAGTTGCAACGATCTCGAAATTGTTGATCAGCGAGATGTTCGCCGCAGCTCTTCCTGATAACGCGATCATAAGAAAGACCGGAGCGGCGATATCCAGAATGATCATTCCTATGATGTAGGGCAGATCCTTTTTGTCTATATTTCGAAAAGCACTGCCTCTTTTCTTTACAAGGCTGATGGGAAGAATCCCGAAACCGGCCCCCAGATAGAGGAGACCGGCCAGAAATGAAGGAGGGATCTGTGTCATCAGGATCTTTGATACAGGGGTACTCAGCGCATAGAGGATAGCCGCCAGGATGGCGTATGTGACGGGTCTGGTGTTCTTGTCTTTCATGTCTTCTTCAAAATGATAAGCTGTCCGTATTTACGCTTTTGGATGGAAACGGTTGAGAATCCGGATCTGCTGAATCTTTCGGAAATCTCATCGCTTGAGAAAAACTCGCCGTTATATCTTCGCGCTAGCCTATTGATCACTTTTCGGATGATCTTCGGAAAGTTCGGATCGGCAATATAGAGCAGTCCGTCAGGTTTCAGGATCCTTTGCGCCTCTCTTTCAAAAGCTTCTTTATCCGGAAAATGATGATACGCCATACATGCGGTAAGAACATCAAACTGATTGTCGGTATATTGTGTGTTTTCGCATGAGCACTGCCGGATATCTGCGTCAGGACATTTGTTTCTTGCGATCTTCAGCATTTCCGGTTCGATATCGATCCCGTGGGCTGAAATGTTTTCCCGATCTGAAAGGGTCCGTAATATCGTTCCCGTACCGCATCCGACATCCAGTACTTCAGCGGAAGGTGACAGTTCAATGTTGTCATAGATCAGCCTGTAGAAGACCTTGGAAAGCTTCCCTTCGAAGTGGTCATCGTATTTGACGGCTCTTTTATCAAATTTGAAATCGCGTTTTTCCATAGTAAGCTCCTTTTGAGAAAAATATCGAACATGGTGTTCGATAACATGGTATAATCAGAGGGAAGGAAAGCGAAGAACAGATCATGAAATCTGTTCACTACTGAACAAAAGAGACAAAAATGTACGGTAATTGCTTATGGACAGAAGACAGCAGAAAACAAGGAATGCCATTTATGATGCCCTCTCGGAACTTCTGAAGAAGAAAAGGTTCGAAGACCTTACCGTGCAGGACATCATCGATGAAGCCAATATCGGAAGAAGTACATTTTATTCTCACTTTGAGACGAAGGATCAGCTTCTTGAAGAGATGTGCCGTGAGATGTTCGAACACGTCTTTTTACATGATCTGGCGCCGGAAGCCGGACATGATTTCTCCGGCGGTAACAAGGGAATAGCGGAAAGACTGACGCATGTTCTTTATCACATCTCGGAACATAAGGAGAATATCTCGGCAATATTAGGCGGGGAGAGTGAGCAGACATTTGTCAGATTCTTCCGTGAATATTTGGAGGATGCTTTTGACGATGTTCTGGGACACGGGAATATGAAGATTCCAAAGGATTTCCGGAAGCAGTTTATTATCGGAAGCTTTGTGGAAACAGTCAAATGGTGGATAACTGCGGGATTAAAACTCGCGCCTGAACAGGTCGTTGAGTATTATCTTACGCTCATCGGTGGAGGTGCGAAGTGAAGAGAATAGCAATTATTGGTGACTACAATCCTAAGGAAGAAACACATACCCTTATCTTGAGATCCATCGAAGATATTCAGAAAGAACTGAATGTTGATCTGAAAACGCAGTGGATCGGAAGCGATGAACTGGATATATCTGAGAAGAGTCTGAGCGTGTATGACGGGTTCTGGTTCTCTCCGGGAAGTCCATATAAGGATACAAAGAATGTATTGTCTGCAATTCAATTTGCAAGAGAGAATAAAGTGGCTGCACTGGGCACGTGTGCCGGCTTTCAACATATGATCATTGAATTTGCACGTAATGTGTTAGGTCTATATGGAGCAGACAGCGTTGAAAATGACCAGAAATGCGCAGATGCGATGATCGAAAGATTAGCTTGCTCATTAATGAAGCAGAAGGAGCAACTGAAGATATCCGATCCCGATACGATCCTCGGACGTACAATGGGCGAAGACGAATTCATCGGAGAATATCGATGCTATTTTGGCTTTAATGAAGCGTATCACAGTGCTTTTCGAGATAGCGATGTGATCGCGGCAACAGTACAGAATCATGACGGATTTCTACGAGGATTCGAGTTAAAAGAGCATCCTTTCTTTGTAGGTACTCTTTTTTTACCCCAACTGGATTATAAAGGGGACGGTCCATACAGGATCATCAGGTCGTTTATAGATGCTGTCGGTGTTCATGGAGAAAGAGAGAAAAAGATTCGAGAGCTTACCGGCGCAAACATGGATATTGATCTGGTCAGTGAGAATCTCGACTGGAATCAAAGTGCTTGTCCGTGGAACGAGGCTGAGAATACTAAGGAACATAGATGTGCGGTAAAAGACACTTCGATATGCAAGTATTTTTGCGGGATCAAGTATTTGGATAGTGTACTTTGCAGTTATCCGAATGAGAATAAAGATGTGTTA
>JAFZVE010000013.1 GCA_017617995.1 Clostridiales bacterium
CTTCAGATACTGACCCTTAGCAGCGGACGGCTTCGCCTTGATGATCGCATCCATGATGGTCTTGAAGTTCTCTTCGAGCTTCTCCTGACCAAAGGAAACCTTGCCGATCGGGCAGTGGATGATGTTTGTCTTATCGAGACGGTACTCGATCTTACCGGCTTTGATGTCCGTAACAGCCTTAGCTACGTCCATAGTAACTGTACCGGCCTTCGGTGTAGGCATCAAGCCCTTCGGGCCGAGAACCTTACCAAGACGACCGAGCTTAGGCATCATGTCCGGAGTCGCGATGAGGGCATCGAAATCGAACCAGTTCTCGTTAGAGATCTTGTCGATGTACTCTTCAGCACCTACATACTCTGCGCCTGCAGCCTGAGCTTCATCAGCCTTCGGGCCCTTAGCGATAACGAGTACGCGCTTCGTACGACCTGTACCATGCGGCAGAACAACTGCACCACGAACCTGCTGGTCAGCGTGACGGGAGTCAACACCCAGACGAACGTGAAGTTCTACCATCTCATCAAACTTTGCTTTACCTGTTTCAATGACCAGACGAACTGCTTCAGAAGGGTCGTAAGAAACAGATCTGTCTACGAGCTTCGCGAGCTCTTGATATCTCTTTCCTCTTTTCATAGTAACTCTCCTTCAAATCAGTCCTCAGTCACAACGATACCCATGCTTCTGGCAGTACCAGCTACCATACGTGCACAAGCCTCGATGTCTGCGGCATTTGTGTCAACGATTTTGATCTCCGCGATCTTCTTGCACTCAGAGAACGAGATCTTTGCGACCTTGTCCTTGTTCGGCTTACCGGAAGCCTTCTCGATGTTGCAAGCCTTCTTAAGCAGTACCGGTACCGGCGGAGTCTTTGTAATGAAAGAATAAGTACGGTCAGCGTACACAGTGATGATGACAGGAATGATCAAGCCAGCATCCTTCGCTGTTCTTTCATTAAACTCTTTGACGAACTGGGCAATGTTAAGTCCATGCTGTCCAAGAGCTGGTCCAACCGGCGGCGCGGGTGTTGCTTTGCCTGCAGGGATCTGAAGTTTAACGTACCCTACAACTTTTTTAGCCATATGCGGCCACCTCCCAAATAATTTCTTTGCCGGCCCGTCTTATCCCGGTGCCGAATATTTCTTCATCTCATGACGAGATGTGATAAGCTATTTCTTCCTGAAAAGCACTGTCACGCTTTTCCGTCGTTATTGTTATACTCGCACATAATGTGAGAGTTTGATCAAACTCTCGTGTCAGAGTTTTATCAAACTCTGACGACCTGAGCGAACTCGATCTCGACCGGTGTCTCACGACCGAACATCGAAATACGGACTCGGACGGTATGCTTCTCGAGGTTCATCTCCTCGACGCGGCCTACGCAATCCGCGAACGGTCCGGAAATAATACGTACCGAATCGCCCACCTCGTAATCGACGGACGGAACCCAGCTGGACTCCAGACCCATCATCGCGAGCTCTTCGTCAGAGAGCGGCTGCGGCTTATTGGCATTCGGACCTACGAAGCCGGTAACACCACGGGTGTTACGGACGATGTACCAGATCTCTTCTGTGTAGACCATCTTGATCAGGACGTAACCCGGGAAACGCTTCTTCATCGTTACCTTCTTCTTGCCGTCCTTGACTTCGACGCTCTCGTCCATCGGGATGGAAACTTCCTGGATCATCTCCTGGAGGCCACGATTCTCGATCACTGCTTCGAGTGTGCTCTTGACCTTATTCTCATATCCCGAATAGGTATGTACTACATACCACTTTGCTTCATATGCCTGTTCTTCAGCCATGCTCTGCTCCTCGTATATATGCTCAGAAAACCCCGTCACATGAAGGAGTTTCCTTCCGGTCCCCAAACTTATGTCTCAGACGGTGCCTCAGAAGGCTCTGTCTCAGATGGTGCCAGCGTAGTTGTGGTATCTGCGCCGGATTCATCAGAAGCAATAGTCGTGATGGTCGTCTCGACATTCTGCTTATAGAATCCGACTTTCTCCAGGATCCAGCCGGCACCCTTGCCGATCGCAGTCAGCAGAATTGCGCAGACAGCGATAACGACCAGAACCACAGCAGAATTCTGGATCAGCTTCTCCTTCGTCGGCCAGATTACTCTCTTGAGTTCCTGGCGAACATCCTTGAACTTCTGTGCTATACGCTTGAAGATGTTCGGTTTCTTCTTCTCAGCCATTGGTCATACCTCTATCTTGTTTCCTAAGAAACGCTATTACTTAGTTTCTTTGTGTACAGTATGCTTACGGCAGAACTTGCAGTACTTCTTGATCTCCAAACGATCAGGATCGTTCTTCTTATTCTTATATGTCTGATAGTTTCTCTGCTTGCACTCTTCACAAGCCAGTGTGAGCTTGTCGCGTACTCCCGCTTTGTTTGCCATGTTCGAACACCTCCAAAATATATCGTGCTTATCCGCGCTTCCTTACGCGGTTTTTCGCGCATAAAAAATAGACCTAAACGGCGATAGCAACGGATATGATAACACAGGGTCAAGTATCTGTCAACGAAAAAGTTCTTATAATCAACGTTTTTTCAGTTCTTCTTCTACTTCCTCGGGAGTGATGCCCAGATAGGCCATCATGACCAGGGTGTGGTAGAAGAGATCCGCCAGTTCCAGCACCGTGTTTTCCTTGTCGTCACGGGATGCGGAGATGATCGCTTCGATCGCCTCTTCGCCGACTTTCTTGCCGATTTTCTCGATACCCTTGTCAAAGAGATAGTTGGTATAGGAACCGTCCACCGGGTTTGCTTTTCTGTCGAGGATCAGATTGTAAAGATCCTTACTTACGTTCTTGCTGTTTGCGTCCATCTTTCTATTTCCTTTCTCATCTTATAGATCTTATAAGTCGATTTCCGTAAAGAAGCAGCTGTGGTTTCCTGTGTGACAGGCCGCCCCGTCCTGATCAATGTAGAATAACAGGGTATCGCGGTCGCAGTCAAGGAAAGCTTTCTTCACGTGCTGGTAGTGACCCGATGTCTCGCCCTTGAGCCACAGGGTGTTTCTGGAGCGGGAGTGATAGTGCATCAGCTTCGTCTCCATCGTCTTCTCTAAAGATTCGTAGTCCATGTAGGCCATCATGAGGACTTCCTTCGTGGAGTCTTCGACGACGATCGCCGGGACGAGACCGAGCTTATCCTTCTTTAAAGACTGCCAGAGTTTCAGCGCCGGTGTCATGGTTCTTACCGGGATCCCTCTGCCTGAGAGGTATTCCTTCAGGTCTTCGATCCGGATCTCACCGAAGTGGAAGAGGCTCGCTGCGAGGACCGCATCGGCGCCGCCGTCTACGATTCCGTCATAGAAGTCTTCCATCTTTCCGGCTCCGCCGCTGGCGATGACCGGGATCGAAACGGCATCCGCGATCATTCTCGTGATGACGTTGTCAAAACCGCTCTTCGTTCCGTCACGGTCGAGGCTCGTCAGCAGGATCTCACCTGCACCGAGGGATTCGACCTTCTTCGCCCACTCGAGCGCATCGAGGCCCGTAGCCTTTGTGCCGCCGGCCACGACCACTTCGTATCCGCTCGGGAACTTGCTGTTATCTTCTTCGCTGGCGTTCTCGTCGATGCCCTTAAAGTCGGCATCCACGCTCGCGATGCGGATCTCTTTTCCGGTCCTTCCACGGACATCGATCGCGACGACCACACACTGGGAACCGAACTTCTCACTCGCACGGCGTACCAGTTCCGGATCTTTTACCGCAGCGGAATTCAAAGAGATCTTATCCGCACCGGCATTCAGGATCTCACGGATGTCTTCGAGCGTACGGATACCGCCGCCTACCGTAAACGGGATGAATACCTGCTCAGCCACGCTCTTGACCATATCGACCACGGTGCCGCGGCCTTCTACTGTTGCCGAGATATCGAGGAAAACGAGTTCGTCTGCACCCGCTTCGTTATAAGCCTTCGCGCACTCGACCGGATCACCGGCGTCACGAAGAGAAATGAAGTTCGTGCCTTTTACGACACGACCGTTCTTGACGTCCAGACACGGAATGATTCTTTTACTGAGCATGATTTCCCATCCTTTCTTTACTTCTCTGTCATCTTCGCCCAGCGGTTCAGGATCCGAAGACCCGCCTCACCGCTCTTTTCCGGGTGGAACTGGCAGGCAAAGACATTCTCTCTTCTGACACTGCAGCAGTATTCGATCCCGTAATTGACCGTCGCTGCGATGTCTTCTTCTCTTTCGGGCACACAGTAATAGGAGTGTACGAAATAGACATATTCCTTATCCGGGAGGATCTCGTTTCTCGAAGAAAGGTCGTTCCAGCCGATCTGCGGAATCTTAAGGCCCATGTCCGAAGGAAATTTCACGACCTTACCGGGAAGGACCGACAGCCCCTTTACCGGCTCGCCGCCGAAGGACTCTTCGGAAGTATCAAAGAGCATCTGCATACCGAGGCAGATCCCGAGGAACGGCTTCCCCGTAGCGATATACTCGTGTACGACCTTATCGAGGCCCTTCGATGTGAGCGCTTCCATCGCCGCACCGATCGCACCGACCCCGGGAAGAACAACGCCGTCCGCTGCCAGGACAGTGGACGGGTCGTTGGTAATTTCACTCTCGAAACCTAAGAAGGCCAGTGCTTTCTGCACAGATCCCAGGTTTCCCATTCCATAATCGATAATGGCGATCATGCAAGTTCCTTTCCGGTCAGGAGGCGATAGCACTCTCTGTACTTCTCTGCGGTCTTCTCAATGATTTCCTCCGGAAGTGTCGGAGCCGGATATGTCTTATCCCAGTCCAGTGTCTCCAGCCACTCACGCAGATACTGCTTGTCGAAGCTCTTCTGTGCACGGCCCGGCTCGTAATCGGAAAGATCCCAGAAACGGGAGGAGTCCGGTGTGAACATCTCGTCGGCTACGACGAGCTTGCCGTCGATCTTACCGAACTCGAACTTCGTGTCGGCCAGGATCAGGCCACGAGTCAGCGCGTACTCGGATACCTTCGTATAAAGAGCAAGAGCGGCATCCTTCAGCGCTCGGGCATCCTCTTCACCGAGAAGCTCGACGAGCTGCTCGTAGGTAATGTTGATGTCGTGGCCCTCATCTGCCTTCGTGGAAGGTGTGAAGAGCGGCTCCGGGAGCTTATCGCCCTGGCGGAGGCCCTCCGGCATCTTCATGCCGCCGACGGTACCGTTTGCCTTATACTCCTTAAGGGCGGAACCCTCGAGGTAACCGCGGACGATGCACTCGGCCGGGAGCATATTGACCTTCTTGACCAGCATGGAGCGGCCGCGAAGGTCTTCTTCGTACTTATCCAGGCCCATCGGATACTCCTTCGGGTCGGTGGTGATCACATGGTTGTCGATGACGTCCTTCGTGAAATCGAACCAGAATGCGGAAATCGAGCTTAAGACCTTGCCCTTATCCGGGATGCATTCGTCAAATACGACGTCAAATGCGGAGATACGGTCGGTGACGACCATCAGGAGGGAATCTCCCAGATCGTATACGTTTCTGACCTTACCCTTGACGAATACCGGTAAATCGATAAAATCTGTGTCTCTTAAAGTTGCCATGTGTCTCATCCTCACTTTTTCATATTACCTGAGTGCTTCTCCCTCGAGAAAAGCACTCGAGCTTTCTTATTCTTCTTCGGAGTACTCGCCGGATACTTCCTTTAGTACTTCCATATTGTCGAACTCGTCGACATACATACTCACTTCCTTCTCGATGCCCGACGCCACGATGGCGACGACCAGATCCAGTGCGATCCCGTCCTCGGTCATCTCGGCATAGCACCTCGTGATTGCGATCTCGGCGGGCCGAAGCTCGACTCTCGCATCTCCGTCCACGGTCATATCTGCAGAAGAAAGCAGAGAGCAGATCTCCTCACCCTTATCGTTCAGCCACAGGATCCTCTCGCGAAGGTCCACCGTACGGCGGATGAATTCCTCTTCATCCTTCGCCTGTGTGAGGACGGTGATTTCCTCATCGAAGAGCTTCGTCTTCAGCTCCCATGCTTCAAATTCTTCGTTAAACGGGTAATCCGAAAGCATACTTAGAGCACTCCTTTAGTCGAAGGTATCTGATCCTTGAACTTCTCGTCGATCGCGACTGCGATACGGAGCGCTCTGGCGAAAGCCTTGAACATCGCTTCGATCTTGTGGTGATCGTTCGCGCCGTATTCACACTTGAGGTGCAACGTCAGTCCCGCATTAAATGCTACCGCACGGAAGAATTCTTCTACGAGCTCGGTCGCGAATTCACCGACATACTCGCCGCCGAACTCGGCCTGAAGAACCAGATACGGTCTTCCCGAGATATCGAGCGAGCACTGTGCCAGTGCTTCGTCCATCGGAATAGAGGCGAAACCGTAGCGGTTGATGCCGCGCTTCTCGCCGAGTGCTTCAGCCATGAGTTTCCCGATCACGATGCCGATGTCCTCGGTCGTGTGGTGTCCGTCCACATTGAGGTCACCGTCGCAGCGGATGCTGAGATCCATGCCGCTGTGGCGAGAAAGAAGATCCAGCATATGGTCAAGAAAACTGATGCCGGTGCTGATGTCACTGAGGCCCGTTCCGTCGAGTTCCAGCGAACCCTTGATCTTCGTCTCTTTCGTGTTTCTTTCTGTCGATGCACTTCTGCTCATGCTCTATTTCCTCCCCGCGATCTCGTCGACCGCATCAAGTAACGCGTCCATCTCCTCATCGGTCCCGATGGTGATACGGAGATATTCACTGATTCTGGGCTTATTAAAATACCTTACCAGTATACCTTTCTCGCGTAGTTTTGTGTAGATGTCTTCGGCGCTGATTCCGCTCGGAGATGCAAACAGGAAATTCGTCTTCGATTCCGGTACGGTCCAGCCGCGTTCACGAAGAGCAACAGCGATACGGTCACGTGTCGCACAGATCTTACGAACATTGTCCATGACCCAAGAATCGTCCGCGATCGCGACGGAGGCGACGCTCTGGGCGATGCAGTCTACCGGGTAGGAGTTAAAAGAATCGCGGATCCGGCACAACCCCTCGATCAGCTCCGGATCGCCGACGGCGAATCCGAGACGAAGTCCCGCCAGAGAGTGCGACTTACTGAGGGTGCCTGTCACGAGAAGATTCTTATACTTCGGAAGGAGGCTTCTTGCCGTCACACCCGAGAACGCCGCGTACGCTTCGTCCACCAGCACCACGTGATCAGGGTGCGCGATGAGGATCTTCTCCACATCCGCAAGGTCCATAAGGATCGATGTCGGGGCATTCGGGTTCGCGAACGCAACTCCGCCGCCCTGTTCCGCTTCAAAAGCACTGACGTCGATACTGAAGTCGTCTTTCAGGGGGATCTTCTTCAGCGGGATGTTATAGAGCTCCGCATAGACCGGATAGAAACTATAGGAGATGTCCGGCACCAGAAGCGGGGCCGCGCCTTCTCCCGACTCGAAGAAAGCCTGGAAGGAAAAGGCCAGCACTTCGTCCGAGCCGTTTCCGCAGAATACCTGCTCCGGTGTGACGCCCAGTACTTTGGCCAGTTCTTCTCTTACCTTCAGACTCGAAGTCTCCGGGTATCTCGCCAGAGAACCAATCTCGACCTTCTCCAGGACTTCCCTTACCTTCGGGGAAGCCGGATAGGGGTTCTCGTTCGTGTTCAGCTTGATGATCTTCTGCCCCGGCTTCGGCTGTTCGCCGGCCACATAGGGCTCGATGTTTCTCGTTTTCTCATTCCAGAAACGACTCATGGGTGTATGTCCTCTTTCTAATCTTATCTACGCGTGTCGGCGCCCGCATTTGGTGCGGGCACCACCGCATACTTATTCTTCAAATCTCACACGGATCGCGCTGGCGTGACACTCGAGGCCCTCGGCATCTGCAAAGGCCGCGACGTCCTTATAGCACTCACGCAGCGACTCCTCATTATAGCGCAGTACGCTGATCTTCTTGAAGAAGTCTCCTGTATTAAGAGGCGAGAAGAATCTCGCGGTACCGGATGTCGGGAGCGTGTGGTTCGGTCCGGCGAAGTAGTCGCCCAGCGGCTCCGGTGTGTAGTTTCCGACGAAGATCGCACCGGCGTTGTTGATGCGGCCGATGTAGTTATCCGGTTCGGAAATACAGAGTTCCAAGTGCTCTGGGGCCAGTTCCTCACTAAACGCAAGTGCCGCTTCCATATCGTCTACGACCAGGATCGCGCAGTACGTCGACAGGGATTTTGCCAGGATCTCTTTACGCAGGCTCTTCTCGGAACGACGGTCCACGGCCTCGTAGACGGCATCTGCCAATTTCTCACTCGTGGTAAGAAGGATCGCCGAAGCCAGTACATCGTGCTCGGCCTGGGACAGGAAGTCTGCCGCGACGAACTCCGGTACAGCAGAATCGTCTGCGATGATCAGGATCTCACTCGGACCGGCAAACATATCGATGTCGACCTGACCGAAGACTAATCTCTTCGCGGTATTAACGTAGATGTTACCCGGGCCGCAGATCTTATCGACACGCGGGATCGACTCGGTACCATAGGCCATCGCGCCGATCGCCTGGGAACCGCCGACCTTGTAGATCTCGGTCGCACCCGCTATGCTTGCGGCTGCAAGGATGACCGGAGCAATCGAACCATCTGCACGCGGAGGGGTGCAGAGTACGATCCTCGGGCAGCCTGCTGCTCTGGCCGGGATAACATTCATGAGAACCGTCGACGGAAGCGGAGCCGTGCCACCCGGTACATAGATACCGGCTACGGAGATCGGGCGGACACGCATACCAATCTCAGATCCCTTTGCCACATCCATCTTAAAGCCGGTCTCGACCTGTTTCTCGTGGAAAGCCAGGATATTGGCCGCCGCCTTCTTGATAACCTCAACCAGATTCGGATCGAGAGAGGCGATCGCATCCGCGATCTCCTGATCGGTCACTCTTACGTTCGCAGCGGTAATGTCAGCCTTATCGAACTTCTTCGTGTACTTGAAGACGGCTTCGTCACCATTCTTCTTAATGTCATCGAGCACGTCGTTGACGACGTCGATGATGGGGCCGAGCTCCATCTTGCCGCGCATCCCGAGTTCTTCACATATCTTCTTCAGTTCGCCCTGCGGGGCTTTTATTTTCTTACACTTCATGTTGTTTCCTCTTTCTATGTTTTCGCTTGACCTACGTCCCTTTCGGACTCTGGGTCTAAATCAGCCTTCCTTTGCCTTCTCGGCGTTACGGATCGCGACCTGCTTTCTCAGTGCGTCGAGCATCGGTACGATCTCGGCTTCCTTCATCTTCATGGAGACACGGTTCACGACCACACGTGCGCTGATCTCCGCGACGACTTCGAGGACATCGAGTCCGTTCTCCTTAAGCGTACGGCCCGATTCCACGATATCGACGATAACTTCCGAAAGACCGATCAGCGGAGCCAGTTCGACGGAACCGTTCAGCTTGATGATCTCGACGCTCTCCTTCTTCGTTCCCTCGAAGTAGGCTCTCGTGATGTTCGGATATTTCGATGCGACGCGCTTGTTCGGGATCTGGTCGAGCTTGTCCTTCAGGGAGACCGGACCACACACGCACATTCTGCATGCGCCGAAACCTAAGTCGATCACCTCATAGAGGTTCCTTCCTTCTTCGAGAAGGGTATCCTTGCCCACGACGCCGATGTCTGCCGCACCATATTCAACATAGGTCGGTACATCCGAGGGCTTCGCCATGATGAACCTAAGTCCCGTCTTCTCATCTTCGAGAATCAGTTTTCTCGATTCCTCGCGGCCTGCAGAAACGTCATATCCTGCGGCTTCCAGAAGGTCCAGTGCCTTCTGCGCCAGACGTCCCTTCGATAAAGCAATCGTAATCATGTGTTTTCCTCCTCCGGCTCCGTGCCGTCATCTTCCTCTTCTTCTACAAAAACGGTCTGGTCGATGCCATGCTCCTCGGCATAGACATCGAGCTCGGCTTCGCTCAGATGCTGCTGATCCACGATGACCTTCAGGCCCGTCTCTCGAAGCGCTGCCGCCGTCGCGAAAGCCGCTTTTCTCATTCCTTCTCCGTCCGCGTATCCGACGATCGCGTCGACCTTCACGAATTCAGGAAGCTTATCCTGGCGGCGAAGTGCAGTCAGACAGAGGTTGATGCCGAGGCTGAATCCAACTGCCGAGAGCTCTCTTCCAAATGTGGAGACTACCTTATTGTATCGGCCGCCACCGAGGATCGGGAAGCCTACTTCATAGGTGAAACCCTTGAAGATCATACCAGTATAGTAGTCGAGGCTTCGAAGCATACCAAGGTCGATGCTGACATACTGCAGAAGCTCATAGTCGGCCAGCGCATCGAGGATCGCACGGAGATTCTTCAGAGCTGCACGGGATGTCTCATTTCCGACACGCGACTCGAACTCGTCGATCACGTCATAGGTACCGAAGCGGTTGGAAATCATATCCAGCAGCTCTTTTGCATCCTCGGACAGTCCTAGACGCTCAGCCGTCTTCTCAATACGGACGATGTCCTTCTGGTCGATCGCCGTACTCAGCTCCGAAGCATCCTCTGTAGAGATGCCCCACTCTTCCACCAGTCCACGGAAGAACTCGACCTGACCGATCGAGATCTGTAGATCTGTGAGACCGGTCGAAAGAGCGGAACGGATACCCAGTGCGATCACTTCCGCATCCGCCTCTGCCGTATCAAGACCCAGAAGCTCTACGCCCGCCTGGGAAAACTCGCGAAGCTTGCCGCCGCCGGATTCCTTAAAGCGGAACATGTTCTCGATATACGACAGACGAAGCGGGGGCTGCTCGTCCTTAAGGAGCGTCGCTGCCAGTCTCGCTACCGGGATCGTCCCATCATAGCGCAGCGCGATGATGCGTCCGTCCTTATCTGTCATCTTATACATATCTTCCGTTGCCACGAAATCTCCGCTGGCATATACATCATAGTACTCGATCGCCGGTGTCTCCACCTCACTGTATCCATTCGAGGCAAAGAGCACTCTCAGATCGGTCTCCAGTTTTCTCTTGACGCTTGCTTCCTGAGGCAGAATGTCGATCACGCCGTCCGGTGTATGGAATCGATAGTTTCCCATTTCGGTTGTCCTCCTGTTTTCTTCACTTCTTTATCGCTTTATCTTGCTAAAGTAATAAAACACCATGTGTGTATTTTATTCGAGCACTCTTTTTTTGTCAAGGTAAAAAACCTATATTCCTGGTATACGCGCGACATGGTATCGGGGTATAATAAGAAAGGGTTGGAGAAAAGCGGAGGACAAAGATGTTCATATTTCAGTTCATATATACGTATAATATCGTGTTTATCGCCTTTTTCCTTCTGATGAACCTCATTACGTTTGCACTCTTCCATTCTGATAAAAGAAAAGCCGAGAAGCACGCTTTCCGGATCCCCGAGCGTGATCTTCTCGGGTTCTCTGCGTGCTTCGGCGCACTTGGCGGTATCTTGGGCATGCTCGTCTTTCACCATAAGACCAGAAAGCCGAAGTTTTATGTCCTCGTTCCTCTCTTCGCCGTCCTTCAGATGATATTCATCAATCTTATCTACAAGTGGGGACCAAAGTAATATGAAATACTTCGTTGCTTCCGACATACACGGTTATCCGGAATACTGTGAGAAGATTCTTTCCGCCTATGACCGCGAACAGGCTGACCGCCTCGTTCTGCTCGGCGATATTCTTTACTTCGGACCACGAAATCCGCTCGGCTCCACCTATGATCCGAAGGGCGTCATCGCGCTTCTGAACGCACGGAAAGATGACCTCCTCTGCGTCCGCGGCAACTGCGATTCTGACGTGGATCAGATGGTCCTCGACTTTCCGATCATGGCTGATTATGCTGTTCTTTCTTTAGGAAAAAAACTGGTCTACGCGACGCATGGTCACGTCTTTAACCCTTCCCATCTTCCGCCTCTTAAGTCCGGCGACATCCTTCTGACGGGACATACCCACGTGGTCGCTTGCGAAGAACTTCCGGGCGGGATCCTTTACTTGAATCCGGGATCTCCCACCTACCCGAAGCAGGAGACGCATCGAGGCTACCTGATCCTCACAGAGGATAAGGCGACATTCAAAGACCTCGATGGAAACATTATGCTTGAGAAATCTCTCTAAAGGAATCAGTATCCGCGCTTACCTTCGAGCGACTCGTCGTTATCGATCCAGTCCTGAACGGTAACGACACGGTATTCTTCCTTATTATCACGAACGATGACCTTCTCGATTCCTGCGTTGATGATCATCTTCTTACAGAGCGAGCAGGAATTGGACTTGCTAACATATTCGCCAGTCTTGGCATCGTATCCCGCCAGATACATCGTCGCGCCGATCATCTTATCACGGCTCGCGGAGATGATCGCATTCTGCTCGGCGTGGACGCTTCTGCAGAGCTCATAGCGCTCTCCTCTCGGGATCTGCAGTGTCTCACGGACGCAGTTGCCAAGATCGGAGCAGTTCTTCCTTCCTCTCGGAGCACCTACATAACCCGTCGAGATGACTTCATCGTTTTTTACGATAACCGCACCATAGTGTCTCCGAAGACATGTACTTCTCTTCGCTACGACCTCCGCAAGGTCAAGATAATAGTTGATCTTATCACGACGTTCCATGTTGCTCCTCCTAAAGTAAGAATACTCTTCTGCCATTATAACAAAAAGAAACACCCGTATCACTACGAGTGTTCCTTCGCAAACTCAAATCAAACCAGATCTGCGCTCCGCTTATATTTCTACCACATTTATCAGGACACCTACGCCTAAGGAGTCTACCGCTTCAGGATCCAGATCAAACGTGATTGAAGATTGTCCGGACACCACAAAAGACGTCGAATATGTAGCTGAGAAACCAATTCCGGGGATCAGATTATCCGGATCTGAATCGTCGCCAGGTGTGGCTGCCTTCCATGTTCCGACCACTTTATTTGATCCACACGACAAAGTGATCGTAAAATCGTTATCAGTATCATTCGTACCGGAAAGAGACATCGTGACCAAATACTTCTTTCCTGAATCCAGATCAATTGTGTCTGGAGCAGTTAGCGTTATCGGATCGTCCTTCTCTTCCAGGAGTTGTGCACCCAGATCGGACAGGAGGCAAAGCTTCGTCCATGCATCGTCCCCGGCCGAAGAACTCTTCCACTGGATCTGCTCCTCTGTTTTCGGCGTCAGTCCATCATCTTCCATCACCGGATCGCCATTCCCATCCAGAACCGGTACAGTAGTCACTCGGAGTTCAAGGTCACCCAGCAGATTGCCGGTCTCACCCTGAGGACCCTGCGCTCCCATCAACTTATCCTTCTCGATCAGGACCTTATACGACGTATCGTCGCCAGTCGTGTATCTCCAGACGATAGCTTCCTTCTGCTCAGGGGCGGCGGTTATGCCCAGTTCTTCATTGGGTGTCACAGCAGCCTTATAAGGTCTCACGGTGATTTCTACCTCACGACCGTCCTTACCATCCTTACCGTCTGTTCCGTTTACACCATTCTTCAGAGTAATCAGCGGCCTCCACTGCGTATCGTCTTCGGAAGTATACTTCCACTCTACTGTAAGGCCATCTTCAGACTGACGAAGCTCGATATCTTTCGCATCGGCACCATCCTCGCCCTTCGCACCAGTAAGAGACTCCACAGAAACCAGTGGGGTCCAGGTTTCATCTCCCTCGTATCTCCACTGAATAGAACCGTCGACAATATCAACCTGTACCGGTCTTCCATCGTTGCCCGGCGTACCATCTGCACCGGCAGGGCCCGGCTCACCCGGAGCACCGGAAATACCCGGTTCGCCTGATACGCCCGGTTCACCAGTCGGTCCGATCTCACCGCGAAGTGCAGCCAGCGCCATGATCGGACGCCATGCCGCATCAGATTCACCTTCGTAACGCCAGACGATCGCGGTTCCGTTGTTTCTTACCTCGACCGAACGGCCATCCTGACCATTGGAGCCGGAGAGCGCCGCTACCGCGATCAGATTCTTCCAATCCGATTCGTTCGCGTATCTCCACTGAACATAGCCATTGCTCGCACGCAGTTCGACAGGACGTCCATCTTCACCTTTGTCACCCTTGGGACCCTGAAGACCCTGTGTACCCTGTTCACCTTGCGCACCCTGAAGACCTTCGGAACCGGCCGCACCAGCCAGGGAATCGAGCGGGATCAGATTGACCCATTCACCTTCGGACTTCTCATACTGGATATATCCATCTTCTACACGAAGAGCCGGTGCCTCGCCATCTACTTTCAGTACATCCAGATTCATGAGCTCACGCCACTTCGTGTCGTCCTCATCTTCATACTTCCACTGGACAACATCGCCGTACGGACGGGTAACGACCTTCCTGTCCTTCTGTTTCTGATTTCTGGAGAAATATACATAAATACCTGCGGCGCCAACAACGCCAAGGCAAACGATACAAGCAATAATAATCTTTACTGAGTCTCTCATGGCACCAACACTCCATAATTTCACTTATAACTTATTCTATATTATCTGGCACCATGTGAAAAGCACTTTTCTAAAATTCCTTTACAAATTTTACGATTTTGTGGCCATTTCCGGTCAATTCAGTTTCAAACAGCATGATTTCTCTCGCGTTTGAAGGCATCATGCTGCACTGAAGAATACTATTTATTTGTGATATTTCTCACCGGATACGATCTTAAACGCTCGATATACCTGCTCGAGGATGATCAGTCTCGTCATCTGATGTGTAAAAGTCATAGGCGACAGACAGAGTCTCTCGTTGGCCCGCGCGATCACCTCCGGCGACAGTCCGTTGGACCCGCCGATCAGAAGGACCAGCTCGGCTCCGCCCTTCTCGAAACCCTGCATCACATGTTCTGCCCAGACTTCCGATGCCATCTCTTTGCCGTGCAGATCCAGCACGATCACATATGCACCGGGGCGGATCCGCGCAAGCATACGCTTCCCTTCCTGCTCGAGCGCCTGCTCAACCGGTATGGTATCCGGTGCATCCGGAACTTCGATAATCTCAACAGATGTGTACTTGGAGAGACGTTTTTTATACTCGGCGATTCCGTCAGAGAGCCACTTCTCTTTGATCTTGCCGGCACAAACGATCGTCAGTTTCATATCAAGCCGCCTCCATTTCCCGGAGAACTATCCGACCACTTCCTGAAGATAGATCTTCTCATCCGATGCTTCCAGAAGCAGTGGTGCCGTCGGTGTGTAGCGGTTGGCGATGCGGAGTGTGAAATCCTTATCCCTGACCAGATCTTCTTCCAAAAGAGCACGAAGAACAGTTCTCTCGGCAACCTGAGGCAGATTGTTCTCTTTGCTTAGATGTCCCAGGATGAAATGACGAGTGCCGGTCTTGCAAAGCTGTGCGACCGCGTGCGCACAATCGTCATTACAAAGATGCCCGTACTGTCCATCGATCCTTCTCTTCAGAATATACGGATATTCACCATTCCAGAGCATATCCCTGTCATAGTTCGCCTCGAGAAGGATCCCGTCACTTCCCTTGATCGAATCAAATATCTCCGGCGTCATGGTTCCCATATCTGTCGCTATAGCGGCACTGCAGGATTCTGTGAAGAAACGGTATCCGCAGGAACCGGATGTATCGTGTGGTGTGTCAAAAGCCAGGACCTCGAATTGTCCGATTGCGAAACGTGTCCCTGTCATGATCTCGTGATCCAGCTGCGCATCGTGAGGTTTCTTCTCTACGGAATGGATCCCTTCCCATGTATGACTGGTCGCGAATATCGGAATACCGAATTTTCTTGTGAAAACATCCAGCGCTCCGATATGATCGGTGTGGTCATGTGTAATCAGGATAGCTGAAAGCTCGGTCGGCTCGACGCCGGCGATACTTAACGCCTCGACCACTTTTTTGCAATTCATTCCGGCATCGACCAGAACCATCGTATCACTGGTCGATACAAGGATCGAGTTTCCGCTGCTTCCGCTAAATAGCGGCATAATCTCGATTGAATGCGGTCTGATACCTTCTCTCATAACTCTTTCCCGTCTGATTTTTCTTTTGATTCTGCTGCTGAAGAGGATTTACTCATCTGCGACTGTGACGATGTGCTCATCCACATCGTCTTCCACATAGATGATATCGGCGCCGATAGCACGGAGTTTCTCGACGATCTTCTCGTAACCTCGCTCGATACGGTTTGCAGCCATGACTGTAGTTGTTCCCTCTGCCGCAAGTCCGGCCAGCACCATCGCCGCTCCGGCACGAAGATCCAGTGCCGTAACCCGTGCACCGCAGAACTTCACCGGTCCGTTAATCAGGGCGATCCTCTCCATAACAGTAATCGAAGCGCCCATAGACTGAAGCTCCGGGATATACTGGAAGCGGTTATCCCAGACGTTCTCATGCATGCGGCTCATGCCGTTCGCCATACACAGCAGGACAGTCGCCTGTGGCTGAAGATCCGTCGGAAAACCCGGATACGGACGTGTCTTGAAATTCGTCGACTCCAGTTCCGTATCCTCATTCGCAAATACCCGGATCCAGTCATCGCCCTGTTCAATTCCGAAACCCATCTCGATCATCTTCACGGTAAGCGGTTCCATATGTTTAGGAATCAGATTATGGATCGTCACGTCGCCACGCGTCACACCGGCAGCGATCATGTAGGTTCCTGCCTCGATCTGATCCGGGATAACGGAATAGGAATAACCACCCGGAAGAACCGGCACACCCTTGATACGGATCGTATCCGTACCGGCACCCTTGATATTGGCACCCATGGCATTGAGGAAGTTTGCCACGTCAACAATATGCGGTTCCTTGGCCGCGTTTTCAATCGTCGTCACACCGATGGCCTTCGTCGCCGCCAGCATTAGGTTGATCGTCGCGCCGACACTGACTACATCAAGAAAGATATGTGCGCCTTTGAGCTCATCAGCTACGATGCGGATGATACCATCACGGATATCCGTCGAACGGGTACCCTTCGCCCCCATCTTCTGAAAGCCTTTCAGATGCAGATCGATCGGGCGGTTACCGAAGTTACAGCCGCCCGGCATATACATTGTCGCCTTTTTAAAGCGTGTCAGCAAGGCACCGAGAAGATAGTACGATGCGCGGATATTCTTGACCTTCGGGTGAGTCGCTTCGTATGTGCTGATATTCGTCGGATCGATCTCGAAAACTCCGCCACCGCATGGGTTGATCTTCGCGCCCAGCGTCTCGCATATTTCAAGCATGGCCTGAACATCTACGATATCCGGAACATTTTCGATCTTACACGGACCATCGAGCATCATGGCAGCCGCCAGAATACCTAAGACAGCATTTTTGCTGCCGCTGATATTTACATCTCCCCGGAGTTTCTTGCCTCCCTCGATCTTGTAACTTGACATAGTTAATCCCCTTTTGTTTCAGAATTGTCAGCATTTTTGCCAAGTGATGTCTCTGTCACCTGGCGCAGTAGACTTCTCGAAGCAGGCACCGGACCGGGATATGCCTCAGGCTTGGGTGCTTCCTGCTTCTTAGTAGACGCCGTCCCGGCAACCGTCTCTTTCTTCGCCGCCGTCTTCTTCGTCTTTGCCTGCTTTCTGGTCTGCGCATTCTGCAGACCGACCTGATCCTTGCTGAGGATCGGGCGTTTCAACACCGGCGGATCCGGAACAAGCATCTTGGGACCACGGCTCGACAGAGCCACCCACTGGCTCCCTTCCTGTTGTTCCGCACTCTGCTCCACTTGCGTCTCGACCGGCTGTTCTACCACAGGCTCGATCGTTTGCTCGATCTGCTGTGGCATCTCGGGTTCCGGAATCGCTACCGGTCTTACTTCAGGCACCGTAACCACAGGTTGTCTCACTTCGGATTCCGAAACTACAGGCTGGGGTACCGGTGTCGGTTCCGGTACGGCCGGAATCGGTGGCACTGCCGGAATCGGCGGTGGAATCTCCTGCATTGTCGGAGTGGGAACAGGCATCTCTTCTGCCGGGATCGGGACCGATGTCTCCATCTCCATCACCGGATGTCCGATAACCGGTTCCGGTACACTTTGCTGATGACCAACTCCATCTATAATATCACATTCATCTATAAAATCGAGGCGCCGGATCATTTCCGCCTCTTCCTCCGGCGTGATCTTCGCAAAATCCAGTCCCAGATCGTACTCATCATCATTGAGTTTCTCGACAGCCTGCTGTGCCTTCCTATAGAGGACTTCTTCGCGCGGCGCATCATCACGAAGTCCAATGATCGTCTCGTGATAGGTCGCCTCGGCTGTAGGTACGGTAATGTAGAAGTCACTTCCGATCTGGGCACGCATATTCGGCGTCTCTTCATCATCCTTGGTACGTGTGACCAGGCTGACTTCGCCTTCCTGTACTTCGGCCAGCATCTTCACGATTGCAAGACCCAGACCACTTCCGCCTGCCATTCTTGAACCGGTCTCATCCACACGGAAGAATGCCTGGAAGACTTTCTCTGCTGCAGGTTTCGGGATGCCTGGTCCCTGGTCCTGGACCTTAATCGTTACTGTCGTCTCAAAGGCCTGAATAAATACCCAGATCTGCGTATTTTCATAGGAATACTTAATTGCGTTATTGATCAGGTTCCCCACCATCTGTTCCATCATGCTACGGTTGCCATATATATGCGGCATCTTGGCCGTCAGACACTCGAACCCGATCGTGATATTCTTCTTCTTTGCTTCTTCTCTCTGCTTTCTGACGACACCTTCAACTACCTGCTCGATACGGTAATTCCCCATCTCGACCTTTTCCTTGTTGTTCTCGATCTGCGACAGGAATGTCAGGTTCTGGATGATCTCCTTTAACCTCTCTCCTTCTTCGTTGATCTTCATGACATCGCTGAATATCTGATCCGGGGTTTTCTCACGAAGGCCCCAGTCGATCAGGGACTCCGAGTATCCGGTGATTGTTGCCAGCGGAGTCTTCAATTCATGAGAGACGGTCGAAACGAAGAGCTGTCTCTGCTGCTCCTGACGGGCCATCTTCGTCACATCTTCAAGCACTACGATCCATGCTCGAAGATCAGACTGCGGGAAATACGGCTTGGAAAAATGGAACTGAATCACGCGGTTACGTATCTCCACTCGCGTCGTAATCGATTCGATCTTTTCATTCTCCTGTGATTCTTCATCCGTGTCGGGAGTCTTCTTCTCATCGGAGAGTGTCTCCTCATATACCTTCAACTTTGCTCTGATCTTCGGGTCCTCAATGAATGTCTCGACGAACTCGAAGAAGGACTTCGGAAGTTCCTCCACTCTCAGTCTCTTCAGACAGTTCTTGTTGTTGTAGATCAGAAGTCCGCTTCCGGAAAACATGGCGACGCCCATCTGAACGATATTGAGAACCGAATTGGAAACGCCATTTGCCGCGTTGATATATCGGAGTTGTTTCTTCTCTTTCAGCACGGAAGCACGCATGAGGAAATAGACGAGGATGCCGAAGAGCACACCCCCGCTCACAAGCCCTATAAAAAGCATGGGAACGGGCTCAAGAACCCGATCCCATATTGCCAGTTGCATCACTGTTATTCCCAAATACGTATCCCCTCTACGCGGATCTGTCTCTCAGGTACAGACTTATTTACTCACAGACAAAAGGATCACTGTCCTTTATCGAAATAATATCCTACGCCTCTCTTCGTCAGGATATGACGGTAGTTTGTCTGATCCGGCTCGAGTTTCTCTCTCGTGCGGCGGACCGTCACATCTACAGTACGGACGTCACCGAAATACTCATATCCCCATACATGCTGAAGCAGGGCTTCACGTGAGAATACCTGACCGGCATTCTCCGCCAGGAAAAGCACCAGCTGGAATTCTCTGAATGTCAGATTGACATCTACACCGTCTCTTCTGATCTGATATGCACTCTTATCGATCTCGAGATCACCGATCTTCAGTACGCTCTCTTCGCTTGAAGAATCCTTCTCAAGATAGGAACCGCGGCGCAGCTGTGCACGCACACGTGCCTGCACTTCACGCGGACTGAAAGGCTTGGTGATATAGTCGTCTGCGCCCATTTCCAGTCCGAGGATCTTATCGATTTCTTCGCTCTTTGCCGTCAGCATGATGATCGGAACTTTCGTCTTCAGACGGAGCTGCTTACATACTTCAAGTCCGTTTGGCTCAGGCATCATCCAGTCCAGGAGGATCAGATCCGGTTTCTGACGGTCTGCCAGATCGAGAGCAGTTAATCCATCGTTGGCTGAAATAACCTCATAGCCTTCCCTTTCGAGGTTTGAAGTCAACAGGTCAACCAGAGACTGTTCATCGTCTACGACAAGAATCTTTGCACACATAGCCAATACTCCATTTCATAATAATCCACAATATCTTGTGCCAAGCACAAGATCCTTACACAACAGTTACTTCAATTATACCATTCTTATTTCGTTTGCAACCCCGATTATTACAAATTTATAAAGTTTTACGGGATGAGGACGAAGCAATAATATTGCTTCTAAACATATAGATGGTCATCTAAGTATTTCTCATTATAACACGAATTCTGAAAAAAGAAAGAAGCTCGACTACGTTTCCGTAGCCGAGCTTCATATAATCCGGCAGCGATCGATTTTCCCGGGCCGTCACCAGCCAAGTATCTTAGACACCGACGAGCTTAACTTCTGTGTTCGGAATGGGAACAGGTGTGGCCTCGTCGTTATAACCACCGGAATGGTTGAGGGTCTTAAGC
>JAFZVE010000014.1 GCA_017617995.1 Clostridiales bacterium
CGATTTGTCGTTCTACATTATTCCGCAAGAAAAATAAAAATATACTCGACAAAGAGGTGTCTTCCATCCGTTTTTGTATTATACCATTCGGCGCAACACTCATTTATGAATAAAACATTTGCAATATTAATCAACTCATTGCCGGCGCGTGACCGTTCGTCCCCCACCTAATACGCCGGGTATCGCGGATTGATGATAAACACAAAACTGATGAAGTTACCCCCGTCTTCTGTACAGCAATGTATGGAGGATGGGGGTGCTTTTTGCTTTCCACACTGTGGTATAATGACCTTGGTGGTGGATAATCTTCTGGTCGGAGATTTACAGATTTCGGACCAGGGCATTTACTTTATTGTAGGGAGCTGATCATTATGAAAAAGGCTTTTAAGATTATCCTCTGCTCGATACTGGCTGTTATTCTGATTGTTGCCGGTTTTTGTATCTACGGCGCTTGGGATTATACCCGCCGATGCGTGAAAATCACTCCGAAGAATCATATCTCGACCATCGAAGTGGGAAAAGAATACAGTATCGAGGATTTCTTCCTGATCGAAAGAGAGAAGAATACGGACGGGCGGGTGATTGCTGTCTGCTGGGCGGACGGTTCGTCGGACAATATCTCTGTCGATGAGAACGGACATTTTGTTGTTTCAGAAGGTTCGGGAAGTCTGACTATTTCACTATCTGATCGGAATCATAATTCCCCGGAAGCTGCAGATGGTTCCGTGAAAGTGCTTGTCGGGTAAGAGCATCACTTGCCCTTGATCTCGATCCTGTCGAGGATGCCCTGCACGCTTACTCCGGGATGCGTCACATACATCCGGCTCACATCTTCGACGAACACGAGGTCGGCCGCAGGGGCGTGACCGTAATAGACTTTCTTGGGATGTAGAGATAAGAGGCGATTCCAGGTGGTCTCGATCTCTGTTCCCTTGTGAAGCTCAAGTTCGTAGAGAGGATTGAGATCTCCGACGAAGAGTTCGCCGGAATCGAGAAACAGACTGATACTGTCATCGGAATGGCCGGGTGTGGCATATATCTCTCCGTCGATGCCGAGTTCACTAAGAAAAGCACGGCTCCTGTCAAGCGCGAAATACTTTATCTTCTCATCTTTGATCGGAGTGAACTCTGCCCGCTTATCTCGAAGAAAGATCCTGTCTGAAGAATGGATGAAGTCTTTCTGCAGATCCGCGGCACAGATCACGGGTCCCATGTCGGCGATCTTCTGGGCGATCCCCATGTGGTCCGGGTGATAGTGTGAGATCAGGATGTAATTGATGTCCTGTACTTTCTCGCCTAGATCTCCCATCGCGTGACAGAACGCCGGAAGCGTTCCTGCCCAGCCGGTGTCAAAGAGAAGAGAACCACGTTCTCCTCGGATGAGATATGTATTCGTTGTTCCGTATTTGATAAGCTTGATCATATTCTCGATGATATAATAAGTTGTGTAAATCAACAATGGTTTGGTCGTGTATATCAAGGATAAGCTGAATTGGAAACTTAAGTTTCGCTTCAGGGAAGCAAAAGAATGAGCTTCGAATCAGGGACAGGGAAAAGATCGTGAAAGAATATTACATGCCAAGTAAAGAAGATGTGGAGAACAGGCGCCTGGACCGGCGTCTGTTCACGGACAACTATCCCTATCCGCTGGAATTCGTCAAGGATGACAGCAAGCTCACGATCAGTAACGATGCCGGGGAATCCTGGGAATTCCCGTACGAGACGAACAGGATCTTCGAGCTCGACAACGACAAAAGGTATGTGATGCTGATCGAGGAACGTGGATATGCAAGGCTCCTGGCAAGTGATTTTCTCGCGGAGAGAGAGTCGCCCAGAATGTCGTATCCCGGGCTGACACGTGTGTTCTTCGAATTTATCGGGCTTTTCGAGCCGGAGTGTATCATGGAAGACAGGGATGGAAATGTGTATACGGCCGAGGTCGCAAGGTATAAGGGCGAGTATATCTTCGAAGAAGACGAGTTCCACAGTAGAGTGGTCGACATGTGCGGGAAGGCACAGAAGATCTTAGATGCACTTCCTTCCGATCCGGAATTATTCCAGGTGCGCAACCGCCTGAATATGTGCGTGATCTCTACACTGGAGCAGCTGGATCGGAGAGGCGATCCGTCGAGGTTCATGCCGCCGTATATTTTCACGGATCTGTATCAGCATAGAGATATTCTGACGGGTGATCTGGGTGATGATCTGGCAGAAGAATTCTTCTCAATACTTGAAGCGTACAAGACTCTGAAAAGGATCTGAGCTTCGGAAGAATTGATCGGATGTTGTGATGGATGCCTCAGGTGGTCGAGGCAGCTTTCTCAGTTTGTTCTTCGATTTCGAGTACGTCCTTCTTCTTGTCGACGACGGATTTGCCGACCCACTTCTTCTTATACCAGTAGAACATGACAAGAAGGCCGCGGATGCACTCGTCGGTAGCTGTACCGATGAAGATTCCGGCAACACCGACGCCCAGTGCGACGCCGACGATATAGCCTGTCGTTAGGCCGAGTCCCCAGTTACAGAGAAGACCCATGAGAAGTGGGAAGACATAGGCGCCGGCAGCCTTGAGACTGCAGACAAAGGTCATATTGAGGCAGCGGCCGATCTCGACGAAAATGTCGACGATCATGATCATCTGGCCGAGGGCGATGATGTTCTGGTTATCTGTGAAGAGCTGCAAGGTAAACCTGCAGAGAATAGCGTTGATCGCAACGAGACCGATCGTGATCGGCATCGAGGTGCGAAGGGTCCGAAAGACACGTTTATATGCTTCCTCCGTTTTGCCCGCACCGACGAGGTGTCCCGTGATGATCTGTGTCGCCATCGCGCAGGCATTCGAGAAGATGATGGCAAAAGCGATAAGTGTATTACAGTATGCGCGTGCATTTACCGAATCATTACCCATGCTGTTTACAAAGGAAAGAAGGACCGTCTGATAGAGGTTGTAGGTGAGGTTCTCGCCCGCGGTCGGAAGTCCGATCTTGATCATCTTGAAGAGGAGCTTCTTCGGGAAGGGACGCAGATACCTAAGGGAGATCTTACCGGTCTTCGTCGCATAGAAGAAGATAAGAAGCGCGATCACGGCGATGCATCTTGCCCCGACGGTCGAGATGGCGACACCCTCGACACCCTTATCCAGGTAGGAAAGAGGCCCATAGAGGAAGATGTAGTTTCCGATGATGTTGATGATGTTGATCGAGAGGGTGACCCACATGCCGATCTTAGTGTGACCGTTGCAGCGGAGGATCTGGACCATGACGCCCGACACGGCCATGAGGAAGCCGCCGCCTCCGACGATGTAGAGGTAGATCATGGAGTAGGGGCGCATCTCTGGGGAGACCTTAAGGAAGGTCATGATAAAAGGATTGGCAAGGCAGAAAGCTGCGCTTAAGATCACGCCGAGTACGAGGTTGACTGCGACGGAAAGGGTGTAGATCATGTTCATCTTGTCGTAACGCTTCGCACCGAGATACTGTGCGACGACGACGGTCGTGGCCGCGGCGATGACGTTAAAGAAGATGTTCATCATGAACAAAATGATATTGGCGTTACCGACTGCACCGACCGCATACTCATTGTAGTGGCTCAGCATGAGCGTATCCACGTTGTTGAGCATCGTGTTCAGAAACAACTCGAGGAACATCGGTCCCGCCAGAATCAGAAGCGGGGTCTTCTCGTTTATGACGACTGTGTTTTTATGGCTCATATCTATTCCTTCAAGTGCTTCTCAAAAAGTGCGTGATGGGCAATCTCTGAGGATCCTTCCACTCACGAATACATATACTACTCCTCGGTCGGAACACATTATATAATAAATCCGTTCATAAGTTGCATTCTTTTTCCCGATTATCCTGCGCATCCCGCGTAGTTACAAGGCGTTTCGGAAGACTCTGTGCGCTTTTCAAGGGGAGATTATATTGATACACTACGAGTGGATGGTTGGATGTCCCTTCCGGGGGACCTTGACGTGAGGGCAGAAACATGATGAAGTTGGTGAGCTATTCCTGCGCAAAGTGCGGTAGTGTTCTGAATGTGGAGAAGGGACAGGAGGTCCTGGACTGCCCGTTCTGTGGAACGGCGTTTAATCTGGTCTCGTTCCATCGAAGCGAGATGCTGCAGCAGATGCGGAACAATCTGAAGAGGAAGGAATTCTCTGCGGCGAAGGATAAGTGCCGGACGATTCTTAAGGATGATCCGGCGGATTTCGACGCGCTTATCGGGCTCGTGTATGCAGGCGGAAAACTCTCGTCGTCTGAAGAGCTCCGGGACATCCGGACAGCTTCGAAGTGCCAGGCGAAGAGCGCGCTCGGGATCATCGAAGCGGAGCAGGGCTGTGCTACTTCTGAAAACGGACTTTTTTTCTATAAGCTCTCCGAGCTTCTCAAGAAGGTCGTAAGATACCAGGAGATCGAAGCAGATATCAGCAAGATCCGTAAGGATAACAAGATGGAATATGAGCGGATCTCCGAGATATCGGAGAACGAAGCGAATGTACGAAGCGACTTTTTCGAGGCCGGCATGATCTTCGGAAGTATTTTCTCCCCGTCGTCATATGGAAAGAATAAAAGGAGCGGGGACTCCGGGAATCTTGTGATCGAAGGAGTAATCGGTTTTTTCGTCTTGTGGTTCATCATCCTGGCCGTGACGATCATGAAACTCGGTGTCGTCAAGGGCACGCTGATCTCTCTCGGAGTCCTGATCGTGGCGGCGGCGCTGGTGTTCCTCGCATCGTACCTGATCGCACGTAAGTATAAGAAACAGGAAGAGGCGATCCGGGAAGTGACCGCGGAGAATCACAGTGATTTTCTCGTGTTGAAAAAAGAGATGGAAGAACTCGAGAAGTCCTACGAAGAGGCATGGAGGAAACTTCCGGAATACCGGCGGGAAGATGCGGACGGAAAGTCGTCCGAAAAGCCGGAGGAAAGACCTGCGGCGAAGTCAGAAGTGAGACCTGCGAAAAAGGATGCGGAGGATATCTTTGAAGTAAGCAAGAAGACCATCACATGCGGAAAGTGTGCGGCGACGCTGGAACTGGATCAGAAGAGGAATCTCTTCGCGTGCAAGTTCTGCGGTGTTGCGTATGGTGCGTCCCTCTTTATAGGCAATCCTTCGAAGAAGGCGGCATCGGCGCTTCTTCATAAGGAGTTCGAGGAGGCGGATCTTCGCTTCTCTCATATGCTCATGATTGCTCCCTCCGATTACGAGGCACTCCTCGGAAGAATATTGAGCACCGGCATGTGGATGTCGCTTAAGGATGTCAAACTTACCGAGACGACGCATATCCCGCCTTTCCGGCTGAAGAAACTGCATGAACGGATCGGAGAAGCGAAGGAGCACGCAGAGGAAGTGGACAAAGAGATTTTCGAACTGATGGATCAGCTGGTGGAGATCTTCCCGCAGGCGGAGGAGTTCGGGAAGAACAAGACACGCGCCAAGTACTATGAGGAGCACTGGATCGAAGAATCGCACAAATTCCATAAGATCCATCAGAAGATCCTCCGACTCGATCAGGAGAGAAGCCAGGTATGAGATACGACTTCGAGCACTACCTTATGGCCGGCCACGGGCGGGCATACATGATCGCCAAGAGCGATCCCGAGAAATACCGGGACCGCATTATCGAGATATGCCGGGATGACTATTCCTATGACTTGCAGAGCGAAGGCTCGCGTGCATGGCTGACATACGATCTCATCTCGCTTTATGAAGATCAGGAGCCGTTTCTTGCGGCGATCAAGGAGAGCTATTCCGATCCTTCTACGGACACGAACTGGGAGAGGATCCAGTATCTGACGGATCTGCTGCTCATGTACGACAGAAAAGTGGTTTTTGCGAAGTATAAAGAGGTGGAAAAACAGATCCATGCGGAGAAACCGCTCGACGAGATACATGACCTGCTCCAGTCTTTCGAGTATCTGGCGATCAGTCTGATCCAGAATCACGGCATCAAGGTGCTGGGGAGTGTCATGCGGGATATCGGAAGGTGGTTCCTGACGAGGAATCCGGAGACTGGCATGGATTCGGAAGTTTGATCGTAAGATCGGCGGATAACCTGGAGCTTCCGGATTCGCTTCTGCTGTGGGCCTATGAAGCCACTTTGTGCTCGAATTGCCGTGAGGGCATCATCGAGGCGATGCTGGAACGCGGGATCATGAGCGACTCGATTAAGGAAGAGTCGAAGTGGGATGCGAATCTCGATATCAGAAAGATGTTTGAAGTGGAGTCGGAATAAGCATTTTTTGAACTACGAGCTCTGCGACAACGCGGTCAAGTACAACACCCCGGGCGGTAAGGTCACCGTCTATGTTTCCTCGAAGGGAGACGAAGTTTTCCTGAGTGTCGCGGATACGGGAATCGGTATCCCGTTAGAGCACAGAAGCGCGTTTTCGAGAAGGAAAAGAAGCGTACAGTGCTTTTCGAGAAGGAATGATCCGTGATATAATCTAAAAGAAGTTTGAGGATATTTTGGGAGGTATAATATGGCTTCAAAGAAAATTATGGGCATTCTTCTTTCCCTGGCGCTGGTCTTCTCGATGACCGCGTGCAGCAAGTCGGAAGAGACCACGAAGAAATCGAAAAAAGACAAAGACGAACAGGAAGAAATCGAGGACGAGGACGAAGACGACGAGGATGATGACGAGGATGAAGTCGA
>JAFZVE010000015.1 GCA_017617995.1 Clostridiales bacterium
TCAATAAAATCTTGAGAGCCTTTTGGCTCTTTGTTTACTTGTTTTTCAACTCTATGAATTGAACTATTGGCTCGTATTTTAAGTAGTAATTACTTTCTGCTCTTCTATTCAATTTTCAAGGTCCGTGACACCCCGCTCTCGCGAAGCGCTTGATTATATTATCACCTCGTCCCCACCGTGTCAAGCAAAAATTTGAGAAATTTCTTCTTTTTCGGAACACTTTTTTCAAGTATCGAAACAAGACACAAAACTCCCCTCTATATCACACTATTTTCACGTCGGAACTACACGTCCCGACATGGCAAAAGTGAATATAGAAGGGAATAAAATCGCGCGCGTAAATATATATAAGAGCTTCCCGTGCCCGATCAGAAGCGGCCTCCGCCGCCTCCACTATGGCCGCCACCGCCTCCGCCGCCGCTGAAGCCGCCACCGCCTCCGCTGAAGCCGCCTCCGCTACTGGAACTGTTGTGATAGACGCGAGTGCTTTTCCGGACAAAATCATCGGATTTCTCGAGCGTTTCACAGGACGAACGATCAATATATTCTTGTGAAGCCGGAGCCTTGTCGAGACTTCTGCTGACCGTGCAGAACAATGTGATCAGGCCGGCCAGAATAAGCGGAATGATGATGCAGGCCGAATAGGTGATGACCAGTCCGGTTGAGTGATAATTATACTGATCCAGATCGACCAGGATGTTATAAATCGCCACAGAATAGTCTTCGGCCTCAAGTTCCTTGCGGTGACTGGAGAAGAGTCTCTGGCACGAGTCGTCATCGACGGCAAAATAAGCTGTCCCGTATGTATATAGCCAGAAGAAGCGTCTTCCGGGCTGATCCTGCGTCAGGTCGATATAGAGACATACGCCGGAGTTGTCCTGCATACTTGTGAAGATGCACTTCTCTTTATAAATCTCGGCGGCATTCTTCTCACAATCGTCGTCGGAAAGCCCATATGGATTGTCTCTTGTCGTCGCGATCACGATATTGATATCGTGTTCTTTCTTGAGATCTTTGGCCAGATCCTCGAGATCCTCGATATCTTCCTTCGTGAAAATGTCTGCATCATCTTGTATCACGATATGCTTGGCCGGCTTCTGGTTCATATAGATGAAGAGAGCGATGGATCCGATCACGATCGCGACGATGACCGCAAGAATCGCACCGGAGACAGCGTTCATCTCGCTCCAGAGGCTCTTTCTTACATGCTGCATCTCTTCTTTGAGATTGACATCCGCACGTACCTGCTTCTCAGGCGACGTTGTAGAGGCATTGGGATTCTGATTTCTCGTATTCATACTCATCCGACAAATCCTCCCATGATCAGACCCGTGATCAATCGCGTAATCGCGACAGTGATCGCCAGGACAATGAAGAACAGCACGAGTCTCTTCAGGCGGCTGACCGGCGGCGAACCGGCGACCTCTCCGGTCTGTCCGTTCATGCAGAAGTTATAATCCTTGCCGTTGTACTTGTAGTGCAGGAACCACACAGGGAGTAACCCGTACTTCATATCCGGCTCATAGATCACAGTATTGTCCTTCTTGATTTTCACGCCCTTGTTATAATTCTTGAAGGTCGGATGCAGTTCCTCGGTAATATATCCCTTGATTCTTGCGAGGAGCCTGTCCTTCAGTTCATCGCCGGTCTGATCGTAGCGCTCGGCAAAGAAGCCCTGCATATAAGCCGGATCGAATTTCTTCATTTGCTTGAAATCAAAAGGTTCGATCGCCTCCATCAGTTCGTCATCGATCCGCCTCGCTCCATCGAGCGGAATATGCCTCCAGATCAGGTTCATGTGGCGACGCACTTTGTAATAGGATGTGGTCACCGTCGTTGTGCTGCCGGTAGAGTGGGACTCTTCACGCACTCCTTCACCGATAACGTCTACGTTACTGTTGACGTCATAGATCCAAAAAGGGACATAAAGTCCGGTGAGTTTCTCGATATTCTTCTGGCTGACGAAGTCAAACGGTGTCCATCGTCCGCCTTTGCACCACGAGAAGAACTTCTTGATCGCTTCATCCTTCCCGTACTTGAAAGGCAGGATATAGTCCGGCGAGAATTCGTCTGTCATTCTCTGGGAGATGATGGCCGGCGATCCGCAGAAAGCACAGAACGTCGCACTGGTATTCTGGTCCGCGACCACTGTGGCACCACAGGCGTTGCAGATAAACTGGACGCCCTCATCCCCGAGCCCCTTCTTGATGTTTTCTTCTGCACCGTCGCGGTGGATCCGCTCACCGGCGTCAGAATCGGCCGGTGCTTCCGGAACAATAGTATTCTGGAGCTGTTCGGCAGTAAAACTGCTCATGCAGTATTCGCACACCATTAGTTGGCGGTCCGCGTCAAAGATCAGATTTCCACTACAATTCGGGCACTTAATCGAATCAGCCATGATTCTCCTCCTAAAAACTCTGCAATCTTTAATATTTTACCATTATTGTAGGACGGTTGCGATATTTCCGTGATATGCTACACTCTATTCCGAGGAGAAACATATGCTGAGCACCATCCAAAACATCGATTTCTATATTCTCGATTTCCTGCAGACTATGGCAAGATCATCCTTTCTGGATCAATTCTTTGCCCACTACACTTCTCTTGGCGATCCGGTCATGTTCATCTGCTATGCCGCTATTCTTCTGATTATCAAGAATACCCGCCGCGACGGGATCATGGTATCCTGCGGCATGCTGACCGGCCTGCTCATCGGAAACGGTATCATCAAGCATCTGGTACATCGCTCCCGTCCCTGCTGGCTCCGTCCCGAAGTCCAGCTTCTGATCAAGAACCCTTCGGATTATTCTTTCCCATCCGGGCACACCATGACCATAACGATCTTCTCGATCATCCTGATCTATAACCATCCGAAGCTGGCCTACGGCCTGATCCCGGCCGCATTGCTTCTGGCCTATTCACGCATGTATCTCTATGTACATTTCCCGAGTGATGTTCTCGCCGGACTGCTTCTTGGCGGGCTCATCGGCTGCGCGACTTGCTACTTCTTCCCAAAGGCCGAGGCAAAATGGAAGAAGCGAGCTGAAAAGAAGCTCGCTTCCTGAAATCTTTCCAATTGTTGTCCGGATCATCCGGCTGCGATCTCTGCCAGGTTGTGCTGGATCGTATCCGCTGCCTCCGCAACCGTGATCTCTCCATTGATATAAAGCTCCGCTATATCCCGGACCATCTCGATCACCCGGATATCACTGATATACCGGCGCTGCGGCATGGCCATCATGACATAGAAGCTCGTCTTAGCCGTGTCAAAAGAACCGAGGTCAACCTTCACATAATTACCCTCACCATAATAATCGGGTATTAGTGTAATCATTTTCCCGTCTGACGGGATGCTCTCGGCACTCAGCTTCTCGAATGCATCGATGTGGACCGGTATGCGCGACTCGAACGTCGATTGGTAAAGCCCGGCAAAGCTCTTCATCTTGCCGATCTCCTTCTGGACGTCTTCCGAAAGGAGATAACGGATCACTTCCCACGCCTGTTCTTTCTGCGTAGAACCGGAAGCGATTCCGCAGGTTAGATCGGCCTGTACGACAGAGGTACATCCTTCTGATCCCGGGAATGCATACCATGACAGTTGATCCCCGAGTATACGGAATAGCGCATAGTCCGAGATCGTATCGATTCTTCCCGGTGCAAAAGCACTGTAGCCGTTGTACATCCAGTCGATGCTCTCGACGGTGTTCGGCTGGTAAAGGTTGGTGATGCCCTCATACGAGAATACTCCTGCATCGAACGAGTTGACTCTCAGCATCTCCAGCATGTTGATAAGTGATTGACGGTCGGCATAGGCCGTACCGTTCTCATAATCGATCCATGTTGCCGTCTCTGCTTTTGTAAACAGCGCCAGAAGAATATCTGTCGGGTAGTATGACATCAGAGAGACTGAATCAGGAATAAAGGCTCTTGCAGACGTGTAGTCGCTGTAATTCATCTCTTCTTTTCCATCGGTGAAGTACCGGTTCCCCAGGACGGCATATACTGTGAAGGCCAGTGGGATCTGGTACAGTTTCCCGTTCGTCTCAAACGCACGGAAGACTGTGTCGAAGTACCGGCTGCGTTCGATGCCGCGGAGACTGTCCACATAACCGTTCAGGTCTGTAAGGCAGGTGCCGTTGTCGAAGATCCCACTCTCGCCGGCACCGAGGATGATATCCGGACCCACACCGGAACGGACCTGGGCCGCCATGTTCTCAAGTGCAGCCTCATAGGCCTCTGCTTCTTCAAGCTCATTATCGTAAGAGGAAAAATCCGCGTAATCGTATACCTTGACCCATGTGTTATAGATCCCGCTCTGATTAAACTTCGCGATCAGGCTCATGATCGGACTGGTTGAGATACCGACGCCGCCGACCCAGACGACATTCTGTCCTGCATGGGGATTGGTATCTGCCGGCACCAGCTTTACAAGGCACGGAACATCTCCGGACTCGCCGTGCATCGTTGTCGCAATCAGGAGCCGCGTCTGTACAGTGGCACTCTCGGAGTCAGTCGTTTCTTTCGTGGCGTTCCCCGGTTCACTCGCCTGCGCTACGACCGGTTCACTGTTAACATCGTATGCCGGTGCCTCCTCCGGTTGTTCCACACCACCATCCACATAAGGAAGCACGGTCGTGGTCTGGGAGAGTTCTCCCTCCTGAAGAACACGGACGTTGCCATTTACCAGCATACTCCGGTCAACATCGGTCTGGTTCCAGTCGAGGAGACGGCTGAACTGTCCGGACTTAAGGTCGAGCTTGCCGAGGGCGTTTGAAGTCGCGGCATAAAGTCCGTCACGATTCTGGAATATCTTCATGCCGGCGAGATTATCCGTGATCTTTCCATTGACGTTCAGGGAAAAACCTCCGTCCTGCGTATATTCGAAAGAAAGAAGTACGCCCGTTTCCTCCCCGGAAGAAGAGGAGATAAGTTCTGTGTATCCCTGGCCATCTTCTTTCCAAAGTCCGACGCAGATGGATCCCGACTCCAGCTCGAAGTATCCGTAGACTTCGCCGTTAAGATCCGCTTCCACGATCTCATGCTCTGTCGAGAACACGATACGGGAGCCATCGGTGGCAATGACACCGGTAAGCGGAGATGAAACAGATTCACATAGCGAGATCGGTCCCTCGAGTAGACCACCGTCCGACGGAGAGAAACGCATGGCACAGACACCGTACTCCGAGTATACTGTCTCGTCTTCATAGTACTCAGCGTTGAGATAGCTGTAGATCGCAATAATATTCCCGGACTCGTCCTCGACAAAGAAAGGTTTATCCATCACCTGGCTCTGCTGCGCCAAGGATGAGATATAGTTTCCGGCCAGATCATAGATGGCATAGGTTTGTTCCAGCATCTCAAGATTCGGCCCCCATATGGAACTCTGTTCTGCCTCTGCGTCTGTATAGTAACGGCACATGGGAACAATGATCCACTTATCGAGGAAGACAGGTGTACTCGTTTCCGTATAGAAAAGGTTGTAGATCGTTCCGTTATAGGTCTGAGGAACCATCAGCGGGATTACCTCGGCATCGTAGAAGACCTGTTCTTCCAGCGTCCCGCCCTCTGTGACCACATCCGCTTCTGCTTTCAGCGAATTGTTGGCATCGTCCTGGCCGGTCTCTGTCTTCACACGGTAAGCACAACCCGACAGTAGTGCTACTGCCAGTATCACGGAAGTCATCTTCAGTTTTAGTGCTTCTGCCCGTTTCAAATCCTGCTTCTCCTCTCCTCAGGATATACGAATTTAGTTTATTGCATTGTATAACATAAACTCGAAAAGAAAGTGACAATTTTGAAATTGTATTATATAATTCTATCGGCTGAAATTCTTCTGCAATGAACGCCTTATTTTGCAGATACCTCTTCGGATCTGACCAAGGCGGGAAACAGTCGATAGGAAGGCCAAGTAATTGTATCCCTTGCGGGAATAATAACAAAAGGAGGGTTTGTATTATGAAGAAACAAACTCAAAGAACAAAAACAATTGCATTGATGGGCATTTTAATCGCGATCATGATTCTCATGTCGTTCACGCCTGTCGGGTACTTGAGATACGGTACCATCGAAATCTCCCTTCTCATGATTCCTGTCGCTATCGGCGCTATCGCTCTCGGTCCCTGGGCCGGCGCGGTTCTCGGCGGTGTTTTCGGAATCACGAGTTTCATCCAGTGCTTCGGCATTTCACCTTTCGGAACATTTCTGTGTGACATCAATCCGTTCCTGACCTGCGTCATGTGCATCATTCCGCGTATTCTTGCCGGTTTCTGTGCAGGCCTCGTCGCTTCTCTCTTTTTCAAAACAAGGAGCACCGGTATCCGTTTCATCGGTTATTTCGTCACAGGCCTTTCCGCAGCGCTCTTTAATACGCTCTTTTTCATGGTATCGCTCCTTCTGTTCTTCTGGAACAGCACTACATTCATTGATGCCGTAAATGAATGGGGCTACTCTACCAACAACATTCTTCTGTTCTTCTTCGCATTCGTCGGCATCAACTGCGTCTTCGAGCTTCTGGTAACATGTGCCGTTACCGGCGCTATCGGCAAAGCACTGGAGAAGGCCGGTCTGGTTAATACAGTCTTTGCGAAAAAGTCCGAAGAAACAGAGACCGCGGAAGCATAAGCTCTGATTCTGTTCACCCCCTTTCAGAGAAGGAGAAACGATCATGATCCTTGCAGTGGATATCGGAAATACTCACATTCTTCTCGGAGGCTTCGATGATAAGGAGATCCTCTTCACCGAACTTCTGACCACCAACAAGAATGCCACTGATCTGGAGTACGCCTGTCTCATCGAGGCGGCGCTCCGGGTCAACCTTCTCGACTTCAGTTCGGTGGATGGCGCGATCGTGTCGTCCGTGGTACCTGCAGTCACCGGGAGCATCGTCCGCGCCATCGAGCGTTTCACTTCAGCAACGCCGATGATTGTGGGACCGGGCGTAAAGACCGGGCTGAAGATCCGCACCGACAATCCGGCGCAGGTCGGTACCGACCTCGTGATGGCGGCAGTCGCCGGAATCAAGGAATACAAGGTCCCGCAGATCAGCATCTACATGGGTACCGCGACCGCTTTCTCACTCATCGATGATACCAAGACCTTCGTCGGCACATCGATCGGAGCCGGCATGGGAGTGGCTGCCGAGGCGCTCTGCGAAAAGACATCCCAGCTCCCCAGCGTGGCCTTTGAAACGCCGAAGAAAGTCATCGGTACCAACACGACCGACAGCATGAAGAGCGGACTGATGTACCAGACCGCTTCCGCGATCGACGGTATGATCGACCGGATCGAAGAAGAATATGGTCAGAAGTGCACGATCGTCGCGACAGGACGCTATGCCGCCTCTGTCGTCCCGCTCTGCCGAAGGAAGATTCACTGTGATCCGGACCTGATCCTCAAGGGCCTCATGGAGGTCTATAAGAAGAACGCCTGAGAAATCTTCCGGCTTCTTCACAACCACACCAACTACGGCACTTCCACCGTCAGGATCTGCCGTACCACAGTCGCTATCTTGCGGTGTATACCCTCTCAATACACACCGCAGGTAGCGACTTTTCCATACAGTCTAACCCGCTAGAGATTTTCGGGGTGTATTTTTTTAATATTCCTGCTATACTCATAGAGGCGTATTTTTCGCGTAATTTATTTACGTGTAGCAAATGTAGTGATTGTAGGAGGAATGGAATATGCCTATTACCGATTATCTCGAGAGAAATGCAGATCTTTATGGTGACGAAGTCGCGCTGGTGGAGCTTAACCCCGAACAGCAGGAAATCGGACGTATCACCTGGAAAGAATATGAACTGATCCAGCCCACTAAGACACAGGCCTACCGCCGTCAGATCACCTGGAAAGTCTTTGATGAGAAGGCGAACCGTCTGGCCAACATGCTCCTTTCGCGCGGAATCAAGAAAGGGAACAAGATCGGCATCCTCATGATGAACTGCCTCGAGTGGCTCCCGATCTATTTCGGCATCCTCAAGACCGGCGCCCTCGCCGTTCCGCTTAACTTCCGATACACCTCTGACGAGATCCTCTATTGTTCGAATCTCGCAGAACTGGATATCCTCTTCTTCGGTCCGGAGTTTATCTCCCGTATCGAGAATATCGAGCCGGCTCTTCACAAGAACCGCGCGCTCATCTTCGTCGGCGAGCAGTGCCCGTCTTTTGCAGAAGATTACCGCCTCATCACAGGTGATTACAGCAGCACCCGTCCGAATATCGAGATTACCGATGACGACTTCGGTGCGATCTATTTCAGCTCCGGTACGACCGGATTCCCGAAGGCGATCCTTCACCGTCACAGAAGTCTTTCTCATGCGGCTGCTGTCGAACAGAAGCATCACTCTACTTCCCGTGACGACTGCTTCCTCTGCATCCCGCCGCTTTATCACACCGGCGCGAAGATGCACTGGATGGGCTCCCTGGTCAGCGGTTCCCGCGCTGTTCTTCTCCGCGGCACCAAGCCGAAGTACATCCTCGACGCGGTTTCTTCCGAGCACTGCACGATCGTATGGCTCCTCGTTCCGTGGGCACAGGACATCCTCGATGCCCTTGACCGCGGCGATGTGAAGCTTGCCGACTACCAGCTCGATCAGTGGAGACTGATGCACATCGGTGCCCAGCCTGTTCCGAAGTCCCTCATCAAGAGATGGCTGGCTTATTTCCCGAATCACCAGTACGACACAAACTACGGTCTTTCCGAGTCCATCGGACCCGGCTGTGTACACCTCGGTGTGGAGAACGTCGAAAAAGTAGGCGCGATCGGCATCCCGGGTTATGGTTGGGAATGCAAGATCATCGACGAACACGGCAACATCGTTAAGCAGGGCGAGGTCGGAGAACTCTGTGTCAAGGGCAACGGTGTCATGGAGTGCTACTACAACAATCCGGAAGCGACTGCTGAAGTCCTCAAGGACGGATGGCTCCTGACCGGTGACATGGGACGCCAGGATGAAGACGGCTTCATCTATCTCGTCGACAGAAAGAAAGACGTCATCATCTCCGGTGGCGAGAACCTCTACCCTGTCGAGATCGAAGACTTCATCATGAAGAACGACAAGATCAAGGACGTTGCGGTTATCGGTCTTCCGGACAAGCGTCAGGGCGAGATCGCCGGCGCGATCATCGAGGTCAAGGAAGGCATGTCCATGACCGAGGAAGAGGTCAACGACTTCTGCCTGCAACTGCCTCGTTATAAGAGACCGAGAAAGATCATCTTCGCTCCGGTACTCCGTAACGCCACAGGTAAGATCGAGAAGCCGAAGCTCCGCAAGATGTATGGCGAAGAGTATCTCGTCGCCTTCGAGAATCAGGACTGATCCCTCACCAAACAAGTAATGCAAAAAGAATATCTCTCTTGCGACTCAGAAAGTTTTCGTACCGCAAAACTCGTCGCTTGAGAGATATTCTCTTATTTATCTGTGTTTCAGTGCTTCTCGCGAGGAATCAGAGTTCTTCTACCTCGCTTAGGAAATCCGGATCTGCGATCATGCGGACGGGAGATTTACAGACCACATGACGTAGTCCAAGGCATCTTCGAGCTCGGCAACCTGCGCATTCTGTGTCTCGTAGTAGCACACGTACAGCTCATTATCTGGAAGGACCGTCACCGCCCAACCGTAGTAGAACGTTTCACCCTGGTATGTATAGTCGCCCTTGATCCTTCTGGTCTGGAAGCGTCCATCATCGAAAGGCACCCTCTCGTAATTGTTGGCGTCGGCAGATTCGTAATACGCGATAACGTTATCGATATATCCGTCGATATCCACCTGCGCACCCGCCACCTGCGAGAATACCAGCTGCTCCTGATTCGTAAGTGTGATATTGTATACTCCACTCTGCCCATTCAGATCAAATGATGTATAAATATCCGCAGGAAGCGCGAGACGGGCACCCCACTCGGTGGTCAATACATTAAACGTTCTCGGCCGCGGCGCTCCGTTGATCTGGAAGGTCTCAAGCGCGGTGCTGAAGAGATCCTTCTGCTCAGTGTTATCCGTCTCATAAAGCGTATAGAATACGCAGTAGCAGCCGATATCCGGACCATTGATCAGACGACAGTAGCCTATGCCGGACTGGCCGTTCGAAGTAAAGGTAAACTCCGCATCGATCTCCGGCGTCCCGTTGAAGCTTGAGTCATAGTAGTTCACGACTTCTGCCGTATCCAGGAGAAGGAGCGCCGCCATCATGCCGTCGTACCACATGAACGAATTGAGAAGATCCTCGGCATCATATACACACGATCCGATCGGGTCGGAGTTGAGGTAGATCGCCCCGATGTTGCCGTTCGGGTAGGATACATAGACACCGACCGGGCAGGACGAATCCGGTGACGAATTCTCAGAAGGCACCGTGATACCAAGATTAAATTCGGTACTCTCAAGGTATGTCGTCGTCTCCGGCGGCGGCTCCGGCACCTCCACGTCATTATACGCTTCGCTACTGAAGTACATCGTCGAGAGGATCGCATTGAGATCCGCCTCCAGTTCACCGTTTCCTTCTGCATAGACGGTGTAGATGATCGCGAATTTTTCATAGATCTCGATATACACGTCGATGGCCACTTCTTTAGAAGAGAATGTCTTCATGTAAAGTGAGCGCTTCCCGACCTTCGTGACCTCGATATCTGAAGCCTTGAGCTTGTCATACAGGCCATCGAGTTCCTTCTTGATCGACTTAAAGAGGTCTTCCGGAGACTTGTTCTTCGCTTTCTGCTTCCGGATCTCGATTTCTTCAAACTCTTCTTCATCCACGAAGAGCCGCAGGCCTTCCCCGTCATCGGTATAGACGACATGCCAGCTGCTCGGATAACAGAAAGAGATATCCATGCCTTCATCCGAGAAAGGCATCATCCCTTCAGGAATCTCCTCCGCTTCATTCTTCTTCGGAATCGTATTGATCACATATTCGATCTCATCTTCCGTTGGTTCCCCGTCCTTCGTTTTTTCCTTACTCTTACTCGATGAGCATGCACATCCCCATACCATGCTCACGGCCAGAAGACCTGCAAGAGCTGAAGTTTTCCAATTTCTATTCTTCATGGTTCCATCCTCCTTACTTCTTAGCGAATCCTCTGCTCTTTCTTATGCAGAAGACTACTGATATGTCGGGAAGGTCGTAATCTTGCCTGATTCAAAGACAATATATCCAAGATCATTGGGATCATCCGTCCACGCTGTCAGATCATGATTCAACCATTTTTCAGATACCTTCGTTGACAAAGAGGCATCTGAAAACTCTGTAATTCCTATCAGGAACCATGTTCCATCTGCCGGAGCGAGGAATGTCGCTATACCATCCCATTGCATGGTCGTATACAGATAGCGCCCGCCAAGTGCTACACTATAAACCTCAACCACGCAATATGCTCCGACTTTAGCTGAATAGAACGGAATATTAATACGTTCATACCCTTCCAACGTTGTATTCTCAGCAGTCTGTTCACGCGGACCTTTCAGCCCTGTTGACTCCCAGTAATCCGAAAGAAGCGGGATGATTTCTTCGTGTCCGGTCATCCTGGCGGATGCCACAAAGATGGCATAGAAATCATCATAATCCGCATTCGGAGTCTGCATCTCGATCGAAGCCAGGAAAAACCATGTCAGATCTTCCAAACTCATACCATTCATATACAGGTAATAACACATGTGACTGAGAAGTGAGCTGTTATCATGCACACCGCCTTTGTCATCCAGTCCACTTAAATAACTTAACGGTGATGTCGAGATATAATACAGATCACCTACATACATCGGCTGGTAATGCTTATACGGATAGCTCATCGAGCGGCATTCATCTCCGCTTCTCTCTCCAATTGCCCACTCTGTGTCCGAAGTCTCACCCATGTACATCTCCATGATATTCCCCATGATGTCGCTATAGGCTTCATTGATCGCACCATACTCGTTATAGTACTGCACGCCTTGTTTGGAATAGAACGTGACACCATGTGTATACTCATGTCCTACCAGATCCAGGCTATGGCCAAAAGAATACCCGTCAGTTGCCGCGAACACTGACCATCCGTATTGAATCCCCATGTTACAGCAATTCTTTATCGCTCTTCCGCTCTCATCACAGTATCCGTCCAAAATCAGGATCGGCATCCCGAATCCATCTGTCGACTCGATGTTGAATTCCTTATAGAAATCATAGGCTTGTGTGTAGTAATAGTAATTCACCATGTGAGCCGCATCAAAGGAGTTGGGGTCATCCTGAGTATCAAACTTGAGTTGACCTTTGAATTCAAACGAGTAATAATCGGCCACGATGATCTTTCTGTCCGGATCACAAAGATAGTATTTTCCATCCACATTGTTCTTCGAGATAGGAATGGTGATATCGACTTGATTTCCGTTGACATTAATGGTGAACGAATAATCCGTAGGAACCATATCCTTGAAATAGGAATCCTGACCATAATCAGCAAAGGGATCTGTCGGCAAAAATGCAGTCGGATATGCATTTATGTACTCGCCATCAAGTGAAATGAAGTGGACGATATATGGCATATCAAAGGATGCGTTGTCAATGAGACTGTTTGTATAAACCTGATAACAATGCTGAGCTTTTGCATAATCCGTGTACACTGTAGTCATCGTATATTCAGAAAGCACACGGTATCCTGAGCCCATGTTATTCAGTACGATCTCCTCTGCATCCTTCTCCGTAATCGTTGGCGAAGAAGGCGTGTAATCCAGATTGGATGCCAACGAAGACTGGAGCATGCACGGGTATCCTTCCTGATCCAGCACGATCTTTAATGTCGCATTGGTAACCGTGACATCCTCCTTCATTTGCTGATAGGTGTAAACGGTGTAGCCTTGAAACCGTTCTCCATATACGGCGAACGGGAAATATCCGGTTTGCAATCCCAGAAGTTCCTGCACACCTTTGATGGCGTTGATCGCGTCGTCCTCATCCGCGACCGGGCGGTGGAAGAAACGCCCGACGATCGTACTTACATTTCCAACTTCGTTATATACGATCAGGGCATTATTGTTATTCATGCTCTGGATATCCGCAGCGGTAAGCATCGGGATCGGTTCCGGTGTGGGCGTAGGTGTCGAGACCGGACGAACGCTCGTATCACGCTGCGAAGGCTCTGTCGTTTCTGTCGTCGTTTCCTCTGTCGACTCCTTCGTTTCCATACTATGCTTCTCATAGTCCGTGTCTTCGGTCTTTTTCTTTTCTTTCGTATCAGACGATTTGCTGCATGCCGCACCCAGAAGGCTCAGCACCAGAAGGACTGCCAGTACCCTTGTTTTACGACTCTTCATCTTTCCTTCCTCCTCTCAATCAATTCATGTAGTTTCTATATTCTTCGGGGAAGCACTTCCCCTCCATCGTTTACGAATAGGTCGGCAAGGTGGCTATATCTCCGGAATCCATCGTGAAGATCCCGAGCGAATTCGCATCCGTTGTCCACCCTGCTCCCGTGGTATCCAGGCCCATCTCCCCGATCTGCGAACTCCAGAATTCGTCACTGTACTCTTCGATGATAAAGATGAATTGGGTCGAGCCATCCGCCGGAATCAGGAAGGATGCCACGCCATCCGGCTGCGCCAGAGCCTGAAGTGCTATACTTCCGGTCGAGGCGTAATAGACGGATACGATACATCTCACCGCCACATCTTCCGATGCAAACGGAACATTGATACGCTGATAGCCGTTGATGGCAAAGTTTTCAGCGTTTTTCGAGCGGTCGCCGAAAAGTTGCGTATCCTGCCAATGCTGGGTAATAAGCGGAATCGCCGCCTCATTTCCGCTCAGCTGCGCTGCCGCAACAAAGATGCCATAGAGGTCATCGTAGTCGGCAGTAGGTGTATGCATCTCCATCGCGCAGAGGAAGAAATGTGCCAGATCATATAGCGACATCCCATTCGCGTAAAGCTTGTAGCAGAGATAGGACACCAGCGTATTATTGAGATGCACGCCGCCATTATCCTGCACACCATAAAGCCCCTGGCGTGAAGGTGCGATATAGTACGGATCGCCCAGATACATCGGCTGATTATACATATACGGATTACTCATGGATCGCATGGTATTTCCGGAAGTTTCGGCCAGGAGCCAGTCCGTGTCCGAGGTCTCTCCCATATACATCTCACAGATGTTACCCATAATGTCGCTGAAAGCCTCGTTGATGGCTCCATATTCGTTCGCGTATATATTGCCCTGTCTGGCGAAGCCGGAAACACCATGTGTGAACTCATGCGCGCAAACATCCAGGCTGTAGCAGTATGTATTCACATCGGAGGCACCGAAGAGTGACCATCCATCTACCACGCCCATGTTGCAGGCATTATTGACAGGTGTTCCATCCTGTTCGCAATACCCCATCAGGATCAGCATCGGCATGCCGAAGCCATCTGTAGAGTATACGTTGAAGGTCTTATAGAAATCGTAGGACTTGATGTAGTTATAGTACGTGATCACGTGGTTTTCGGACCAGCTGTCCGGATCGTCCGAGGATTCGAAAACCAGATTGTGTCCATTGTACTCGAACTCATAGAAATCGGCACAGATGATATTTCGCTCCGGATCGGCCAGATAATACTTCCCGTCAACGGAGTTATAGGAGATCGGTACCGAGAACGTGAAGTTTTCACCGTTCCTGTTCACGGTAAAGGTCCGCTCTGTCGGCTCCAGATCCTTGAAATAGGAATCGTTTCCATAGTCCGCCAGCTGATCTGTCGGGAGATAGCTTGTCGGATAAGATTTCACGTAACTTCCATCATAATCTACAAAGTGAATGATGTACGGCATATCAAACGAGATACTTCCGTCCGGGTTGTTCGTGATAACTTCGAAACAGTGGCGGGTCACATGGTAATCATCCACGAAACAGGTCTTCATCGTGTATTCCGAGAACACCTGATAGCCGCCTCCCACGCGGTTAAGAACGATCTGTTCCGCACCTGCTGCATCGATTTTCAGCGCAGGAGCAACAACGTCAAGATTCGTCTCCAGAGAAGACTGGAGCATACACGGATATCCTTCCGGATCCAGTACGACCTTAAGCGTCGCATTCTCAACTGTGAGATCACCCTTTATCTGTCTGTATGTGTAGTATGTATATCCATTGAATGTCTCGCCATACATGATGAACGGGAAATAACCGGTCTCAATTCCCAGGAGTTCCTGAAGACCCCGGATCGCGTCGATCGCCTCCTCCTCATCGGCAACCGGGCGGTGGAAGTATCTTCCGACGATCGTACTGACATTTCCCTGATCATTTCGGATGATGAGGGCATTGCCGCCGTTCATATCCTGGATATCCTGCTCGGTCAGAATCGGAATGACCTCCGGCGTAGGCGTGGGAGTCGGTGAATAGCGGACACTCGTATCGCGCTGGGAAGGTTCCGTTGTCTCAGTCGGCTCTGTCTCCTCGTCTGGATCCTTCGTCTCCATTTCATGTTTCTCGTAATCAGAATTCTCTGTTTTCTTCTTGGCAGTCGTTGTTTCTTTCTTGGAACAGGCCACAGGCAACAGACTCATCGTCAGTAAAACGGCCAGCAACCTAAGTTTGCGATCTTTCATCCTGTTTCCTCCCTCTTATTTATCTAGAAGTACACATTTTTATTATCACAATCAAAAGTTGCCAAAGGTAGAACCAAATGTTAATAAACTTTGTCGGATGAGAAAAGATGCCTTAGGAATAATCCGGAAGCGTCACAAGTGTTCCCGATTTTGTCTCAACAACTCCTGCCAGGCTACTATCCAGCGACCAGCCCGACATCTGGCTATTCAGGTATTTGTATTGCGTCATCTTTTCGAAATAATCATCTTCGTACTCACACACGATGATAAAAGCTTTCTCATCTGCCGGGATGCGAAGGACAGCGACCCCGTCATACTGGACCGGGGCCCACGCAATCATTTCACTATCACTTACCCTATAGACAAACACAAGAGAATGCGAAGCAAGATGTTCCGTACCAAATGTAATCAACATCTTGGCGTATCCGTCTATAGTCGTGGTCTCATTGGTCTTTTGACGGTTCCCGACCAGCATTTTGTCCTGCCAATACTGATCGATCAGCGGGATGATCTCTTCCCTGTCACATACATAGGCCGCAGCGATAAAGACGGCATACATATCATCGAAATCCGCGAGTGTCGTATGCATCTCGATCGCGCATATGAAGAAGTTCGCTAATTCTTCCAGTGTCCATCCCTGCTGCTCCAGTACACAGCAAAGATTCGTGATCAGAGAATCATTTCTATGTACTCCGCCCAGATCAGTATAATCCGTTGTCATACTCGCATATGAATTGGGAGTATAGTACTGGTCGCCGACCGTATTCGGCTGAGCGTACAGATCCGGCTGGCTCATGCAGATCACCGGCATGCCGCACGTTTCTTCCAGCAGCCATGTCGTGTCAGTGGTATCTCCCACGTACATCTCACTGATATTTCCCAGTATCTCGGAGAACGCCTCATTGACTGTCCCGTATTCATCGTGATAGACACAGCCCTGTCGACTGAAAGTACTGATTCCATGTGTAAACTCGTGTCCGCACACGTCCATCGAGAAACACTTGTCGCTCTCTCTCGTTACACACATGATCGACCAGCCGGCCATGATTCCACCGTTTGCAAGATTATTGATCGGCGTCTTATCCGACTCGCAGTACCCCATCAGGATCAGGATCGGCATCCCAAATCCATCTGTCGACTCAATATTGAATTCCTTGAAAAAGTCATAGACACGAATGAAGTTGTAATAAGCAAAAAGATCATGTTCCGGCCAGTTCTTATTCTCTTCCTGACAGGTGAAGAGGAGATTTCCCCCGTTAAAAGTAAATTCGTAGTAATCCCCTACGATGATCTTGCGGACCGGATCCGCCAGATAGTACTTCTGATCGACCGTGTTATAGGATATGGGGACAGTAAAGGTTACATCTTCTCCGTTTCTATTGATCGTAAATGTACAGTCCGTAGCTTCAAGATCTTTGAAATACGTTTCATTGCCATAATCGGCGAATCGGTCATCCGGCAGATCCGCGGTAGGATAGCATCTGAGGAAATTACCCTCATAGTCCACAAAATTGATGTAATACGGCATATCGAAGGAATCACTCTGATACGGATTATTGGTGATGACCTGGAAACAGTGCTGTGACAAATGATAAAAGTCCACCAGGCACGTCTCCATCGTATACTCCGAGAAAATATGGCAATACCCGCCCCACGCCTCCGCCACGATCTTTTCCGCTTCGGCTGCATCGATCTTCGGATCGCTCACTTCATAATCAAGATTCGTGGCCAGAGAAGACTGGAGCATCCATGGGTATCCTTCCCGATCCAGAACGATCTTCAGGGAAGAATTGTAGACGACCATATCCCCTTTCAGCTGCTGATAGGTGTAGATTGTATACCCACGGTAAGTCGAACCGTATACGGAGAACGGAAAATAACCCGTCTCGATACCCAGTAGCGTCTGCAATCCTCTGAGTGCATTGATCGCATCTTCTTCATCATCGACAGGGCGGTCGAAGAACCGGCCTACGATCGTACTGACATACCCTTCGTCACCATAGACGATGATCGCGTTCCCGCCGTTCATATCCTGAATATCCTGCGCGGTCAGCTGTGTGATGATCTGGCTGTTCGGGTTCGGAGTCGGTGTCGGCGAGAGCGTAGGCGACGGGCGGACACTGGTATCGCGCTGGGAAGGTTCGGTAGTCTCCCGGGTAGCGGAAGTCTCATCCGGATCCTTTGTCTCCATCTTATGCCGTTCGTAATCCTCGCTTGACTTCTTCTGCGCCTTTGCATCTGACTTTCTGCAAGCTGGAAGCGACATAAGTGCCATCAGCAGACTCATCGTCAGAAGAATGGCCAGCATACTGTTCTTGCGGTCATTCCCACATTTTCGAACGTCATACAAACACTTTCTCATGGGACGTCCTCCTCACCCCGTCGGACTGTCATACGATCAGTCCCGACGTAGAAACAAATCTACAAGTATATTATCCCAATCAAAAGTTGCGAAAAAACAAATCACATGTAAACAAACATTGTCCCGGGCCACTGCAAGGGCCTGAATTATATCTTAGAAATCTGTGAAACCACAGGACGAAAAGGCCAGATAATTGCGCTCGACGATTCTGTAATCACGGCTCAGAGGATGTCGTACTTTGTTCCGCTTCATGACGGCGTCTCATACGCTTCTTCTGGAGAAAGTAGCCGACCACGACGATCACGATGGTCAGTGCGATGCAGCTGTAGAAAGAGATGCCTCTGGAGATCAGTTCCAGATTCGCCGGGCTCACCACATCCTCGATCTGAGAAAGACCACTGATGAGCAGATAATCGGCCACGCCCATGCCGCCCGGAATCGGAAGACTGTAGACACCGACCAGCACCAGACACTGGACCCCCGTCACCTCCGCAAGGTTACTGACAGACCCGTCAAATGCAAGATAGACCAGAACCGTCGTACTTACCAGCGCCAGACGCTGAAGGAAGTTAAAGAGGAAGGCCACGGCAATGGTGGACTTATTCTTATGGATAAGATCGGAGCAGGTCTTATACTGACGGATCGCCAGTTCCACCTTATCGATCTTGCTCTGCTTGTGGCGGATAAGATGAAGCTTCGCACCAAGCGAGATCATTGCGATCGCCATATGCTCGACCCACTGTTCTTTCTTCAGGACGAGAACAAAGATCGTGCACAGGCCGAGCAGGAAGATAAACCCAATCAGGATCAGGATCTGTGCCAGTGTATCCAGCCCGTAGAAGATGTCCGGACAGAGCATGAATCCCAGCGCGCCAACAAGTACCAGCGCACCAGTATACAGCAGCATATTCAGAACGAGTATGACTGCAGACTGCGCGACAGGGATCCCGTCACGTCTCATGAAAAATGCACTGGCCGGCTGACCTGCCGAGGCCGACGGGGTAATCGCGGAGAAGTAGATATCTGCCGCCGAGTAAAGAAGTCCGTGCGGATGGATCGGATGCCCGTGTCCGTCATCGGTCTTGGTTAGTGCCTTGATCAGGAAATCGAGTGCCGCGCCTTCAAAGAGCACATTGCAGAACATCCCCACCACAGCAGCGACGAGCCACCAGGGGTTCGCGTTACAGAGTGTCTCGCGGAGAAGAGTAGGAGAATAGCTCCCGCTTCTCGACACTACCGCCCAGATACTGCATACCATCAGTACCAGGAACAATATCATCCACGGGATCTTCTTTCTAAACATGTATTACGGTGTTTCTCCTATTCTGCGAATCTCTTCGCGATCGGTCAGGCTTCTACGGAGTTCTCCGCACAAGCCTGTATATTATCAGGTGGTATAGTTATCGAAATAACCCTGTACCAGTACAACAGGTGTTCCCTTGTCGCCGGAGCCGGAAGTCAGGTCGCAAAGTGACCCGATCAGGTCCGTCAGCTGACGCGGTGTCGTGCCCTCGCTGCTCATCTTGCCTACGAGGTTGTTATCCTTCGCCTTGATGCTCTTCGAGATCGCTTCCTTCAGTTCTTCACCGGAAAGGCCGGCAAATTCATTGTCAGCGAGATACTTCAGTTTCAGTTCATTGGGTGTGCCGATGAGGCCGTCGGTAAAAGCCGGAGATACGACCGGATCAGCCAGTTCCCATATCTTGCCCTGTGGATCCTTAAAGGCACCGTCACCGTAGACCATGACCTCGACATGCTTTCCCGTCTTCTCGAGGATGATGCTCTGTACCTGAAGCACGAGATCCTTGCACTCTCTCGGGAAGAGCTTGACCTGTTCTTCCGTCGCCTTGTTCGATCCCAGAAGACCGAACTTCTCGTTGTATCCGCTTCCATTTACAGGTGCGTTCATGATCTCATCGAGTCCGAACACTTTCTCGGCGCCGCCGGCAAGAAGGATCCTCTTCGTTCTTGCACGGGTGTGGATATCGCAGTTGATGATGTTCTTCGTATAATCGAGGATCGCCTTCGGCTGATTGGCGAAGATGATCTCCACTTCGCAGCCCATCTCGCGGATGAGGTCGCCATAGTAGGCCACATAGTCCACGCCGGTGAACTCATGCTTATTCTCGCCGAAAAGTTCTCTATACTTCTCCAGTGTCAGCACATCGCTATATGGATTTACGCCGGCGGCATCGATCTTATCGAGGCTCACGAGGCAGTTACCGACTTCATCGGACGGATAGGACAGCATCAGGACGATTTTCTTACTTCCCTTTGCGATACCACGAAGGCAGATCGCGAAGCGGTTTCTACTCAGGATCGGGAAGATGACGCCGATGGTCTCACCACCAAGCTTCGCCTTAACATCAGTTGCTATATCGTCGACCGAGCAGTAGTTGCCCTGTGCTCTGGCGACGATCGACTCGGTCATGGCAATGACATCACGGTCGCGAAGTTCAAATCCCTCTGCCTCTGCCGCTTCCAGTACGGACTCGGTTACGATTTTAGAAAGGTCGTCACCCTGACGGATGATCGGACAACGAATGCCCCGGGAAACAGTACCAACTCTACGCTCTGCCATATTCATGACCTCCTTGAAAAAACTTCTTATACATGTCGGGCCGCCGCCATTGGCACATCTCCGACACAACCTTTACTATTATAATGCACCTTCCCCGGAAAGCAAACAGAAAACCGCAGATTACGTCTCTTCTACTGTAACGGAGATATCTGTGATCGGATATTTTCTAAGAACGCCGAAGGCTTCGGAGGCGAGCATGAGGTTGTAGAGCTTGTCGGGATCGTCCGAAGGCTTACTGAAGTGTGGCACATCGACGTCGTCAGCGATATCGAAGGAGATCTGCATATCGAGGTTATAGAACTCGCCATCCTTCGTGAGGGTCTGGCGCGACAATGTAAAGAGCATCTTCCCCGAATCCTGGAAATGGGAGCGCCCCGCCACGTAGTACAATATCGCATCCGGATTCTTCTTCGCCGTTTTCACCACCGTGAAGAATACTTCCGCCGCTTCGATGAGTCTCATGTCCGGACGGATCATCGACTTCATCTTCTCACAGAGTTTCTGCTGATTATCGATCCTTCTCCTCTTCGGTTTCGGTTCAGGGGCCAGCATATCGATCTCTTTATCGAGGACATAGGATCCGCCCGTAAGCGCATAGAAACAATTCAGCGCGGAAACTAGTTTCGTCTCTCCGTTTTCGTACGAAAGCGAGATCTTCTGCACCAGGATCCGGCTCCAGTCCATCAGCATACCTGCGCTGTAGATCGTCCGAAGTTCAGTCACCCTGCCGTCTTGGGGGAAATAGTACGTGAAGTGAAACGGCATCAGTTTCTTACTCATGTAGGAATACTGCTGTCCGACATAATAGTCCTCGTAGTACTCGAACATCTCGTACTGGAGGACCCCCATTCCGAGATTATGCCGCATCGCCACCGGGCGGAACTTTTCATCGAAATAGAACCGGATCTCGGTCTTAGGAAAGCCATCCGAGGCCATCACGATCCCGTGATAGCCCTTCCCGAGATACTCACCGTATTTATCTTTGGAGATAAGATCGGAAAGTCTCGGATCCGCATCCTCACCTGCCCGTAGGCACAGATAATCATTGGCCCGGAATTTCCGCGGATCATGCGTCTCCTGATAGGTCTTCATACCCTCGGCAAGTTTATCGATATTTTCGGGCTCCATCGCTGCTCCTCCTTCCAGGGGTCGCGGGGCCGGACCAGGCGCGCAGCTGTTCCGGCGACAGCACCCTAAGCGCAGAATCAATCGTCAGTAAACTCGTCCCATGTACGGGAATCTTCCTGATATCCGCCAGCGGTCTTACACTTCACGATCAGCTTGATGATCAGGCCCGACAGCAGGATCAGTGCAATGATCGCCCAGCCGAAGAGGATGTTGGCACGGAGCGAATAACCGTCACCATACACACCGCCACCGCGGATGAGGTTCACGAGGTTCCAGATAAAAAGTCCGGAAAGTACGACCGGTGCGAAGTACTTGATCGACGGCAGGAACCACCAGCCCGGCAACTTAAAGGACTTCGTATTCCGGTTGATCTGGATGAGGATCTTGCTCGTCTTGAAGAACCAGCCGGCGACGATCACCTCGAGGATACCGGTCAGAAGCAGCGTGTAGCTGTTGATGAAGTAGTCTACGATATCGAGCACGGCCACACCGGCAGCGGTTACGTAGATCAGGCTGATGACGCCCTCGATGATGCAGATCGTAAGCGTAGTCTTCTTCTTATTCAGGTTGAACTTATCCGACAGTGCGGTCGAGATACCTTCAATAATCGAGAACAGTGAGTCGATCGCGAGCGTGATCAGGCAGAAGTAGAAGATAAATGCGAAGATCATGTTCACGACGCCATTACTCGAGAGCTTCACAATCGCCTGCGGGTAGATGATGAACGCTGTCGCAATACCCGATGCGGACATATTGTCGAGCATGCCGACACCGGCCATCGTGGTGAACATGACGATACCGGCCAGGACGCTAATGAGCATATCGGAGAATGCGATGATGATCGCATCGACAGCGATATTGGCCTTACTGTCGAGATACGAACCATAGGCGAACATGATGGCCATCGAGGTCGACAGAGAATAGAACACCTGGCCGATCGCATCGATCCAGAGATTCGAATCAGAAAGTGCACTCCACTCCGGGATGAAGAGTTTCTCGATACCGGTCATCGCACCGGACATCGTGAACCCACGGGCCGCCATTATGACAAGGCAGATAACCGGGAGAGAAACCGTATATTTCACGACTTTTCCGACCGTGGTCGTTCCGTTACGGATACAGATATAGCAGAGTGCCCATGCAACAATAAGGCAGATCAGGACCGGCCATGCGATCGTCGTAAAGCCGGATGTTGTCCATGTCGTCTTGATCGTATCTGCCCAGAGAGAACTGGCCGCCTCGGTGTCGCCCGTCATGCCCTTGAACTTGAAGCTCATGAAGAACATGAGGATGACCCATGCGAAAACCGCCGCATAGTAGATCGAGATACCGATACCGTTTGAAACTGCGATCCAGCCTACAGGTTCGGCTTTCTTATTCAGAGAACGCATCGAGCCCGGCGCACCCTGCTTAGTGTGACGCGCGACCGCGATCTCCATCATCAGAAGCGGGATGCCGATCAGAAGCATCGCCAGCAGATATACGAATAGAAAAGCACCGCCACCGTATTTCGAAGCGAGTCCCGGGAAGCGCCATGCATTTCCGAGTCCTACCGCCGAACCGATGGCAGCCAGAATAAATGTGGTTCGTGATGACCATTTCTCACGCATACTATAAACCCCTCTTTTCCATCACTTGTGTGACTCCAAGAAGCATTATAACAGAGGCAGGCACTCCTGAACCATATGAAATAGCAGTTTGGGGAAGGGAATCAGCGGATCTTCACCTGTCCGAGGCACGGCATGACCGCATCGCCCATGATGATCTCCCCGACCTCGTCCGCCGTGATGATCCCGCGCTTCGGGTTCTTGACGGAGTCGATCCGTCCGATAACATCGGCATTGACGTCTGAGTACTCAAACGAGAGATCGCACCCTTCCATGGTGCAGTTAATAAGCCGCAGATCCTCACAGTAGCAGAACGGCTGTGTCCCGATAATCTTACAGTCTATAAGTGTCACATGCTCCGAGAACCACGCGAGATACTCGCCCTTCACGACGGAGTTTCTGACCGTGACGTTCTTACTGTGCCAGAATGCATCCTTCGTATCGAGCACCGAGTCTTCGATGGTCAATCCGTCGATATACTGGAATGAATACTTTCCGGTCATATGCACATTCTTAAGAGTGACATTTTTACTGTCGAAGAAGAGATACTCCGACGTGATCGAGGTATCCAGAAGTGCGATCCCACAGGACTTCCATCCGAATTCCGTCGATTCCACCCGGCAGTCATGAAGACGAATATCGGCGCATTCGCGTACGGCCTTTACGCCCGTGATCTCGCAGTTTCGAAGCGTGCCGTCCTTGGCGTACCAGATCGGAGCGCGCGTCAGTTCATCCATATTCGAGTCTTCCACGGAAAAAGCACTGACGTGCCACAGTGGGTATCGTAGTGAGAACGAACACCCGTAAAGTGACACGTCAGATGACTCTTTGAGTACAGACTCGCCATCGGCAGGCCCGGCAAACACGCAGTTTCTGATATCTGCATGCTGCAGGTGATAAAGCGCCCGCTCGGCGTCAAAGCTCTGATTCTCGATTATTCTTCTTTCCATTTATTCCCCTCCCTAGAAGGAGCCTCCTACTAAGGAAGGTTCAAATCCGGATTTCTGCAGATTAGCCAGGATCAGTTGTTCCCCATATCATCGAGGTCCTCGAACGATTCCGGAAGATCACCGGAAGGCTGCGCCCAGAGCGGTGTAGCCGGAGCATCCTGTGCCGGCTCGACCGGAGCGTCCTGCGCTTCAGATTCGGATGACGCCGTATCCTGAGATTGGCCAAAACCCGGAAGACCGTCCGTCTGCGATGTGGTAAAGGAAGTCTGCGCAAGTTTCTCTGCAGGAGACGGATCCTTCGCAACGACCGGGACCTCAAGCGGCTTTTCAGCGTCGATCTTCTTTTTCTTGTTCATCAGAACGATAGCTACGATCACACCTGCCACGATGATGACACCGCCGGCGATGACACCGATGATCCACATCGGGAATCCATCGCCCTTAAGATTAAACTTACAGTGGATCGGTTCCTTCATCTTCAGCATATCCCACTGATAGAGCTTGCCTTCCACGTTGGTCGCATTATTCTCTTTTGCCTTCCCGGGAAGCTCCATCTCGAAAAGCATATAACCGCCATAGCTCTTGACCATCGTGGACTCGACACCCTGCTCGGTAAGTTGTTCCGTATTACTGCTTACGTCCCAATCAAGAGTATACACGCCGTCTTTTTCCGAGAAAGAGAAATCATCACTGGAGATACCGAGCTTTTCGAATTCTGCCTGCAGATCGTCGAGCTTGATACCGTTCTTGGTCGCGGTGTAGCCGTAGTACTTCTTATCTTCTTTCTCTTCGTCTGCGTAGTCCTCGACCGTCCAGCCGGCTGCCTCAAACTTCGCTCTCAAATCATCGTCGTCCTCGTCGGCGTCCATTTCGTCGCCCCAGTTATCCTCATCCTCCGCGAATCCTTCGACTTCGTTACTGCTTTCCATCATGTTCGAAGTATCGATCTGCGCATAAAGGAACGTGATGTCAGCAGTGCCGTCTTTATTGACCTTAGCCGACACCTTATAACGGATACAACCACTGAAGCACAGGACGATCGCGACTACCATCATGAGCGCGAACATCTTCTTCATCTTTCTCATCATCTTCTCCATAACTTGTCCTCCCTTGTCTTAGCAAAACAACAAGATTTATTTATATTACGATTGTATGCTAACCCCGTTCAAAACGCAATGTTTATCGAGATCAGATCCTCTTCCTTGCTGCTTCCTCCGGCATAGAGGATGAAGTCACCCGGCTCGACGACTGTCTCACACTCGGCATTGACCAGTGCGAAGTCATCTTTCTTCAGCTGGATTTCGACCTCTTTTGCTTCTCCGGCGCCCAGTGTCACCTTCGTAAATGCGATGAGTCTTCGGACAGGTGTCAGTAGGCTCGAGACCACATCTCTCTGGTAGATCTGGACGGTTTCCGTTCCCTCTGTATCGCCCACATTTTTGACGGTTACACGCAGTTTCAGCTCCTCGTCGAGGGACAATCCTTCATAGGCAAAAGCACTGTAGCCCATGCCTTCGCCGAATGCGAATAGAGGTGTCTGCGGGATATCCCAATACTTCCCGCCGTGCCAGCCCGGGAGCTGGTTGTAGTAAACCGGAACCTGACCGGTCTTTCTCGGGAAGGAGATCGGGAGTTTGCCCTGCGGATTGAGCTTACCGAAGATCGCTTCGGCCAGAGCCTGACCGGCGAACATGCCGCCGTTAAATCCGGTTATCACGGCATCGGCCTTCTCTGCCGCATCGCCGAGACACAGGGGTTTTGAAGCGATAAAGACAGTACAGATCGGCTTGCCCGTAGCCTTCAGTCGATAGAACAGTTCACTCTGGCGGCCCGAGAGATCGAGGTCGGCACGGTCAGCAAATTCACCGAACTGCGGGATCACGTCACCGACTGCGTAGAGGATCACGTCGGCTTCGGAAGCGACGCGGACAGCCTCGTCGAGATCCGCACTCTCATCCACACCTTCGGCCGGTTTCACGGCACAGCCCTTGGCATATACGGCTTCGATGCCCTTCTCGTCACAGATCTCCTTCACGCCTTCCCAGAGCGTCACATACGGACGGAAGGCCGGGCGGCTGTTCGTCGGATCCGGCATCGGATGGGTAAAATATGTCCAGTCCCCGTACTGCGCACGGACATTATCTGCGTTCTCACCGATCACGGCGATCTTCTTGAGTTCACCATCACCGAGCGGAAGCATTCCGTTATTTCTAAGGAGCGTGACACTCTTTCTCGCCGCATCTTTTGCCGCCTCGAGGTGCTCGGCTTTACCGAAGCATCCGGGCTCACCCTTCTTCTCCGGCTTCTCGAAGAGCTCCATCTCGTACTTGATCGTCAGGATGTGAAGCACACACTCATCGACAACGGAGATGTCGACCTTGCCCTCACGAAGCGCCGTCAGCATGCCCTCGTAGAAGCCCTTCGTCGTCATGATCATGTCGTTACCGGCAGAAGCGGCCTTGATCGAAGCATCGACGATGTCGGCAGAGACATGCTGCTGCGTCATCAGGCTCTGGGTATTGTCCCAGTCCGTGATCACGAAGCCGTCAAAGCCCATTTCATCTCTGAGAATGTCGTGGAGGATGCGGCGGTGTGCCGTAAGCGGCGTTCCGTCGATGCATCCGTATGCCGTCATGATGGTCGCACATCCGACATCGACCGCACGCTTAAACGGAGGCAGGAACACCTCGCGGATCTTTCGTTCGGTCACTTCCGTGTCGTATGCATCTCTGGCACCGGTCGCTTCGCCGTAGCCGAGATAGTGCTTCGCGCAGGCCAGGATATGCTCGTCATCCGAGAGGTCCTCGCCCTGATAGCCTTCGATAATGGCGGCGGAAAGTTCGCCCGCCAGATACGGGTCCTCGCCGAATGTTTCGTTCACGCGGCCCCAGCGTGGATCTCGTCCGAGACAGAGGACCGGAGAAAATGTCCAGTGAAGCCCGTCTGTTGCTACCTCTCTGGCTGTCACTTCACCCATGACCTTCGCAACCTCCGGATCCCAGCTGCATGCACATGCGAGCTGCGACGGGAAGATCGTCGCTTTCGTATTGAGGCCATGACCATGGATCGCATCGATACCGAAGATCACCGGGATGCCGAGGCGTGTATTCATCGCTTCTCTCTGCAGTTCTCTGGCATCATCGCCGAGCACATGCAGGAAAGATCCGGCGCCCATCTTGGCCCATTTGAGTGCCTCCTCCCGCCCACCGTCCGTATAGGTGACCTGGATCATCTGCGCCACTTTTTCTTCTGTCGTCATCTTGGAAAGGAGTTCTTGTGCCTTCTGTTTCGCCAAATCTCTCTTCATGGTGATGCCCTCCTAATAGAGTTAGATAAGATAGTTTCATTATATCAGACGAAGGGGCGTTCCCACATGGTGGAGTAATAGATCCGCTCCGGGAAAAATCTCAGGTGGCGAGTTTTGCGTAAGCAAACTGTCTGAGCCACAGGAGAATTTTCCCGGAGCAGATTCATCTCACTTTCTTAATGTGGGAATGCCCTTTCTGTTTCGTGTTCAGATACTTCTTCGCTAAGTATATTAAGATACCTTCCTCTGCGCTTCAAGGAGGGATTCGTAGGCTTTCCAGAGCGGATGCTCGTGATCCTTGATCTCCTTGTCGTCGATCGTTCGCTTGGCGACCGCGGCCATATCTCCGGCCATGCTTGCCCAGATGCCGGGATCAACTTCTTCACCCTGCAGTCCGATCTCGAGGATCTGCGGGACAAAGCCGAGCCAGGATGTCTGGAAGCTCTTACCGGCAAAATCTCCGTATTCGACCTTGGTATGCAGTTTATTTGTGAGGATCACCATGACCATGTTATTCTCCGGATCGATGACCACGAGCGTCCCGGTGAAGCCCTGGTGGCCGAAGGCTTTCGAGTCCATGACCGAACCGAAGTAGTAATCTCTCGTGTGGTCTCCTTCTCTCCACCAGCCGAGTGCATAACCCGGGAAATCCTCGTTCTGGATCGCGGTAAACTCATCAATCACATTCTGCGAGAAGAACCGGTGATTACCGTATCCTCCGGTCAGCATCACAGAGCCGAGGATCGCGAGATCCGTCGCATTGGCGAACAGACCTGCGTGGCCGGAAACACCTGCCATGCTGTAGTAGGAATTCGGATCGTGCACCTCGCCCTGGATCGTCGTCGTGCGCTGGCCCCAGTATTTCCGGTTGATATCCGTCTGTTCATGGAGAAGTTCCGTCGCGGCGCAGTCGTCTTTTGAGAAGCCGTTCTCGAGAGGCTTGTAAGTGATGTGCGTAAGGCCCAGTGGTTCCCAGAAGACCTCTTCGAGATACTGATCGAGACCCTTACCAGTGATCTTCTCGACACAGAAGCAGAGGATCATGAAATCGAGATCACTGTAGAGCACTTTGCTTCGCGGCTCATAAAGAAGCGGCGTCTTAAAGATCATCTGCATCGTCTTCTCACGGGCAGCCGCATCGGCATCGGTTCCGACATAGAAGCTGTTGCAGTCGTGGCTGCTGATGTCCTGGAGCGAATTGTTATAACGGTCGTCGTAATACAGAGGCCCTGCCGGGAAACCTCCCTGGTGACGGAGAAGATCCCGCACCGTGAGCTGGGCCTTCCACTCTTTGTTCTGACTGATCGGAATGTGGGTGAAGCCCTTGTACTCGATATCGACTGTATCCTCGGAGAACCCTGTTCCCAGGATATCGACGATCTTCGTGTCGAGATCGAGAAGGCCCTGTGTCACCAGATACTGCACCGCGAAATTCACGCTGTATACTTTCGTTACCGATGCGATATCGTATAGCGTATCGGACGTGACCGGCGGTGCATCCACGGGTTCACCGTAATCATCGTAGGTGCGGACATTTCCCCACGAATTCTCGTATACCAGACGTCCGTCCTTAATGACTGCGACCTGCGCGCTCGGGAAACCGTACTCGATATCACTGCTGATGATCGCATCGATCAGTTCGATGGCCCCTTCCTGAATGCCGACATCCGCGATCGTGCCATCGATCACGATCGGATACGGGATCTTTACCTGCACATTTCCTTCCGTAAGATCACTGAGCTGCAGCGAATTTCTTCCGTTTCTTGCGATGCCCGCGATATCCATGGTGTAGGTCTTTCCTGGAGTCATAGAGGATGTATCCATACGCATGTCATTGATGTAAAGATTAAAGTCCCCGGCATCATCCGAAAGGGTGACATAGATCGTTCCCTGTCCGCTATATCCATAGAAACCCAGACGGTTGTTCGCGCCGTACATCGATCGGTCCTGCCATTCCGGGAAGGACAGATCGTACTGCCATTCGAGCGTCGGATCGGTCATCACGGGATCGGTCGCAGCCGTCTCTGTGATCACGACCTCTTTTTTCGTATTACCGGAAGGAATCGATATGACCGAACCCTTCGAGGTAGAAGTTGCATCGGTGCCGGTCTCGGAATTCATCACCGACCCTGCTGTCACGTCATCCGTTGCTCTATCCGAGCCTCTCTCCGCGCCCTTCGAACAGCCGGTAACAACAGCTGACAGTGCAATGATGATACTTAACGAAAACGCTGCTATTCTTTTCATGTCCCTTACCTCGCCGATCCTGCGTAAAATCTAATCCCATTCTACCAAACAATCCCCGACAAGGAGAAAGAAATGAAAAGCCCCCCGCGACACGTACCTTCCTTGCGAAGGAACTCTGAGCACAGTCAAGGAACAGAAAAGCCGGAACCGAGATCTTCTTGAGAGACGAGTTTTGCGTCAGCAAACTGTCTGAGTCTCAAGAGAACATCTCGGTTCCGGCGTATCTTATCTTGATTTGTTTGTGCTCAGAGAACCTTCGCCAAGAAGGACTGGAGCCTCTCATTTTTCGGATTATCGAAGATCTCGCTCGGAGTCCCCTCTTCGACGATCCTTCCTTCGTCCATGAAGATCACACGGGTTCCGACTTCCCTCGCGAATCCCATCTCGTGGGTAACCACGGCCATGGTCATACCGGTCTTGGCCAGTGCCTTCATAACATCAAGAACTTCACCGACCATCTCCGGGTCGAGAGCGGATGTCGGCTCATCGAACAGGAGCACATCCGGAGACATGCAGAGTGCACGGACGATTGCGATACGCTGCTTCTGACCGCCGGAAAGCTGGCTCGGATAGGCATCTGCACGATCCTGAAGGCCGACTCTAGCGAGAAGCTCAAGGGCTTTGGCCTCGGCATCTTCACGGCTCATCTTCAGAAGTTTTCTCGGCGCCAGCGTCATGTTGTCGATGATCGTCAGGTGCGGGAAGAGATTAAAGTGCTGGAACACCATGCCCATCTTCTGACGGAGCTTATTAATGTCTGTCTCAGGCGCGGTAATGTCGACGCCTTCAAAAGTGATCGTACCTTCGGTCGGCCGCTCGAGGAGATTTAAGGAGCGGAGGAATGTGGACTTGCCGGAACCGGAAGGCCCGATGATAACGAGGACTTCGCCTCTTTTAATATCCGTGGTGATCCCGTCGAGAGCATGGATCTCCGCCTTCTTGCTCTTATAATGCTTGGCAAGGTCTTTAACCGAGATGATCACGTCGTTTTTTTCTAAATCAGCGCTCACTGTTTCTCAGCCTCCTTTCCATAACCGATACAAGTTTACTAAAGATGATAACAATAATCAGGTAGATGCCGGCTACTGCGAGGAGCGGCATGAAGGCGACAAATGTGCGGCTTCGGATCACGTCACCGCCACGTGTCAGGTCCACGATGCCGACATAACCGGAAACGGAGGTCTCCTTCACGAGCACGATAAACTCGTTTGCCAAAGCCGGAAGGACGTTTTTCAGAGCCTGCGGGATGATGATGTACCACATGGTCTGGATGTAGTTAAAACCGAGCGAACGGCCGGCTTCGAACTGACCGTTGTCGATGCTCATGATACCGGAACGGATGATCTCAGCGACATACGCGCCGGAGTTGATACCGAAGGCCAGTACCGCGACGAGCATGGTATTCGTCGAAGACTGGAAAATGACGTAGTAAGTGATCATGAGCTGAACGACGACCGGGGTGCCTCGGATAATCGTCAGGTAGAGCTTGACGATCGCATTCAGGATCTTCAGGATTGCTTTGCCGAGCCCCGGACGCATGTCATCGACGGTCTTATCGTGGGTACTTCGGATGATCGCTGCGACGACACCCAGTGCGATACCCAGAAGTACCGAAAAGAATGTGATCCGCAAGGTCATCCACAGACCTCTGACCAGATACATATATCGGTCGTCTGCTATGAAATTAATGTAGAACTGGTCTTTCAGCTTGATAAGCCAGGGCGGAAGTGCCATGGCTGCTCTAAATGCCATCATTCCCATAATGGTCCCCCTCGTACAGTGCTTTTCGAGATGTATGACTTCGTGAAGCCACTGCTATCACAGACTTCTATTTTAAAAGAAACAAAGACGGAAATAAAGTCGTATTTCCGTCTTTGCGTATGTTTTCGTTAAAAGCTGAACGATCAGCCGTTGCTCGGGATGTACTTCTCGATGATAGCCGGAATCGTACCGTCATCTGTCAGTTCCTTCAGAGCCTTGTTGATCGCATCAAGAAGCTCGGTGTTGTTCTTGTTGATGCACATCGCATACTCTTCTTCAACATAAGCGGTCGGCAGGATCACGAGACCCTCGTTCGCAGCTACGAAAGACTTCGCCGGCTCGTTGTCGATAACGACTGCATCGACCTTACCTGTGGAAAGAGCCAGAACTGCGTCGTTACCCTTGGAGAAACGAACGACACGATCTTCACCAACGTCACCGGTCATGTAAATGTCACCGGTTGTGCCCTGCTGTACACCTACCTTGTAGTCACCGGCCAGAAGAGCATCAACGTCTGTGATCTCGGAACCTTCCGGAACGATAACAGCCTGAATACCTGTCGCGTATGTGGAAGAGAAGTTAACAGCGAGCTTACGCTCATCTGTAACAGTCATACCGGCCATACCGATGTCGTACTTGTTGCCCTGTACACCCGCGATGATGGAGTCAAACTCTACATCCTGGATCTCGAGCTCGAGTCCGAGCTTCTTCGCAACAGCAGCAGCGATCTCAGCGTCGATACCGACGATCGTGTTGTTGTCGTAGTACTCATACGGCGGGAAATAAGCGTTTGTCGCCATGACGAGTTTGCCCTTCTGTACTGTCATGCCCTTCTTCGTTGCGCAGGAAGCGAGTGCACCCGCCATGGAAAGAACCAGAGCAGCAGAAAGAATTCTTGTAAAAATCTTCTTCATAATTACCCTCCTCATAAGTGGCAAGGACATGCAGCTTCCCCGAAGATGCACCAGCTTGCCGACCCATTTACTTACTCCTTAAGTATAAAGCCAAGTGCCTCTGCTGTCATTTCAACAAGAATTCGAAAAAACCACGGAAAAAGCACTGTCACTTGGGCATTTCAAACAAATGTAAAAGAAAAAGATCTTTCTCGTTCTGTCCTCGGACGTATGTCCTGCGGAGGAACTACGAAAGATTTTTTCTTTTCTCTTTGTCTCTGACTGCGGGTGAAAATGCTTTTTCCGTAGTTAGCAGTTTCCTGTATATACGTATGTGAGCTTTTCTCGGGCGATGTCTGCAAGTTCGTAGATGTGGGAGACGGAGGTGGCGGGACGGCCGGTCATGTGAAATCTCGGGAAGAACCGGGAGATGTGAAGTGGGACACGGTCTCCGATGACCTTTCCATCTTTATCCTTAAGTCCTCCTACCCAGGAACTTAAGGCGCGCATCTCCTCTTCCGAGTCATTCTTACCTGGTACGATCAGGGTCGTAAGCTCGACGTGGCAGGACTTCACGGCTTCTTCGATAAAGGTCTTCACGACCTCGAGCCGACCATCGAGGACATCTCTGTAATATGAATCTGTGAAACCCTTGAGGTCGATGTTCATGGCATCGATATACGGCGCGATCTCGGAAAGGACAGAAAGCTCTGCCGTCCCGTTCGAGACGAGAACATTCTTCAAGCCTTTTTCATGTGCAAGTTTCGCGGTATCCCGCACGAACTCGTAGCCGACGAGCGGTTCGTTATAGGTATAGGCGATGCCGATATTTCCCTCGACTCTGTACTTCTCGGCGATGCGCACGAGGATCTCGGGCGTGATCGTATCTGCTGTCTCGGCAAACGCCGTCGCCTCTTCTCCCCAGGAGATCTCGCTGTTCTGACAGAACGGGCATCGGAGATTACAGCCGTAGCTTCCGACGGAGAGGATCTTCGTGCCGGGGAAGAAACGCCGCAGTGGTTTCTTCTCTATGGGATCGAGTGCGAGGGAGGTGATGCGGCCGTAGTTTGATGCCGTTACACGATCGGCCAGACCGATACGTGCACCACAGAAACCGATGTGTCCTTCGGGTAGTTCACAGTGTCGGAAACATACGTGGCATCGGGTCATGAGTTCCTCCGGAAAATCAGGTGTGGCGCACCACTTCGAAGCGCTGCAGGGAGTACTTCTCGTGTTTCTGGATACCACCCTTCCGCATCGCGATGGAGACCTGCTCCTCGACGGTATCGACGCCGTCGAGATCCGGAAGTAGAAGTCCTCTTCTGCCATCTCTGGTCGAGACGATCACGCCATAGCGCTTCACGTCCAGCTGCTCCATGGAGTCGATATCCTCTGCCTCACCGAGCACATCGACGTTAACCTCGAGCCACTGCAGTTCGTCCTCCCGGATCGGATCGAAGCGCGGATCACGGGTACTGGCACTGATGGCATTGGTGACGATCTCCGTCGCGAGGTTTTTACAGGTCGGTCCGATGGTGCCGATACATCCACGAAGCATGCCCTGTTTATGGATCGAAACGAAAGCGCCGGCCCTCGTATTAAGAAGTGCGTCCGGAATCTCCTCCCCATCGGGAACGATCGAAGAGATCTCCTCCGGAACACGGAGTTTCTTCCCTGTCCGGATATAGGTCTCAAGCGAGAGCCTCGCGAGGCGCACATAGACATCAGACGCATCCCGCATCGCGGACAAGTCCTTCTCCTTCTTATCCAGATAGATCTTGAGGAACTGGCGGTCGGGATCGCTTTCCGCATCTTCGCCCGCTTCGGGATAGAAGGAACAGATACCGTAGCCGACGCCGGTCACATCTTCGTGGCTGAAGGTCGTGGCGCGGACCTTCTTTCCGTCCCAGGCGCCCGCCATGATGACGAACGAGCGGTGCCCGCACTCGGCGGCCTTATCACAGAAGGCTTCGTCGAAGTCGAAAAGTTCGCCGAATGCCGCGCGCCCCATGACGTCCATGATGCGCTCATCATATTGCGGTCCCTCCGATGCGAAACCATACGGTCCGTAGTCCTGAAGCTTATGGGAAAGATCGCCGCTTGCGACGATCACGACTTTTCGGTTAAGTGTATTTACGGCGCGGGCGAGGATCGTCCCGAGCTTATAGTGGTCGGTCAGAGGAAGTCCGGAAAGGCCGATGCGGACGATCTTTCCTCCCTTATACTTATTCCGTATGAACCACAGCGGCACCATCGTGCCGTGGTCGAGTTCCCTGTCCTGTTCCCCCATCGTTCCGCACGGGAAACTCTCGTGATAGGCGATCTCGGAGATCTTATCGACGAGGTCCTCATCGTACTGCTCGGAGAATTTCTCCGAGGCCGCACGGAACCCGGCAAAGGAACCTTTCGCGTTCTTGCCGGGTGAGATGTGGAAATAGTCAGAATAAAGAGTCGCGTGGGGGCTCGTGATGATGATCGTCTCCGGAGCAAGTGCGGCGATCTCATCGGCCACTTTCTCATAGGACCGGATCGTCGTCTCGACCTGTTTCTCGCCGCCACGTCCCACTGCGGGAACGATCAGGGGCGGATGCGGAACCATAAATGAAGCCAGGATCGACATACCATCAACCTCCCTGCTGCATATCGGGTGCGACGACGAAAAGCCGCGCACCTTGCTTCTCACGCTGAATAGATACTACGAAGTACGCCTTACTCTACAAGCTGCTCGCCTTTTCCGTTAAAGAGCGGGATCGTGCCGAGGAACTTGATGTCGTCGCGCTTGGCGGCGTCGCCCTCTGCCAGTACGCAGACGCGGCCGGTCACGGTACCGCCACAAAGCTTGATCATCTCTTCCATCGCGCGGAGCGATCCGCCTGTCGAGATGACATCGTCGACGATCAGGATACGCTTGCCCTCGATCATGTCGGCGTCGTCTCTTCCGAGATACAGTTTCTGCTTGCCGCGTGTCGTGATGGACTCATCCTCGACGCAAATCGGATCCGGCATATAGTTCTTCGGTCCTTTTCGAGCGACAAAATACTTCGGAGCCCGGCTCTGGCGCGCCATCTCGTGGGCAAGCGGGATACCCTTTGCCTCCGCCGTGAAGATATAGTCATACTCCTCGCGCGGGACCAGTTTCAGGAGTTCTCTGGCACAGGCCGCCGAGATCTCCGCGTCGCCGAAACAGATAAAAGCGGCGATATAGAGGTCATCCGCGATCGGGCACAGCGGAAGGTCACGTTTCAAACCTGCAATTTCCATGGTGTACTTCATGTTCATATCCTCACTTTCTGAACGACTGTCTCGGATGAGATCATTTATGAAACTTCGAGATAAACTTCCACGCTTCTTCGACGCTGTGCTGGCGGCACTCGTGGATCTGGTTGCTGACGCTCGCAAATGCCGTCCGGCAGATGCCGTCTTCGCTGTCGAAGTAATGTATCGTCAATGTTGCCTCGCGTGACTCGTCGCGCACCTTCTCGATGCGGTCGCCGGGGATGCCCCAGATCGGATCTTCCCAGTTGTCCTTATTCTCGAAATGCACTTCATCGAACTTCTTCTTGAGCTTATTGACCTCGGCAACATACTGCACGCGCTCGAGAGACGAATCCGCGTGGAACGGCAGCTCCGGCAGGTGCGACTTCTCACCGCCCGAATAGAATACCGGCACGGCGACGGTCTTGTTTATGTTCTCCTTGACCGGCTTTCCGAAGAAAGAGGTATACACCGGGAAGAGTGCGCTACAGGGCATGACGCCTGCGAACACTTCCGGATACTCCTGATAAAGATCCCAGGTCTTTCCGGAGCCCATCGAGAAGCCCGTCGCATAGATGCGGTTCTCGTCGATGTTGTAGCGCTTCTTCAGTCCCTCGAGCACCTCGATCGCCTCGGTCGCCGTGACGAACTGATGGTTCTCGACCGATACGAACAGGAAGTTATACTTCTTCGCAACTTCCCACCAGCCGGCGACAAATGTCAGATACATGGACGTGTCTCCACCGCCGTGGAATCCCAGCACCAGCGGTACCGCTCCATTATCGAAGAGGCCGTTATTGTAGTAGGCGAAGTAGCCGACCTTATGCTCGGCCGGTTTACCCGAGATAAAGTCGTTATCTTCCGAGGTCTTAACGAGTACGGAGCCGACATCCTCAGTCATGCCGAGTGCCGGGAAATCGGGCTCGAGCTGGATATTGCCACACCACATCTTAAACTTCTTGACGAAGGTATCGAAGTCCTTCTCATATTCTGCGGCATCCTTGATAAGGAGATTCTCGCATCCGTCGAAAGCACGGTTTACTTCCGCACTGTTGCCGACACTTAAGATCGCGATATCCTTACGCTCCACCTCCGGAACAACACTTAAGTTCTCCATGGAGCACATCGCCGGCGTGATCTCGCCCGGGCCCCAGAGGTACTGACCCTGGATGGTCTTCAGAAGATTCTTCGCGACATAGTCCGCCGACTTTCCATAGCTGTAGATATCGGCACGGAAGATCGCGCCTCTGGCGAAGAAGCCCTCGAAGGTCTGCGTAAAGAAGTTGAAATTCTCGACGATGCCATCCTTATATACGGGGATCATCTTGATCTCGGAGATGAGCTCAGCGTAGAGGCTCTCGTCCGATCCTGCCCATCCGCCTTCCGCCGTCGGATACACGAAAAGCACGCTCGAGTCATATCTTCCCGCGATACCGGAAAGTCCGGTCTCCTTTGCGAAAACCACTGCACTTTCCATATCCTGTCTGTTCTCTTCGAAAACAAGAAGTAGCGGCGCGCGGAACGAATAGTTATTGGTCTGTCCGTCCAGATCGTTGTCCGGTACGAATACTTTCAGTTCGAATGTCTGATACTTCTGTTCCCAGCATCTGCCGCCGTCGATCGCTCTGACTTCCGGCCTTTCCATCATTGGCATGGTCTGATCCTCCCGAAGAAAAAACTCACAGATATACTATACCATTTTTTTCTTAGGAATATCTCGCCTGTGCAAAAAGAAACGTCGCAAAAACGTCGCAAAAACGATCAATTTTGCGACAAATCTGCGACGCTTTTTGAATCGCCAAGAAAACTATTTAAGGATCACCTTTGCCTCGAACCATCCGTCCTGAAGAGCCAGCAGAAGCTTGTACCCCAGCATCTTCAGATTGTTGTCCACGATCGCAAGTCCCAGTCCGGTGCCATTCTCGCCACGCGAGGACTCGCCCTTCACGAAAGGCTTCTTTAAGTTCTCTACATCGACATCGGTCATGGTCGTGCGGTTCCGGAAGGTGACCTCCGCCTCGGAGATCCGGATCTCCACTTCGGTTTCCGGCTCGGCGTACTTCGCGCAGTTCGAAAGGAGGTTCTCGATCACCTGGCGCATCAGGTCCTCGTCTGTAGTTATCACGACAGATTCCTTTCCTTCTCCGTTTTCGATACTCGTCGTCACCTGATTCTTCGAAAAAAGCGCACTGTACTTCTCGAGCGTCTCACGCACCAGAGTATCCAGGTTCACAGTGCTTTTCGCGCCGGAAGATTGCCTGCCTTCGCTTCTCGAGAAGTGAAGGATACGCTCAAGCATCTGGTTCATCTCGGTGACGTTTTCTCGGATCTTCGAGGAATATTCCGGCGCCTGATCCGGACTCTCCTCGAGGCACTCCGCATAGGCTGAGATTGCTGCCAGCGGAGTCTTGAGGTCATGGGCCATCGCCTCGGTCGTCTTCTTTCTGTAGTCGAAGATCTCCCAGATCGTCTTCTTTCTCTGATACCGGATCACGGAAACGAGAAGCGCCACGAAAATGGACACCAGAACTGCCGCGAAGATTACGACTTTCAACGTAAGCGGGTAGAATTCGGAAAAGGACAGTCCGCTCGGATCGCAATATCCCATGCCGATATACCACTCCGCATGCGTTATTCCCGGTTTGACAGTCACTACATCTCCGAACATGGATGTATAGTGGCCCATGTTCTGCCCCACCTTCTCCGGATCCAGATATCCGTACATCGTCGATAAACAGTTCTCGCCCAGGACCAGGCTCCTATAGCCCTTCGTATCCGCAGGGGTGAGATCGATCTCATCTACGACCTCATCTGTGATCCAGTCCAGGATCCGGGCTTTCCCCGGGATAAAACGGTGGGTCTTCATATTAAGATAGACATTTTCGAATTCGATCGTATAGGTCGGAGAAAGCAGGCCTGCACGGGTGAACCGTTCCGCCATGTACCAATCCAGAGAATACTTCTGACGAAGTTTGTAACTCTCCTTAAGATCGTATTTCCCGTCCTTATACGTCTCCAGCGTCTCAAGATAAGAACCGTCTTCCAGCATGAAGCATTCGTAATCATTCAGAGAAAGACCGATGCAGCAGTAATAGCCGGGCTCCGTTTCCAGGATCTTTTCACCGTTTTCATAGTATGCGCAGTACACATCGTGGACCCAGGAAAAGGCATATAGCATCGACTCCATGCTATCGAGCTGGGCATCCTGATACAGAAGGGTAGATGAGTCATGCCCCATGAGCGCCAGTCTGATCGCATTATTCATATTCGTCTCGATGGCGTCGTTACACGTTTCCGTGTCTCTTTCCCGGATATACAGAAGATACCGGTACGATGCAAAGAGGCTGACTACCAGGCAGATCGCCAGACACTTCAGGAATACCAGTATAAACTTCGGCTTCTTGATGGTTTTGTTTCTGGGAACTTTCGTCCCGCTTTTCTTAAACATGAGATCCTCCTTCGGATGCCGGTGGTCACGGCGTGATCTTATATCCGCAGCCGATCACCGTCTTGATCAGATCCCCGGATGATCCCAGACTCTTTCGGAGTTTCTTGATGTGGCTGTCCACGACACGCTCGGATCCGTCGAAATCCGCGCCCCACACCCGATCCAGAAGTCTCGATCTTCCGAGGACATGTCCCTGGTTCTCCATGAGAACCTTAAGGAGGAAATACTCTTTCGGAGCAAGCTCCACTTCGCTTCCATCCCGGCCCACGCGTACTTCCATACGGGACGGATCCATCCGGATCTCCCCGCACATAAGGATCTTCGCATCCTCATCTTCGCCCGCGCTTCTGGCCAGCAGCGCGAGACATTTCGCATAGAGGACCTTGATGGAAAAGGGCTTGACCATATACTCATCGGCACCGAGCGAATACCCCTTAAGGATATTGTCCTCTGTCCCGAGCGCCGTCAGAAAGACGATCGGGCAGCGGCTCTTTCTTCTTAAGATCTTGCAGATGTCGAATCCGGAAAGGCCCGGGAGCATGATGTCCAGGATCGCGATGTCGTAGTCATTTTTCGAGACGAAAGAGAAACCTTCGTTTCCGTCCTTCGCCGCGTCCACGTCAAAAGCACCGGTCTTTCGGAAGTACTCGGCGACCAGTTCACGAAGCTGTGTGGAATCTTCTACGATAAGCATCCTGGGCATGTTCATTTCCTCCATGACCTCATGTTATCTTACCCATGTGTCCTTCCTGTGCCCTCGACGCATCTTTTTGCCCAACCTCATGAACGACCCCCTCGCCGGGCTCAGGATCTCTCCTATCACCCGAGAAGCAGGTGCATCAGGATGCACACGGCCAGCGCCAGCGCACCGGAGCCAATCCCAAGCAGGACCTTCTGGTACGGCCGCTTCGCCTTCTCCGCGATCTTCTCATCCTTATCGAGTTCTTTTCCCTCGGTAAAAGCAACGATCTCCTTATAGGTCTGAATATCGTTTTTCTTCTTCAGTGCTTCTACATGGAAAGAGACCACCAGCGCGGCGAACCAGTACAGCACGAAGATCAGGATCCCCCACCACCCGAAGAAATGTGCCAGCGGATACGGGATGATAAGCCCTATTACGTACATGACGGCAAGGATATTCGACCACTTCTGAAACTCTCGGATGGATTCATTACTGATTTCTTTTTTCATCTCGACAACATCTCCTTTAATGAGGTCATCGAGGCTCACCTCGAAAAGCTCGCTCATCAGCAGCAGGCTCTTGATGTCCGGGTAGCTCTTGTCGTTTTCCCATGAGCTCACCGTCTGCCTGGACACATACGTCTTCTCCGCGAAAAGCTCTTGATTCCAGCCTTTCGCGTTCCGCAGTTCCCTGATTCGCTTGCCGATTTCCATTACTGACCTCTATATATCGAACTTGTCGGATGACAAGTTCAATTTAACACGAACACCAACACTTGGCAAATTACACGGGCATGCGCTCTCAAGCATATTCCACTATGCCCGCACAAGGGCCTTAGTCCTGCGCACCCTGGCTCGCTGCCTTCTTCGCCGCACGGGTCGCTCTCTTTGCTTCCCGCTTTGCCGCATATTCTTCCTGCGCCGCGCGTCTTCTTTCCGCGTCCTCCTCCATCATCTCCTCGACCATCTTCTCTTCCTCGCTCTTCTCCCCGGTGATCTCGTAGTGCGCCTCGAGGATCGCTGCTTTCACCGCCCACTTAATTACGAAATATCCCATGACCAGGCATGCGATCAATGTGCCACCATGAATTCCCAGATCCTTTAACATTTTCCTGTCCTCCCAGACGTTAGATTTCTGTCCGGCAGATTCGCGATCACTCGCGGCTGCCTTACGTCTCGGATTATGCCCGCATCCCCTCGCCCCGTCTATCAAAGGTGCTTTACAAGGCGCAAAAAGCGATGTAAAGATGCCTTTACATCGCTGAAATTACTGCATTTGCGCAATTTGTATCAGAGACTGTTTTTACTTTACGATCTTGATCGGGATGTTCTCCTCCGCCAGAAAAGTTCTGACCTTTTCCTCGTGTTTCCGCTCGACGAATACCGCGATCCCCGTCCGTTCCGTCGGGACAAACACGAGCGAGTTCGGAAGGACCCTCATGAAAGCGATTGCCGACCAGCTGAGTTTGTAGCTCTTACCTGCGTCGCTATTGTGCTCGATGCCTTCTGAAGTAAACGTCTGCGTCACCTTATCGTTCGTATTGAGGATCGTTTTATAGATCTTTCTGTAAGTGACGAAGGTAAGGACCAGAAGTGCCATCGTGACGAGAAGTGCACCCAGGAGAACATACATGACCGCATCGCCGGTCCAGAGGATCATGCAGATCGCCAAAACGATCATAAGTCCCATCGACAGGAATCCGAATCGATAGAAACTCTTATACTCGACGAGTTTTCTGTCCGGCTTACTGATGAGTTTTCCAGCCTGCATGACGACGTCCGCGCACTCTCTCGCGAGCACCTCGCTACGGTTTCCGGTTGTCTCAATTACCAGGCTCATACATCTACCTCCATCACAGTTCTTTTTCCATCATGAAATCATCACAGATGAAGCCTTCGCCGATATCGGTCTTCTTCTCTTCCATGATGCGGTACCCCATTCGCAGATAGACTCGAAGCGGCACGTAATTCCGCTTATTGACGAACAGTCTGATCTTTTTCTTTCCCATCTCACGGGCCGTTCTCTCCGCCTGCTCAAAGAGCACTACACTCCGTCGCTGTCCGCGGAAGGGCTTCATGAGATAGATCTTGCTGAGAAGCATGACGTCGTCCTCTTCCGGAAGAAGTCCCAGATACCCGATCGGCGTGTCGCCGAGCACGAGCAGGAAATACCGGTAGCCCTCTTCCGAGATCGCCTTCGTGATCGCCGGCAGGCTCTGGTATTTCTGCACCATATAGTTCACCTGCTCCTGGGAGATGATCTTCGGGAAATGCTCATTCCAGATGATCTCCGCGAGCGAGGCCACCGCCATCCTTCTCGTCGGTGAAGTGACCGGCAGAACCTGCACGGTCGAGAGCTGATCGATGATCTTCGGAATTTCTGCGAGGGACTTGATGACGACATCTGCCGCAGTGACATTCTGTCCGCCGCTGGTGGGGTTATCGTAACCGACCGTGTACATGCCTGCCATACGCCCCGCCTGCACACCGGCCGTCGAATCCTCGACGACGAGGCAGCGTTCCGGATCGATATCCAGACGTGTCGCCGCGAGAAGGAAAATGTCCGGCATGGGTTTACCGTTTTCGACTTCGTCGCCGGTCGCAAAAACTTCGACATACTGCCAGAGATTGAGATGGTCGAAGACCGCCTCCACATAGTCTCTTCTGGAAGACGACGCCACCGCGATATGGATGCCTTTCTCATGGCAGAAATCCAGAAGTTCAGTCAGACCCTCCGAGCGCTCGAGCCCCGAGTCCGGGATCCCGGCGACATTCTTCTTCCACTGCAGCTCGACAAGATCCTCGACCGAAGCCGGGATATTGTACTTGGCCTTCATGGCCGCCCACATATCCGAACTGGTGCGTCCGACATATGGCCGGATCGCCTCATATGCACCTTCTGCACCATAGCTCTCGAGGATAGATGTCGTCGTGGCATCATGGTATGGCTCACTGTCGAGGAGTACTCCGTCCAGGTCAAAGATCACTGCAGAAATCATTTACGTCTCCTATTTTCGTATGCGTCGTTTCCCACGTCCGCACTTCGGCTGATTATTCTTCGAGCATATCGATGCCGGTCTCCACGTTCGGATATACGCCCGTGAAGCAGGCATCGCAGAAGGAATGATCCGTATCCCCGATGAGCTGACCGAGAGAATCGACCTCGAGATAACCGAGCGAATCGGCACCGAGGATTTCGCAGATCTCCGGAATCGTGTGCTGGCACGCGATCAGCAGATCCCGACTCGGCACATCCGTTCCGTAGAAACACGGAGAGATAAACGGCGGCGAACTGATACGCACGTGCACCTCTGTCGCGCCCGCCTCACGAAGCATCCGCACTATGTTCGCCATCGTGGTGCCACGCACGATCGAGTCATCGATCAGGACGACGCGTTTGCCACGTACAGCAGATGACATCGGGTTCAGTTTGATTCTTACCGCCTCCTGGCGCTGATCCTGCGCCGGCTTTATAAAGGTTCTTCCGACATAGGTATTCTTCATGAATCCACGGACCACAGGGAGTCCTGCTTCTTCGCCAAAACCACTTGCCGCATCAAGTCCCGACTCCGGCACGCCGATGACGACGTCCGCCTCGACCGGATGCTGACGGCACAGGAGCCGTCCGGCCTGAAGTCTGGCCTCGTAGACACTCTTCCCGTCGATGTAACTGTCCGGACGGGCGAAGTAGATATATTCGAAGATACACATCTTGCAGATGCCGCGGCAGTGCGTCTTGATACTGCGAATGCCGTCATCGTCACATACGATAATCTCGCCCGGCTCCACATCACGCTCGAACTTCGCGCCGACCGCATCGAGTGCACACGTCTCAGATGCGAATACATATGACTCTCCGAGACGGCCCATGCAAAGGGGCTTGAAACCATACGGGTCGCGCGCAGCGATCAGTTTCTTCGGACTCATCACGAGGAGTGCGTATCCGCCCTGGATTCTTTCCATCGTTTTCTCGACAGCCGCCTCGACCGATGGCGTACGTGTACGCTCGCGCGCGACGAGATAGGCGATGATCTCCGAGTCGACAGTCGTCTGGAAGAATGCACCTTCTTCCTCGAGTTCGCGTCTTAGTGTGATCGCATTTGTGAGGTTTCCGTTATGCGCGAGGGAAAGTGTTCCCTTTACGTACTGGGTAACAAGTGGCTGGGTGTTGGCAAGGATGCTGGCCCCGGTCGTGCTGTATCGCACGTGACCGATGGCGATGGTGCCCTCGAGTGAATCGATGATGTCGTGGGAAAATACTTCACTGACCAGACCCATATTCTTCTGGCAGCGGATCCAGCCGTCGTTATTGATCGCGATACCGCAGCTCTCCTGACCTCTATGCTGTAGCGCAAAAAGTCCGTAATACATAAGCGGAGCGATCTTCTGACCCTCGCGGTCAAAGATCCCGAAAACTCCGCATTCTTCGTGACGGGAACCGATCATGCGACATCACCTTCCTTTTCCGAGTTTATTTTATGTTTTGAGTCTTTTTTCTGTCAATGCGCTATACTGATAAGAAATGAATGGAAAGGAACTTCTTTTTCGTGGATTTCCGCTCAAAAAGCACTTTTGACGCATCTTCCTGCGAAGGAGGCATCGGAATCGGTTCTCCTCGTCCGGCCGGGCTCGGCTTCACCGCCCCCGCCTATGATCACTGCGTCCTGTGCCCGCGTGCCTGCGGAGCGGACCGCAGCGCCGGCATCCGCGGATTCTGCCGCATGTCATCGGAGCTCCGAATCTCGCGGGTCGGTCTTCATATGTGGGA
>JAFZVE010000016.1 GCA_017617995.1 Clostridiales bacterium
CGTCTCGATAAGACAAACATCATCCACTGCCCGATCGGCAAGGTTTCCTTTGGTCAGGAGAAGCTCGAAGAGAACTTCAAGACCATCATGGATGCGATCATCAAGGCGAAGCCGTCCGCTGCTAAGGGTCAGTATCTGAAGAACGTTTCCATCTGCTCCACCATGGGTCCCGGTATCCGTGTGAACCCGGCTAAGCTGTAAGGAACAAGAACGTTCAGGGGGCGTATCCACTCCCTGACTCGGAAAGATCTTTCCGGGATGGATATCTTAACTTAATAAAATATCCACTGCTGAAGACAGCGGGAGAGCGATCGTAAACGTTAAGTCGTCCCGCCGAGGTGAGGAATCAATTGTATTGAGTACTTGATACCCCTCGCACACAGCGTGGGGTATTTTAGTAATCAATATAAGGAGGTAAAAAGATCATGCCAAGTGAAAAGATTTTGGAAGCAAAGAAGAAGATCGTTGCGGATCTCGTTGCAGATTACAAAGAAGCTCTTTCTTTCGCTTTCGTAGATGCTCGTGGTCTCACTGTTGAGCAGGACACCAAACTTCGTAATGAAATGCGTAAGAACGGCGTTTGCTACAAGGTAGTTAAGAACACGACACTGAATCTTGTCTTCAAGGAGCTCGGTATCGAAGGTCTCGACGAAATGTTCAAGGGTCCGACAGCTGTTGCTTACTCTAAGGAAGACATGATGGCGCCTGCTAAGGTAAGCAAGAAGTTTGCTGATGAATTCGAGAAGCTCTCTATCAAGGGCGGTATCATCGAAGGCAAAGTTGCAACTGTTGCAGAGGTCGAGGCTCTCGCAGCTGTTCCGTCCAAGGATGTACTGCTCAGCCAGATCGTCTATGCATTGCTCTTCCCTATTACCAAGCTCGCTATGCTCTCCAAGGCTGTTGCTGAGAAGCTCGAAGAAGAAGGCGGCGTAGCCGCTGCTCCTGCTGAAGAAGCTCCGGCTGCTGAGGAAGCAAAGGCAGAAGAGGCTGCTCCGGCAGAGGAAGCTGCTCCGGCAGAAGAGCCGGTTGCTGTTGCCGCTGAGGCGACAGAGACACCTGCCGAGTAAGATCGGCAATATCCGGATCTCAATATATCAGATCCTGGTACCTACTAGTTATGCCGCAAGGCAATCTTAGAAAATTATGGAGGAATAATAAAATGGCTAGTGAAAAAATTACTAAGCTTCTCGACGAGATCAAGACTCTGTCCGTTATGGAACTGTACGAGCTCGAGAAGGCTATCGAAGAAGAATTTGGCGTATCTGCAGCTGCTGTAGCAGTTGCTGCTCCGGCTGCTGGTGGCGACGCTGGCAATAACGCTGTTGCTCAGACTGAGTTCACAGTTAACCTCAAGAGTGCTGGTGCTCAGAAGATCGCTGTTATCAAGGTTGTTCGTGAGCTCACAGGTCTCGGCCTGAAGGAAGCTAAGGAACTCGTTGACAACGCTCCGAAGGCTATCAAAGAGAACGTTTCCAAGGAAGAGGCTGATGCAGCTGCTGCTAAGCTTCAGGAAGCTGGCGCTGAGGTCGAGATCAAGTAAGATCCCGCTATACGCGTAAAACAGGTTTTAAAACCGCCGCAGATCTTAGGATCTACGGCGGTTTTGCTGTCTTTCGGAGCGGGTCTGTGCTACAATTGTGACAGCAAAGGGGATGAATGGAGATCGTGAAATCATGTTTACTTTTATCGTATCTCTAGTGATTTTGTTTGGCGGAGTGGACAGGGCTGTCACAGAAGGAAATCGGGAAAAGACTCCTGATCACGATTCCTCTTCTGGGTGTGGGCGCACTTCTGACACAGCTCGACTATAACGTGATCTGGCGGTACTTCTCCTGGAGCAACCAGACACTCGCGATGATCTCGCTGTGGGTGGCGACGTCATACCTCGTGGGGAAGGGAAAATACCGACTCGGATCACTCATGACTGCCATCCCGGCATGCTATATGTCCGCTGTTTCGCTGACCTATATTCTGATGGCGGACGAAGGATTCCGCCTTCCGCGCTTGGTCTGCTACCCTGCGGGGATCCTTTTCGCGATAGTACTATTCGGAATCTATCTGTACTTTCTTATTGTGAGAAGTAAAAAGAAAGCTTCTTTGGAACAGCATTCTGAAACAGAGGTAAAATCCGAGCGGAACGAGACGAAAAATGCTTGACATCGGGGACTTCTGCTGATACTATTTAATGGCGTCAAAAAACGCATGGAATATGGCGGCATAGCTCAGTTGGCCAGAGCGTCCGGTTCATACCCGGCAGGTCGTAGGTTCAAATCCCACTGCCGCTACCACTTCCATGGCCCGTTGGTCAAGCGGCTAAGACAACGCCCTTTCACGGCGTAGACAGGAGTTCGATTCTCCTACGGGTCACCAGAATACCGGGATATCTCCGATCACGAAAGAGATGTTCCGGTATTTCTTTTTTTCTTCTTTTCATTTCCCGAATCTCCCCGTATAATTAGGAATGAATGCAGGAATTCTGTCCTGTGATATGGGGTAGAATCTTTATGTTTTTGGAGGAGAAAACTATGAAAAAGATCGTAGCTTTGCTACTCTCTGTTTCGATGATTGCCGGCCTGGCGGCGGCATGTAAGAAATCGGATACGACAGAGAGCACGACAGAGAGCCAGAGTGCCGGCCAGTCATCCGAAGAGTCAAAGGATGAGTCGGAAACGAACCCGACGGAGGAGTCGACAGACGCATCCGAGTCGGAGGTCGACGAAGCCAATGCACCGGGACACAGAGAAACCAAAGAACTCTTCGACGGCGCCTACGCGCTCGACTATACCTTCGAGGATCCGGGTGATTTCCCGTGGTTTACCTATTCTGAATCGGGCGGCGTATTCTCGCTGGCCTGCGAAGACGGAATGATGGTTGCCAAGATCGAGAATCCGGGTACGAAGAAGCATTCCTGTCAGGTCTATCACGATGGTTTCGCGATGCACCAGAATGCGGAGTACCAGGTCGAGTTCGATGTCTGGGCTGACGTCGAGAGAGATTTCGAATGGCGTATCCAGTTAAACGGTGGTGATTACCACGCTTACTATGTAGAAGAAGCAGCGCACATGGGCACAGAGCCGACACATATCTCGGCCGTCTTTACGATGTATGAGCCCAGCGATCCGGCTCCGAGATTTGCCTTTAATCTTGGTGTCGAGGGTGGCGGAGCACATAACGTATACTTCGATAACCTCACGATGGTCGTTCTGAATAGCTCGAACGCTGTCGAGATCGAACCTCTTACAGCGGCCAATCCGATCGCGGTGAACCAGATCGGTTACCAGCCGAACGATCCGAAGTCCGTTTTCGTGGACGAAGCGACAGACAAGACCTTCGATATCGTAAATGTCGAGAGCGGCGAAGTCGTTTACACAGGCGAACTCAGCGATCCTTTCATCTGCCGTGGTGCACAGAGCAAGATCGCCGAGGGTATCTTCACCGATTTTACCGAGCCCGGAACATACATCATCCGTACCGCGAGCTCCGGTGATTCCTATCAGTTCACAATCGCGGATGGCGTCTATGACGATGCTCTCCGTGCATCTGTACTTATGCTCTATACCCAGCGCTGCGGCTGTGAAGTCACGGCGGATATCGGTGAGGAGTATGCGGACTTCGCACATCCGGAGTGTCATATGGGCGAGGCACTGATCTATGGTACAGACACCAAGATCGATGTCAGTGGCGGCTGGCACGATGCCGGTGACTACGGCCGTTATGTCGTACCTGGCGCGAAGGCGGTAGCTGACCTTCTCATGACCTATGCCGATACCGGATACGATGCCGATGACCTCGGTATCCCGGAGAGTGGCAACGGTGTTCCGGATGTTCTCGACGAGGCTCGTTACGAGCTCGAGTGGATGCTCAAGATGCAGGCAGAAGACGGCGGCGTATACCATAAGGTAACCTGCGGTAACTTCCCGGCGACAGTCATGCCGCAGGAAGAAACAGACCAGCTCCTGGTACTCCCTGTATCCACTACAGCGACAGGTGACTTCGCTGCAGTTATGGCGAAGGCCAGTAAGTTCTATGCTTCAATCGATAAGGAATTCGCAGATAAGTGTCTCGAGGCGGCCAAGAAGGCATACGCCTATCTGGAAGCGAATGCGGCTGCCGATACGACAGGCTTTGTTAATCCGTCCGATGTAGCCACCGGTGAATATCCGGATGCAGGAAACCATGACGAATTCTTCTGGGCTGCGATCGAGCTCTATGTCGCAACAGGCGAGCAGTCTTATCTCGATAAGGCAAAAGAACTCTACACATCGAAGATGGAGATGGGTCTCGGCTGGATTGAGATGGGTCTTTACGGTATCCACGCATACCTGCGTTCTGATGTAACAGAGAACGATGCCGAGTTCACGGAAGAACTGAAGACACGTGTTCTCGAAGAAGTCGACAAGGCTCTCATGCTCAGCAAGCGTGAAGGTTACTACAACAAGATGGTTACGTTCCCGTGGGGCAGTAACCTGACGATCTGCAACAACGGTATCCTCTACTATCTCGGTTACCTCCTGTCGGATAACACCGAGTACAGAGATCTTGCGTACTATCAGGTAGACTACATCCTGGGTATGAATGTTTGCGGCTACAGCTTCCTTACCGGATTCGGCGAGCACGCGGCGGAGAACCCGCATCACAGACCTTCCCAGTTCAACGGTCATGCGGTACCGGGTATGGTCGTCGGCGGACCGAATGGCAAGCCGGAAGACCCGTATGCCATCAGCGTACTCTATGGTATGCCGGCAGCACGCTGCTACGTAGATAACGATACAGCATACTCCATCAACGAAGTCGCGATCTACTGGAACTCTCCGTTTGTCTACATCCTCGCGGCGAAGGCTAACGGATAAAATACCGTCAGCGTTAACGGATTTTGTCCGATAACGTAAAAATATTTGAATTGAATATGGTGCCTCTCGATTACCTTGTTGTGATTGGGAGGCACCGTGCTATAATGGGAAATGTAATATCAGAAGTCTGCCGGGGAATCGATGATATCGATAGGGAGGAAAGGTATGACGGAGAGCATTGCCAATCAGAAGAAAATAGACGCGAAACGCATGATCGAGCTTCTCGTTCTGAGCATCTTAGGCGTCCTCATTAACATGGGCCTTTCGATCCTGAGTGCGGATCAGGGGCTCCCGTTTTATATGGATACGGTCGGAACCGTGCTGGCGGCCGCAGTGGGCGGTACGCTTCCCGGTATCCTGGTCGGTCTTCTTACCAACATCTTCAAAACCATAACCGATCCTTCGTCGATCTACTACGGCACGCTGAATGTCATGATTGCCGTCGCCACGGCGCGGTTCGCGCGTGACGGGATCAAACTGAAGCAGATCGTGCCGATGATCTTCACACTTGCCGCGATCGGTGGTCTCCTGGGATCGGTCCTGACGTGGTTCCTTTTCGGATTTGCGGGAGAAGGCATGAGTGCGGATCTGGCAACGTGGATCCACGCCCATGTGATGCCGAGCAAATTCATCTCGCAGCTGGCGGCGGACTTTATCATCGACCTCGGAGATAAGACGATCACCGTCATGGTCGCGGTCATCGCACTACTTATTATCCCGAAGTCCGTGATCCAGAAACTTCTGATCCATGGCTGGCAGCAGAAACCGCTGGACTTTAAGGAACTGCGTATCATTAACAAGACGAAGGTCCGCTCGATGTCTCTTCGCTCGAAGATCATCTTCCTCGTTGCGCTCGCGATTACCGCAATCGCTGTCGTAGCGATCGGCATCGGATACTATCTCTTCCGTGAGACGACCATCGCTGACCATACGGAATTTGCCCGAGGTATCGTCAAATACCAGAAAGACTGCATCGATCCGGAAATGGTCGACACCTATCTCGCGCTCGGCGAGGCGGCTCCGGGATACACATACGTGGCTGAACAGCTCCGGATGACATTCATCAGCTCGGAGAACATCCACTTCATGTATGTTTACCAGATCAAGCCGGACGGATGTCATGTCGTCTTCGATATGGATACGGAAGAAGTCAAAGCAGACCCGGTAGGCTCGGTGATCCGGCCGCCGGAGGATATCGAGAAGCATCTGAACGAGTTCCTTTCCGGCCAAGAGGTCGAGCCGACCGTCAGTAACGACGAACGTTACGGCTGGGTGCTGTCGGTCTATGAGCCGATCTTCGATGTGGGCGGACGCTGCGTCGCTTATTCGTGCGTGGATATTTCCATGAACCAGTTAAATGAACTGACCCATGCGTATCTCGCGAAACAGATCTCCCTGTTCCTGGGTGTATTCATCATGGTACTGTGCTTGAGTGTATGGCTCGCGGACTATAACATCATCTACCCGCTGAACACGATGTCCCACGGCGCGAGTGCTTTTGCCTATACGTCAACAGATGAAAGAAATGCCAGTGTCGAAAGGATCAAATCTCTGGAGATCCGGACGGGTGATGAGATCGAGAACCTCTACTGCGCATATGCGCAGACCACGGAGGAAACCATGCGGTATCTCAGCGAAAGCAGAAGAAAGTCCAAACAGATCGAGAAGATGCAGGGCGGACTTCTTATGGTGCTTGCGGATATTATCGAGAGCCGCGACAAATGTACCGGTGACCATATCCGTAAGACGGCAGCGTATACGAAGATCATCCTCGAGAAGCTACGTGAGCAGGGTGAGTTCCCGGAGGTGCTGACGAAAGAGTATATCTCGAATGTAGTTCGAGCGGCTCCGCTTCACGATATCGGAAAGATCAATGTACCGGACAACATCCTCAATGATCCCGGACCGGGGCGTCTCACGGACGAACAGTTCGAGATCATGAAGAGTCATGCACAGGCCGGCTACGATATCATCTCGAAGGCCATCACGAACATGGAAGACAGCGGCTACCTCGAAGAAGCAAGACAGATGGCGCACTATCACCATGAGAAGTGGGACGGCTCGGGCTATCCGGAGAAACTGAAAGGTGAAGAGATTCCACTGTCCGCACGTGTCATGGCGGTCGCGGATGTTTTCGACGCGTTGATGTCGAAGCGAAGCTATAAACCGCCGTTTACCTACGAGAAGGCCATGAGCATCATCACGGAGGGTGCAGGGAAACACTTCGATCCGCGGATCGTCAGTGCTTTTACCGCGGCGGAAAAGCAGGTGCGAGAGATATGTGACGAGTTCACCGAGGGCGATCTGACCCGCGCGATGGAAGCGCAGAAGGGCAGTGATTCCGAAAAGCCTGAAGAGGAGATCGAAAAGCCGAAGACCGAGGAACCCGAAACTCCGAAGGCTGAGAATCCGGAAGACAAGAAGGCATAATTACGACGAATCGTTACGCGACGGCACAGAATTATGTGCAGATAAACCAGTGCCGAAATCATATATTTCTGATCTTTATTCGTATATAGTATATCTGTGCCCCTTCGGGATAATTATGTCCGTCTCCGGGGCGCAAGAGCTTCAAGATATAGTCTTAGGAGGAAAGAAGAAGAAATGAAAAAGAAAATCGCGGCGGTCCTGATGGCACTGGCACTTACATTCTCTGTATGCGCATGCAGCAAGGACAAGGAAACTGAGAAAGAAACCAAGAAGACCAAGAAGACGGAAGATACGGAGGATACCGAAGAGACTGAGGATCCGACAGAAGACACAACAGAGGAAACGACTGAGTCGACAACAGAAGCGACAACTGAGGAGACGACCGAGTCTACAACAGAAGCGACAACTGAGGAGACGACCGAGTCTACAACAGAAGCGACTACCACAGCCGGCCAGAAGCAGAAGAAGGATTTCGGTGGTGCGACCGGTGTCGAGGCTGTACAGATCGATCTTTCCAATTCCGGATTCGATGTAGAGGAACTCGAGCCGAACGGTACTGTTTCCATTAATGCCCTGAATGGCTATGCCGGTGGATTTAGCGCTTCGAAGGGAAATGAAGAAGAATTCTACTATCTCGTTTTTGATTCCGAAGACCAGATCAATGCACTTGATGAAGCAGGCCTTCCGCTTCCGACAGCGGGAAAGACACGTATCGGAATCGGTGATGTCATCTGGCACTATGACAAGGACGATACACAGGGTCTCTTCCAGTGCCTGATCCTCAACCCGAACACCAAGCAGGCCCTCTTCTACTATGGACCGGAAGAGAGAGGAGCACGCTGCAACGCATACGCGATGGAACTGGGCATGGTTTCCGCGATGAACGGATATGCGTACTTTGAGGAAGATCCGGAGTATCCGGATGGAGAACCGCTCACCACTGTACCGCAGGAGCCGGTAGAGGTAGACATGAAGAACGAGAAGGCCAAGGCGCTTCTTCAGGAACTGCTTGATGAGGGCTGCAGTGTCGAGACGCTCCCGATGGAAGGTTTCTCGACAGATGGACTCGACGCCACTTCGGTGGGATTCATGGCATCCGGTGCAGGAAAGTATGAAGATTTCTCCATGATCATCTACGCGGAAAGTGATCCGGAAGCACTGAAGACAGCCTACGAAGAGACAGAGAAGGATGCCAAGGCCTCGGGAATCGAGTTCCAGGAGAGCGGAGATATCAAGTATGTAATCACCGATATGGGTGGTTTGAACCTCTGTGTCGCCTATGATCTTTCTTCCGGTTATATCTTCGAGACATTCGGCGGAACCGAAGAGTCCATCAGAGAACTTGCCGCAAAGGTCGGTCTCGAATTCTGATGCGGATCTGAAGCAGGTATTGTGCAAATAGCCGAAAATCGCTCCCTTTGTTGTAAAAGGGGGCGATTTTTGTATAATAGGGTTGTGCCACCGGTGCCTCGTAACAGAGGAGAATAGGGAATGCGGTGAGAATCCGCAGCAGCCCCCACTACTGTAACCCGGTACGAAGTTCCATCATAGTCATTGGCCGGTTTTACGGCTGAGAAGGCAGGAACGGAGGTTAAACGGGTAAGTCAGGAGACCTGCCGGCGAGTTTTTATTGTTTTTAGTACTTCTCGGGGACGGGAGAAGGACGGAAATGGAGATTCATATGAAAAAATTTGCAAAAGCGCTCGCGCTTGCGCTGACGCTGTCACTGTGCGTGTCTGTCATGGGCGGCTGCAGCGACAAGAAGGAGTCGGAGACTACTACGTCTGCGACGACAGCGGAGACAAAGGAGGAGTCCCAGGAGCAGTCTACTGAGACTGAGGCTACTACGACTGAGGCAACGGAAGAGACCTACGAAGAGGGTTATCCGGTCGAGCTTACAGACATCTACGGGTATACTTCTGTGATCAAGGCCAAGCCGAAGAGCATCGTTTCCCTGAGCCCGGCTTGTACAGAGCTTGTGTATGCTCTGGGTATGGGCGGTTCCCTTGTCGGAAGAACATCGGTATGTAACTATCCGGCTGAGGTATCTTCGGTCGAGTCGATCGGTGATATGTATGCACCGGATGTCGAGAAGATCGCCAGCCTGAATCCGGACATCATCGTGACCGACTCTTCGATCACACCGGAAGCGACAGTTACCCAGCTTCGTGATCTCGGACTGAATGTCGTGATCCTCAACGAAGGTACTACATTTGACGGTGTTTACACCAAGATCGAGAACATGGGCAAGATCTTCCATGCAGATGACGTGGCTCAGCAGGTCATCGATGGCATGAAGGCTGATCTTCAGGAAGTACAGGATGCGATCAAGGATGTCAGTCTGCACCCGTCAGTTTACTATGTAGTCGGATTTGGTGATTCCGGTGACTGGACTGCAACTGGTGATACATTCATCCACGATATCATCAAGATGGCCGGTGGTGACAACATCGCAAAAGACGGGCAGTACTACAGCTACAATGTGGAGGATCTGGTATCTCAGGATCCGAACATCATCATTCTTCCATCCTGGGCAGACGGCACTTTCCAGACCACGGCTCCGTATTCGGAACTGACCGCGGTGAAGGAAGGCAACATCATCGTGCTGGATAGCACCGATACGCTGGACCGTCAGGGCGCGAGAAATGTTGAGGCAGTAAGAATGCTGGCAGAAGCTTTCTATCCGGAGTGCTTCGAGCAGGAGCAGGCTGCATAAGATAAAGCGTGTCGTGCCCGAGCGTAGATGTACATGCCGGGTACGAGGATATGTAAAGGCAGTTTCATGAAAAAAGAACCGCTTAAAACATGGACACTCACAATGACCGGAGGGAGCCTTCTGCTCCTTCTGGTCATTGTTGTTGTCTGGGCTGCGGCTGTCGGCTCGGTTTCCGTGCCTTTTGAGCAGAGTGCGAAGATCGTTCTGGCGAAGCTTCCGTTTGTCAACTCCGAGAAAATGCTCGAGGGGATCCCGAATCCGAATAAACTGATCATCTGGAATATCCGTCTTCCGCGAGTTCTCCTGGCAGGACTCGTGGGCGGCGGCCTGGCTGCGGCCGGTGTCGTCATGCAGGCACTCTTTCGAAATCCCCTGGCGGACCCGCAGGTGCTGGGTATCTCGTCGGGCGCGGCTTTCGGCGCAGCGGTGGCGATCGCCTTTGGCATCACATTTACCGTTTCCGGGATAAGCAGCATATGGCTCTTCGCTTTCGTGGGGGCGATGCTCACGATGGTCCTGGTTTTCTATGTGGCCAGGATCGCAACGTCACGGTCGGTTACAGGCATCCTTCTTGCGGGCATCGCGTGCTCGTCGATGCTGACGGCGGCGATCACGCTCATGATGATGTGGAACCGGGAAAAACTCGAGCAGATCTATCTGTGGATGCTCGGCAGTTTCTCCTCGGCCTCCTGGGTCAAGGTGGGCTTCATGTCGATCGTACTGGTGGGAGCACTTCTTTGCTTCATCCTTCTCGGAAGAGATCTGGATCTGCTGTCCTTCGGTGATCAGGAGGCGCAGAGTATGGGCGTCTCGGTAAAAAGGACCCGGACGATCGCGGTGCTATCGACGTCGCTTCTCGTGGCGGCGGCTGTATCAGTCAGCGGCATTATCGGATTCGTAAGTCTCATCATCCCACACATCATGCGTATGCTTTGCGGACCGAAGAACAGGAGACTGATCCCGCTGTCATTCCTGGGTGGTGCGATCTTCATGATCCTCTGCGACATGATCAGCCGGACGGCAGTACCGCCGAATGAGATTGCTGTCGGTGCGATCACGCAGGTCACGGGTGCGCCGTTCTTCCTCTATCTTCTGTGGAAAGAAAGAAGAAAGGGGGAGCGTGACTGATGCAGACAGATGAGGTGAAAAAGGAAATGCATGCGACTGAGGGCGTAAACCTTCAGGCGAAGAACCTGACCTACCAGCCATTCGGCACAAAGACCCCGATCCTTTCCGATGTCTCGTATATCTTTGAGAAGGGACACATGACGGCACTCCTGGGACCGAACGGCTCGGGTAAGACGACGATGCTCCGGCATTTCCTGGCGCAGATCAAGTGTCCGCGGGGGGCGGTGCTGATCGGGGAGAAGGATTCTTCGTCTTTCCCGCCGAAGGAGAGGAGCCGGATGCTGTCGTGGGTACCACAGAACAGTAGCGGGGACAGTGCATTTACCGTAGAGGACGTCATCCTGATGGCACGATACCCGTATAAAGGAACGTGGGACAACGACTCGGAGGAAGACATCCGCATCGCTGAAGAAGCCATGCGGACAGTGAGCGTGCTGGAACTTCGTAACCGCGATTTCGGATCGCTTTCGGGAGGAGAACGGCAGAGAGTCCTGATTGCCAGAGCACTGGCGCAGACGACGCCGTGGGTGCTGCTCGACGAGCCGACATCGAATCTCGACGTCAGACATCAGCTCGATATCTTAAGGCTTCTGAAGAACCGTGTCGACGAGGAAGGCTTAAGCGTCATCGTCGTCATGCACGATTTCAACATGGTTGACCAGTTCTGCGACCGGGCCGTGCTTCTGCGCGACGGGCATGTGGTCGCAAGAGGCACTGTTGGCGAGGTGCTTCAGCCGGAAATTATGCGCGAAGTATATGAGGTCGACTTTGATATAATGGAAAAAGACGGGAAGCGGATGTTCTTCCCGAAAAGCTTGAAATGAGGCGCATAACATGGAATGGATCCCGCATGCAGACAAATTCGAAGAGTATCTCGAGGTCAGTGAATATATAAACCACAATCACATCAAGATCGTGTATCTGATGAATTACTTCATGGAGACGATCGTGAAGGACCAGAACGAAGGAAAGGCGATGGACTTCCTCGATCCGGAGATTGAGTATGCGTCGCGCGTGTTCCGGTTCGTAAGAGATGAGATCTCCCACAGTAACGATGCCGGGCGGAGAGAACTGTGCCTGCGCGCTTCCGAAGTCCTCGACAAGAGAACGGGACTCTGCTTCGGAAAGTCGCATCTTCTCTGTGCGCTTCTTCGTGCGGCGGGTATCCCGGCGGGACTCGGCTACCAGTATCTGCGCCTCGATGAAAACAACGATGAATCACCGCTGATTCTTCATGGTCTGACGATGGTATACTTCACATCCCTCGGCAAGTGGATCCGTCTGGACGCACGCGGCAATAAGCCCGGCGTCGATGCGCAGTTCTCGATCGATGAAGAAAAACTCGCTTTCCCGGTACGTCCGGGCCTCGGCGAGACGGACCTTCCGTTTATCTTCCCGCGTCCGGATCTCGGCGTGATCGGGAAGCTTATGCTCTGTAAGACGGCGCAGGAAGCGATGGCGAACCTTCCTGACCGGATCGCGGGCAAGTGCTGATAAAAACACTTGACGTGCAGGCTCGTTTGGTGTTATCATTTCATACGCTGATTATGCAATCGGCGCCATAGCC
>JAFZVE010000017.1 GCA_017617995.1 Clostridiales bacterium
ACCGGCTCTTTTGGCTTAGAAGATTTCTTATTCTTCGAAGCCCCGGCCATCGTGCTGCGAAGAGCCTGTTTCTGCTCTTTGGAAAGGTTTTTTCCGTCCTGCGGCTTGATCCTGTTCTTATTCATTCTCGTTCTCTCCCGGTTCTTTGGTCTGTCGTTTCTTTGCGTCCAGATAAACCAGCAGGACCGCAATATCCGCCGGAGAAACACCGGAGATTCTCGACGCCTGTCCAAGAGACATCGGTTTTCTCTCCATCAGTTTGCTTCGGGCTTCCAGGCGAAGACCCGTGATCTGATCGTAAGGAATATCCGGCGAAAGTTTTTTCTTCTCCAGACTTGCGAACTTTCTGATCCGTTCTTCTTCAAGTGCCAGGTAACCCTCGTACTTGATATCCACTTCCACCGCAAAAACAACATCATTCGAAAGTTTTGGACGATTGTCATCGACAGGTGCCAGATCGGCATAGTGGATCTCCGGACGCTTGATCAGATCCGCAAGCGCAATACCCGACTGGGTCAGAGTACTTCCGCAGCGGTTCAATATCTCATGCAGCTCCGGGCTCGGCGGAAGATATGTAGATCTAAGTCTCGCTTCCTCATCTTCGATCGCCTTTTTCTTCGAAAGAAAGGCCGCATAACGCTCGTCATCGATCAGGCCTATACTTCTTCCTATTTCCGTCAGACGCATGTCTGCATTGTCCTGACGCAGGAAAATACGGTATTCCGCGCGAGAAGTCATCATGCGGTACGGCTCTCTTGTGCCCTTTGTGACTAGGTCATCGATCAGCACGCCGATATATGCCTGCGAACGGTCAAGGATCACAGGTGGTTTTCCCAGGATCTTCATGGCGGCATTGATTCCTGCCATCAAGCCTTGCGCTGCAGCTTCTTCATAACCAGAAGAACCATTGATCTGCCCCGCGGTGAACAGTCCTTTTAGACAAGTCGACTCCAGCGAAAGATCTGCGGTTGTCGGATCGATGCAGTCATACTCGATCGCATAGGCAGCACGCTGGATATGCGCTTTGGAAAGGCCGGGAAGCGAGTGCACCATCTGTACCTGCACCTCTTCCGGAAGGCTCGTGGAAAAGCCCTGAAGATACAGTTCCTCAGTCTCTTCGCCCATCGGCTCGACAAATATCTGATGGCGGCTCTTATCCGGGAACCGCATGAATTTATCTTCGATCGATGGACAGTATCTCGGGCCGGTACCCTCAATGACGCCGCTGTAAAGTGGCGAACGGTCCATATTCTCGGTAATGACTTTACGTGTTTCGGGCGTCGTCCATACCGAATAGCATGGAATTTGCTCTTCGGGCGGGGTAATTCCCTTCATCTCATTGGCATAGGAGAAAGGCGGCATATCCGGTTCACCGGGCTGGATCTCCATGACGGAAAGGTCGACCGTTCTTCTGTTGACGCGCACCGGCGTTCCTGTCTTAAAGCGCTGCATCCGGATGCCCGCATCGGCCATACTCTTCGAAAGGCCGACAGAACGCGACAATCCGTCCGGTCCGCTTTCCAGGATCACTTCGCCACGGATCGTTCTGGCTTCCATATATGTTCCAGAGCAGATCACCGCTGCTTTTACATGATAGCAGGCACCGCTTCGCGTACGGATACCATCGATATTTTTATTCTCATCCCAGAAAAGCTCTACCACTTCTCCTTGTACCAGAGAAATGTTCTCTTCTTTTTCAATACGCGATTTCATCTTCCGGCTGTAGGAAGCACGGTCCATCTGGGCTCTCGGAGAAAAAACCGCAGGTCCTTTGGAACGGTTAAGCATACGGGTCTGAATCGCCGAAAGATCAGCCATCTCGCCCATAATACCGCCAAGCGCATCGATTTCACGCACAAGCTGTCCTTTTGCCGTACCACCGATACTCGGATTACATGGAAGATTAGCCAGCTGGTCGAGGTGCAGGGTCAGAAGCAACGTCGAAAGACCTAAATGTGCGCAGGCAAAAGCAGCTTCACATCCAGCGTGTCCTGCGCCGATGACAGCCACATCAAAAGTGCCTGCCTCATACCAGGATTTATTCTCTTTCAATTGTTCCCAATTTCCCATACTCTCTCCTGTTATTTACCCACGCAAAAACGTGAAAAGATCGTCTCTACAAGCGTATCACTTACTGTTTCTCCCGTGATCTCACCAAGGTCTTCCAGTGCCGTACGGATCAAAAGCGACGGACCTTCCAGGCTTTCTCCCGCACGGAGAAGGCGGATGCACTCTTCCACTTTTTTCGAAGCGGAGGACAGTAATTCAAAATGTCTTCTGTTGGTCAGAAGCAGTTCTGCCGAAGAGGCAGATCCCATTTCCTCATAGACCTTCCGGACATACTATTCGATCTTCGAAAGACCTTCTCCTGTCTTGGAGGAAAGACTTCCGTACATATCCGGGGTCCGTGTATAGCCCTTTTCACGGATAAGGGTTCTCACTGTTTCTTCCTGTTTTCTGACGGTTTCTTCGTCAGACGTGTCTGACTTACTGATCAAAAGTGCGATCTTCGTTTCTTCAGGAAGCTCCATGATCGGATCGATCAGATCCTTGATGGTATCTTCCTTTTCTTCAGTAGATACCAGCCAGAACACGATATCCGCCTCAGAAAGGGCCGCTGTCGCACGATCTACACCGATTGCCTCGACAACATCTTCTGTCTTTCTAATGCCTGCCGTATCGATCAGCAGGACCGGCACGCCGCCAAGACTCGTCAGTACTTCCAACGTATCTCGGGTCGTTCCGGGAACATCGGTCACGATAGCCCTGTCATATCCGCTCAAGCAGTTGAGAAGAGAGGATTTTCCACTGTTGGGAATACCGCAGATCACGATCTTCATCCGTTCAGAAAGGATTCGTCCCTGCTTGTATGTATCTGTCAGATTCCGGATCTGTAAAAGCAGTTCTTCCAGTTTCTCCGCATGTGCGATCTTCGTTTCCTGCTCGCCCTCATCGTCCAGCTCGTCGATCCACAATTCAAAGACCGCCATCACACCATACAGAACGGTCGAGATGATCCCGACACGCTGCTTGAGTGATCCGGCAAGCTGGGATTCCGCAGCCCGGAGCGCCAGTTCCGAATCCGCTGCGATTACATCCATGACCGCCTCAGCCTGGGACAGATCCATCTTTCCTGCCATGAAAGACTTTCTTGTGAATTCACCAGGTCCGGCCATACGCGCGCCGTTTTCCAGTAAAACGCGAAGAATCTCCTGTCTTACGGTCAAACCGCCATGACAAGAGATTTCTACTGCTTCTTCACCTGTATAGGAATGAGGTGCACAAAAACGTGTCACCATTACTTCATCGATCGTTTCTTTCGTGGACGGGTCAAAAAGCTGACCATACGCTACCGTATATCCTGCCATTTCCGAGACAGTCTTCGCACCATTTGCGGCACGCTTGACGCAGAATACCTGATCTGCCACAGAAGCAGACCCTTCTCCTGCCATACGGATCACGGCGATTCCACTGACTCCGGGCGGCGTGGCACATGCACAATATGGCTTTTCCAAAAACGATCGCCTCCCAAAAGAAACCGGTATTATTACTCTTCGAGAGTAACGACTACCTTACGATTCGGCTCTTCGCCTTCACTATGGGTGGTTACACCCTTTACACTCTGAAGTTCTGCGTGTACGATACGACGCTCTGCCGGATTCATGGCTTCCATAACGAAAGCACGCTTATTACGCAATACATGATTCGCAGCCTTATGTGCCATAGAGATCAGCACTTCTTCTCTGTGCTTTCTGTATCCTCCGATATCGAGAACGACTCTCAGTCTTTCCTCGCTATGACGGTTTGCAACAAGATTTGTAAGATAAGAGATGGAATCCAGTGTCTCACCATGACGGCCGATCGCTGCACCGCAGTCCTGACCGTTTACTGTGATATAGATCACATCGTCCTCACGATAAGAATCAAGTTTACCGTGGATACCGATTCCCGAAAGCACGTCTGCTACAAAAGATACAGCTGCATCTTCTGCTTCACCGGCTTCGTCGCCCTCAAAAGACTCATCGTCACCATAATAGACGTCTTCCTCTTCATCCTCAGATGCACTTTCTTCTGCATCAGAAACATCGTCATCATCGACATCCGCTGTTACACGGACTGTAGCTCCCTTTGCACCTAAACCGAGGAAACCACTCTTCTCTTCTTCAACAACTTCTACCAAAGCATCATCTCTCTCAACACCAAGTTCGCTC
>JAFZVE010000018.1 GCA_017617995.1 Clostridiales bacterium
ATCGATCGCGGTAATACCTGTCTGCAACGGTTCATCGATCGGTGAACGCTCGACGATACTCGGTGCAGGATACTCGATAGGACGGGATTCCGTCGAACGGATAATGCCTTTTCCATCGATCGGATTTCCCAGAGGATCCACTACTCTTCCCAGAAGTCCACGGCCGACCGGAACCGAAACAGCACGTCCGGTACGATGGCACATGACGCCTTCTACAACATCCCGGCATTCACCGAGAAGCACTACGCCGACTTTATCACTTTCCAGATTCATCGCAATACCGTAGGAAGTCTCCGAGAACATGATCAGCTCACTGGATACACAATTCTCGAGGCCGCTTACCATTGCGACACCATCGGAAACGGACATGACCTTACCGACCTGCTCCACTTCGGAAGCTTTGGCAAAATCGGTGAGGATCTTCTCGCGTTTTCTTTCCTGCTCCGCTTCATCGCCTTCCCAGAGATCGTCATCCTCAAAAAGCATCGCGGGGCTTTCTTTAAACTCCGCCAGTGCCTCACTCAAGGACTGGTGGATCAAAGCCGCATCATCTTTTCCTTCGGAGACATCGATCTCAGCATCCCGGTCCGTCTTCAGGTGACGTCCGATTCGGGACAACTGACCGGCTACACTGTAGTCGTATTTCGTACCCTGCGCGAAGATCACATATCCGCCGATCAGGGACTTATCTGTCTCCTGCTGGATCGTATAACCGAATATATGGATATGCTCGGCAAAGCGGCGCGCGATCAGGGCGACCTTCTCCGGTGGCATATCGTCCGAAGCCGTTACGATCCGGATTACTTCAAAACCACTTGCATTATTCACCGGCCTTCACCTCTGTCGACTGAAGCTCTGCATTTACTTTTTCACGAAGCTCGCTTTCCTTCTTCGCATCTCCATCCGAACCGAGAACGTGTCCTGCAATGGAAACTGCCAGATCGGCCACTTCGTCTTTCATCTCTTCCAGCATAGCCTTACGGGTACGCTTTGCATCTTCTTCCGCACGGTCGCGGATCTCCTGCGCTTCTTTCTTCGCGGTCTCAATGATCGTCTGAGACTGCTTTTCTGCCTGGGATCTTGCGTCGGCAATGATCTGCAGGGCTTCTTCGTGAGAAGCATCGATGCGCTTGGTCGCTTCTTCAAACTTCTCGTTCGCCGCCTTCTCCTGCTTTTCCGCATTCTCGACCTGCGCCGTGATACCCTCCTGACGCTTCTTGATCACTTTGATCAACGGTTTGAAAAGAACGAGTTTCAGAATAAAATACGCTACCAGGAGATTCACGATGGTAACGAGCGCCGTCACCGCATAGTGCGCCATCTGGTCCGGAGAAAGCAGTGAGCTCTCACTCTCTGCTTCTGCCACTACGTCCAGAAGTGCTCTCGGAATCTTATCAAGGTTTGCCATCAACAGCAAATTCATCATCATACACCTCGTAATTCGATCAGAATGTAAAGATCAAAAGCAAGCTTACTACCAACGAATAGATCGCGATAGACTCCAGGAATACGATGGAGATCAGAAGCAATGTCTGAAGCTTACTGTACATTTCCGGCTGACGAGCTGCACCTTCGAGCGCACGTCCGGCGGCAAGTCCGATACCGATCGTTGTACCCAGAGCACCGAGACCGATCGCAAGACCGGCACCCAAGCCGATCAGGCCCTTCGGATCCGATGCAACATCTAATAAAACTCTTGTCAGATTCATTTTTATATCCTCCTAATTCTTATCGATCAAGTAGTATTTCCAACCTCTTATGCTTCCACTCCGGCGGTGGCATTCGCCGCTTCTTTTTCCGCCTGAGCCTTCAGTTTTTCTTCTTTTCTTTCCTTCATGACGTGAGCACTCTCTATCGCTTCACCAATGTAAGAGGTAGTGAGGTAGCAGAACACGATGGCCTGAAGAATACCGTCAAAGAGATCGAACCACAGGCTTAAAACACCCGGAAGGAAGATCGGGATAACGATACTTACAAACTCCATGAGGATAAA
>JAFZVE010000019.1 GCA_017617995.1 Clostridiales bacterium
CTTTCCGGCACGCGCGGCTCCGGCACTATCTTCTTTACCGGCTGCCCGCTCGGATGCGTCTTCTGCCAGAACTACGAGATCTCCAGAAGACTTCCGGAAGGTTCCTCCCATCCCGGCCCGTACGAACTTCCCGGTCGCATCTATACCATAGAAGGACTCGCATCTGCCATGCTCGATCTTCAGAATCAGGGCGCACATAACATCAACTTCGTGACCGGGACACACTACGTCCCGCACATCATCGAGGGTGTACGTCTCGCCAGAGCACACGGCCTTACTATTCCGACGCTATACAACTGCGGTGGCTATGAATCCGTCGACACGATCCGTTCCCTCGAAGGGACGATCGACATCTATCTTCCGGATATGAAGTTCTTCTCAAGAGAGATCAGCAGCAAATATGCCCACGCCGCCGACTACTTCGACCGCGCAAAGGATGCCATCGACGAGATGGTCCGCCAGTGCCCGAAGCAGGAATTTGACAAAGACGGCATGATGAAGCGCGGCGTCATTGTTCGACACCTGATGCTGCCGGGCGTTCTCTTTGACACGAAACACATTCTGGACTATCTGACCGAAACCTACGGAAACACGATCACGATCAGTCTCATGAACCAGTACACGCCGATGCCCGGCGCACCCGACGAGCTCGCCCGGCCGCTCCCCCAGAAGCACTACGACTCCATGGTCAATTACTTATCGATCCTCGGCCAGACCAACGCCTTCACACAGGAAGGCGGCACGGTCAGCGAGAGTTTCATTCCTGACTTCGAGTAGTTCTTCCGGAACATCAGCCCGGCAGAACGATCTCGCTCGTGTTATCTCCGATCTTATCCAGATGGATCAGGTAGTCGGCGAATCCGTATCCTTGATCCTTCTCGTAATACATATTTACATAAAGTGTCGATCCTTCAAGGCTCAACTTTGATATGAAGCTCTCCTTCACACCATCCATCTGAAGTTTCAGTGTCCTGATCTCTCCGGACTCGGAGATCGTATTGATCAGATTCTCATCCATCTGCACAAGGACCGGCGCACTTCCCTGGGCATCCATGACGAGACTGCCGTTCAGAAGTTCCGTTACCTTACTGATCTTGTCACCCTCGAGCTTGCCGATATAGATCTTCTGTCCCTCATCGGAATTATAGGAGATGAACAGGAGATCCTTCCATACGTCCATTCTCCACACACGTGACCGGTTGCAGACATCCCACATGTCTTCCCCTATCTCGATCCGCTGAAGTTCCTTAAAATCCGAATCGAGTACCACAAGAGAAGTGGTGGAATTCTTACCATTCACGTCGTCATAGAGAGCATAGATTTTCTCTCCGTCCGAACACATCCTGAAGAGGACATCACCCTTGGTCTGCACATTGGTAATCGAGCACTCCATCTCGCGGGACCAGTTCCCGGTATCCACATCGTAGACAGATAGGAATGTCCGAAGTAACTTGCCCGTCACTTCCTCTGTGATATAGCCATCCAGATATACGACCTTCCTACCCACACTCTGTGCAGAAGATTCGTAAGGACTCAGGTTTGCCCAGTCGACGATGTCACTATAATGGATCACTTCCACTTCTTTCTTTTCAGGGTTTACACGAATGAGCACTTTCTCCTTCTCATCGGATTCCTCTGAATCGTCGGATGTCGGAGACTGCGTCACAAACATATAATAGTCTGAATCGATTTTTGCGATTCCCACAGGTAAGGTGAAAACACTCGGGATCACACCCAGGTCCGTAGTATTCCCGTCTTTATCTGCCGAAATCACATGTAGTTCTCCCGATCCGCCACCCATATCTGCAGGCATTACTGTCGAGAGATACACACGGCTTCCCCCGATATAGGAAAATGCTCCCTCCCCCGTAGTAGCTAATTTCTCGACGACATCCGGATCTGCTGAAGACGAAGTTTCATTAGAAGAAGAAGATGCTGCCTCGGAGTTTTCTTTCTTACCATGACATGCACTAAGTGCAAGACACACGATCAACAGAGAAGTGATCGCGACACGAATTCCTTTTTTCATAGAGATTCCTCCTATGTTTTTGTTTGCCACCCCATAACTATTATATCACCTTCATGGTCTTCCACATTTGGGATTTCCGGGAAACGATGCTATACTTGTTTTATTCTCAGAAGGAGGTTTCCTTCCGTGATTTATTGAACTGACCGAAAGGAGATGGGCAACATATGAACGACGAGATCACACCATCCGTTGCTGACACCGTTGTAGTTCCGACCGAATCATACGAGCGGGATGCCACGACACCTGTTATATACAACCAGCCTGTCCGCCAGTTCAGTAAGCGTGTCCTGAACGGCGATGAGGAAGACGTCGACTTCATCCCGAAGACCACGATGCGTATCTGGTACAACAACCAGTACAAGAGCTATGCGCCCCATAAGCACGAAGCGCTTGAGATCTGTATCCCGATCGAGAACGAGTACAAGTACATCATCAACGGAAAATCTGTCAATCTTAATCCCGGCGATATTCTCTTCATCCCGCCGCACATGATGCACGAGATCGAGTGCGAGAACGACGGATGCCGATTCATTTATCTCTTCGTGATCGATTTTCTTATGGGACTCTTTGATTTCTCTTTTCTTAGCGAGTTCTTCAAGGAACCGCGTATCATCAACGAATCGACGTATCCGACCATCTACGGAAAAGTTTATGAGACATTTATGGGCATCAATGACCAGTATTTCCTATACGAGAACATGGTTCTGGAGCTTCCGATCTATTCGCGACTCATGAACATCTTCTCTCTTCTTGTCACGACCAATCCCCAGTTCAATCCGATCCATCTCGAAGACAGCAAGAGCAAGAGCAAATACGTCAAGTTCAAATCATTGATCAACCACATCAATGCTCACTTCATGGATGAAATCACACTCGAGTGGGCGGCCGACTACGTCGGTTTCTCCAAGTTCCACTTCTCGAGGCTCTTTAAAGAGTATACGGATGTCACTTTCTATGAGTTCCTTCTTCATCGCCGCATGCAGGCAGCCAAGGTACTCCTGACCGATACCGACAAGACCGTCACGGAGATCGCCTTCCAGTCCGGGTTTAATAATCTCACAAGTTTCACCCGCTGCTTCAAGAATGCGACTGGCATGACCCCGTCGCAATACCGCGCCGCACGTATCACCGAGTAACCTCGCTTGTTGACGGCTTTCCGTCTAAATCGTCACGGCAATCACTAATGCCGAGTATCGAAAAAAAGAATAAAGAAGCCGTCCCTTTTCGGAACGGCTTCTTTTGTAATTGTGTTTCTTTGTTGCTTTCGGAAATAGCCTTTCGGCTTTCCTGCCCTCGGAATTAACCCTTAACGGAACCGAGTGCAACACCACTGACGATGTACTTCGAGAGAAGCAGATAGACGATGATAAGCGGAAGTGCTGTCATGGAAAGACCAAGATAGATACAACCGAATTCTGTCTTATAGATATCGCCGTTGAGCAGGGAAACCATGATAGGCATCGTGTAGCTCTCTTTCTTATTCAGAAGGATCATCGGCAGGAAGAAGTTGTTCCAGGATCCTACGAAAGCGAAGATCGCCTGTGTAGCCATAGCCGGTTTCATGATCGGAAGTACGATCGTGTTAAATGTTCTAAACTCGCCAGCACCATCGATACGGGCAGATTCTACGATTTCCAGGGAGAGCGCGCCCTCGAGGTATTGTCTCATAAAGAATACCATCATAGGAGAAGCGATCGCCGGCAGGATGAGCATGAGACGGTTGTTCACGAGATGGAACTGGTAGCATGCTCTGTAGAAACCGATCATGGTAACTGTACCAGGAAGCATCATGATACCCATAACCAAGCTGAAGAATGCCTTCTTGAGCTTCCAGTCATATGTATAGATCGCATACGCAGTAAGGCTCGAGAAGTAAACAGCCAGTACAGTAACGCCTGTGGAGATGATGAAGGAGTTTTTCATACCGAGCAGAGCGTTAAATGTCTTCTTGGTTTTCAGAAGGTTGATGTTGTTCTTAAGCTGACTGCCCGGGATAAAGCTGACTGCGTGAGCCATGATCTGGGCAGTAGAACGTGTCGAGTTGATAAGCATGACCAGGAAAGGAGCAATACTCAAAATCGCCAGGATCGTACATACAATATAAATTACGGTCTTGAAGATAATAGAGTCTTTTGCTTTAGATGAGGCCATCGCTGTTGTATTAGTAGCCATTGATTACGCCCCCCTTGCCATAAGTCTGTTACGCTTCATTTCAGCCTTCTTCATCTTCGCGAGCTTCGCAGCTTCCTTATCTCTCATGAGATAGAACAGGAGGCAGGAGCATCCGACGATGATGATGAACAAGATGATACTTGCTGCAGCTGAACGATTGTACTTATAAGGTTTTCTGAAGGACTGGTTGTAGATATAGATCGCCACAGTCTGTGTCGCGTTGTCCGGACCACCCTGAGCAAGGAGCATCGGGATATCGAACATACTCAGACCACCGATCAAGCTGGTTACGAGAGTAAAGAGCATAACCGGACGGATACTCGGGATCGTAATCTTCCAGAACTTCTGAATTCTGTTGGCTCCATCAATTTCGGCAGCTTCGAAGATCTCAGGATTGATACCGATAACGGCAGCAATCAAAGTGATCATCGTGGAACCATACCACTGCCAGCACTGGATAAACTCAACAATTGCACGTGTCGGAGACTTCTTGAGCAAGAAGTTATATGGCTCCTTCAGGATGTGCAACGACTTGAGAATATCATTGATCGGACCGATCGGGTAACCGAACAGCGTACGGAACAGGATCGCGCAAGTTGCCGCCGTGATAATGTTCGGGAGGTAGAAAACTACCTTGTAGAAACCCTGACCCTTAACCTTTACGCGGTTATCTGTGAACCATGCGGAAAGGAGTAATGCCAGACCCAGCTGTGGGATAAAGTTAATCACCCAGATTCTCGCTGTTGTAATCAAACCCATGAGGAAGTAGCTCATCTGGCCGGAAGGTCTCTTCTGGAAGAGATACTTAAAGTTCTCAAGAGGATCCTTGAGAATCTCCATCTTCGGCGGGATCGCGCCCTCATGGTTGGTAAATCCGATAAGCAGTGTGTAGCAGACCGGATAAAGTGTAAAGACTAAAAAAGCAAGAACAAACGGGATGGCAAAGATGTATCCAAATTTGGAATAATTAACGAGCTTCTTTTGTTTCAAAAAAAACACCACCGTTCACTCTTAGTAGGAAAGAAAAATGGGGCGGGCGAAATTCCTTTCGTCCGCCCCCAGATCTTCTAGTTCACTTGGTTAGAAGTGTATCTGCAAATTAGTCGATTGCGAGACCAGCGTTTGCAGCAACGTCCTTGAACTCATTGAGTGCAGCGTCCTTATCCTTCTCACCCATAGCGTACTGCTTAACCTGCTCCTGCCATGTGCCGTTCAGTGTGGAGTCATATTCGCACTTGCACTTAGCGGAAGCGTAGGATGTAGCCTGTACAAAGATATCGAACGGGTTCTGACCACCGAGGAAGTCCATGGAACCATCAGACATCTTCATGACTGTACCGGAAGAAACTGTATCCTTAGCAGCGGAGATAGCGCCGTTAGCCCAAGCATAGAGGAGACCATTCTCTGTGCAGTCAAGTGTGATCCACTCAACGATCTTAGAGATAACTTCCTTCTTGTCAGCGTTCTCGATGGCAGCCTTGTTAGCCAGCAGCCAGGAACCGCCCCACCAGAAACCAACGTTCGGTACGCATACAGCGTAGTCACCGAAACCAGTAGCTTCGTCTACAGCCTGCTTAGCGATAACGTAGTTGATGAGCCAAGCCGGACCATACCAACCGAATACCTTACGCTCGCTCTGGTCCTTCATGTCAGCATACCAAGCTTCCTGCCAAGCGTCTGTCTTGTTGGTGTAGTCACCATCGATCAGCTTCTTAGCGATGTCAAGGTATTCCATTCTCATCGGGTCGATGTTGAGCTTGCCGTCTACAACCCACGGAGTAGAAGCAGCCTTCTCGCATACGTTCCAAACGTCACCGAGACCAGAAACGATTGCATAACCCTTAGCCTTCAGAGCTTCAGCAGCCTCGAAGAACTTGTCCCAGGACTGTGTGCCGGCGCCGATAGCAGCCTCAACAGTAGCCTGATCGTCAGAACCGAAAACGTCCTTAGCGATGGAACGTCTGTAGATGAACGCACCACCTGTGCACTGATAGCAGAGAGCTACGAGATCGCCACCCTTGTTGGTACCGAGCTCAACAGTGTACTTAGCAATGTCAGCAGCTGCGATCTTACCATCAACATCATCGATGAAGCTGGAGTAAGGAGCAGCAAAATCAGCGAACTCACCCTGTGTGTAAGGGAGAATGTAGTCAGCCTCAGCAACGTAAAGGTCCGGAGCCAGATCGCCACCAGCGGTAAGAGCCGCGTTCAGCTTTGTCTCGTAAGCCTGGTTGTCGTTGTTGGAAACTGTAGCGTTGATTGTGTACTTGTCAGCATACTCCGGATTTCTCTTGAAGAATTCCTCGATCATGCCCGGAACCTCATCAGACATCGCGTAAACGTTGATCTCGATGCTACCGGTACCAATCTGAACCTCAGATGTTGTCGGATCAGACTTCTCAGCAGAAGCTGTTGTTCCGCCGTTGTCAGATGAACCTGCAGCTGTTGTTGTGCTGTCCGAAGAAGAGCAGCCAGCGAACATTGCAGCGCACATCGTGAAGCAAAGAACACTTGCAATAATTTTTTTCATATCGTCCTCCTGATATTTGTAGATTTTTGACGAACGAGTCGCCGTTTTCTTGTAACTACATGTACATAATACCCATTGGCCTGACAATTTACATTACAATTCTTGCGATAAAGTGCCATTTGTCCATTCATTCCTTGCTATTTAAAGAGCGAAACGTTACGCGCTGTATTTTTATTCACCATGTTGGTATAATCTTTTCGAGTCAGAAATGAATCTGTCCAAACTCCTTTTCGAGGTGCTTCTCTATGCATGAGACTTTTAATCAGAATAACCCCGCAATGCGCGTTCTTTCTAATGTTTTTAACATATTCTGGGTCAATCTCCTCTTCATCTTTACATGTATTCCGATCATCACGATCGGCCCATCTCTGTGCGGACTATACAAAGTATGTCTAAAGATCGTAAGCGGCGACGACCCGCAGGTCTACCAGACTTACTTTCGAGAGTTTAAGGCAAGCTTCAAGAAGGGCCTCATCTTATGGCTCGGTATTCTTGTACTTGGCACCATGTTCGGCGTCGAGCTCTACTTCATCTATTTCCGTCCCGATGTCTTCGACTCACGCTTCTCTTTCCTTCAGTATCCGGTCTGGATCATGATCTTCGTAGTCGTGCAGGTCTTCCTCTACGGCTTTGCGCTTCTCTCTACTTTTGAAAACACACTTAAGAAGACTATCATCAATGCGATCCTTCTGAGCATCAAGAACTTCGCCATCACGATCTTCCTGATTGCGGTCTGGCTCTTCACCCCGCTCCTCATCAACACGTTCCCGGATTGGACCTATGCGATCCTGGGACTCGAAGTCTTCTACAACCTTGCTCTTCGTGTCCTGATCTGTTCCTTCTTCCTGCACAAGGCGTTCGGTCTCAAGAGACTCCGCGTCTTCCGCGACGGCTCCGTTCAGGAACTCTCCTATGACGACGATGGAAATACTGTGACAGATCCCGAAACGGAGGAAGAGTCCGGCGAGGAAACTGACGACGCCGGTGAAGACGAACAATCGGCCGAAGGATCCGACGATTCGGATGAAGAACAGTCTGAAGATACATCTGACGAAGACGAGGATGAGGAGACAGAATCAGACGAAGAGAATCGTGACTGAGAAAACAAAAAGGCCACAGTGCTTCTACTGAGGAAGAACTGTGGCCGGATCATTTATTATCAGCTTAACTGAAGAAGAGATACTCCAGAAGAAGTTTCTCTTCTTCTTTTTTGTTCGATCTCGCGGAGAGCATCAGATAGTGCTTCTCCTCTGAGCCTTCGTAGGCCGGCTGGAAATACTCCATACCTGTGATATTGATCGCTGCCGGATAGCTCGCACTCCCGTCTTCGGGCTCGAGGTAGAAGATCATGTCCCGCGCTTCGAGATCACTGATCTGTTCTTCCGTCAGCACATCGCGCAAGTCGCGCACTCCATTGGGTCCGTACTCCTTGATCGACCGGGAGTTCGTGATGACGATATCCACCACACCACCGGCAATCAGTGAATCGAGCTTCATCACACTGGCGGTCATATCCTGCGTCATCGCGATCGAGTCTTCATTGGTCGGCGCGTGAAAAGTACTGTCAATGATAAACTCCTTTCCGATCTTCTGCTGGTAATCCTGGAAGAGTACGTCTTCCGATTCGTACCGCCCGTTCACGATGGCGATATTGAGGTAGGCTTTCTTCGTGGCCGAGAGATAAGAATAGAGCATGGATCCCAACACACCCAGAACAATAACCGGGATGATCACCCACCACTTATAGTAAGTCCAGAAGTGTACGATCGCACCCTTTATGCCCACTTCCTTGATATTCAGTTTTTTCTTCTCCAGACTCGGATCCGGCATAGTCGCTTCGTACTCCTTCTTAAGTGAAATCATAAAACCGTTTTCGTTTCACAACCGCTATGATAACAGAAACAATAAAATGTGCAAGTTCGAATCACTTCATCGTGGAGTGAAAGGAACACCGAAACCGATTTCAGTAACTATATATATTATGTATAAATATATAAATATATATACATATTAAGAAGCCTCAACAGGTCTTTCCATGCGAGGAGAATGTAAAAAAGATTTAGGGCACACTTGAAACAACTTCCGACTATTTAAGTCATTCGTGAAACAAATAACGTTTTGCACACAAATAAATGATCCCGTTCCTTTGCGAAGCGGGATCTTTTTTTGTCTTTCAGGATGAGAAACGGACGTCACCAGATGACATTGATCTCCTTGATTTCATCATTTGGGGCGCTGGTTTTCGAGGCTGCTTCCACGGCATCTCTCTTGTGGATGAATCCCGGTGCCACCTGCGGGAAAAGCGCGCAGGAAAGGACGTCTTCTTCGGACTTCGCGAAGTCGGAAACCGATGCACGGAGGGCCTCCATCTCATTGGCGATGCGGTCGGCCGGACGGCACTCGATCACCTCTTCATCCCCGATCGCGAGCTTTCTGATCTCTTCATTGACCTTACCCGGAAGTCTTCCGTACTCTCCGCGAAGAAGCATCTTCGACTCCTTCGGGAACGTCTTATATCGTCCCATCAGGACGTTCATGACCGCCTGCGATCCCACGATCTGGGAAGTCGGCGTGACGAGCGGCGGATATCCAAAGTCTTCACGGACACGCGGTACTTCCGCGAGTACTTCCTCGAAACGGTCCTCAGCACCGGCCTGCTTGAGCTGATTGAGAAGGTTCGAGAGCATACCGCCCGGAACCTGGTAAATCAGGGTATTCGGGTCTACACGGAGGACCTTCGGATCGAGGATCCCCTGATCCTGGAGTTTCTGTGCGACACCCTTGAAATGGACCGCTGCTTTCGAAAGAGAAGGAAGATCGAGACCTGTATCTCTCGGTGTCCCCTTAAAGGCCGCCACCAGGGACTCGGTGGCCGGCTGGGATGTACCTGTCGCCAGCGGCGAAAGCGCAGTGTCGATGATGTCGATTCCTGCAAGTGCGGCTGCATAGTAGACCATCGCACCGGTACCTGTCGTATCGTGTGTATGCAGGTGCAGTGGCACATCGACCGCCTCACGGAGCTTACTTACGAGGGAATATGCGGTCGACGGCAGGAGCAGGTTCGCCATGTCCTTGATGCAGATAACATCCGCGCCCATCTCGACCAGGATCTTCGCCTGCTTTACAAAGTATTCTTCGTTATGCACGGGGCTTGTCGTGTAGCTCAGAGCCGCCTCACATGTGCCGCCGTATTTCTTCACGGCGCGCATCGGGCTTTCCATATTTCTTACGTCATTCAGCGCGTCGAAAACACGGACGACATTGATGCCGTTCTCGATCATTCTTCCGCAGAAAGACTCGACTACATCATCAGCGTAATGGCGGTATCCCAGGAGGTTCTGGGCACGAAGGAGCATCTGCAGAGGCGTCTTCGGCATCGCCTTCTTCAGTGTGCGAAGTCTCTCCCACGGATCCTCTCCTAGGAATCGCATGCAGGAGTCAAATGTCGCGCCACCCCAGCACTCGAGGGACCAGTATCCCATGTTATCGAGGATCTCACATGCAGGAAGCATATCCTCGATGCGCATTCTCGTCGCCGCCTGGGACTGATGCGCATCACGAAGGATCGTATCAGTGATAAACAGTTTCTTTTCGGGCATCTGAAGCATCTTACTCTACCTCGAAAAGCACTTGTCCGGATGCGACTGTGTCGCCCTTATTTACGAAGAGTGCTTTTACCACACCGGCCTTCGGGCTGTTGATATCGTTCTCCATCTTCATGGCTTCGAGGACCACGACCGCTTCACCGGCATTGACGGAATCCCCGACGTTCTTATTGACACGGAGGATCGTACCCGGCATCGGTGCGTTTACACTGCCGGCACCACCTGTGACCGGAGCGGAAGCCTTCGGAGCGCCAGCAGAAGTGGCAGCCGGAGCCGCAGAAGGTGCGGCAGCAGGTGCTTTGGGCGCAGAAGCAGCAGAAGCCTTTGCTTCAGACTCGCTTATCTCTTCTACTTCGATCTCATATGCTTTACCATTCAGTTTAATTCTATAGTTGCTCATACCAATTCATCCTCCAGTGCGTATTTCTTATAGCTGATATTCTTCTCGCGAATATATTTCATAAGAGCAGATTCACCGATCTCGCGGAAGTTTACCACGCGAAGATTACGTATATCTTTACCGGTCTTCTCTGCGATTGCGGCGACCGCCATCGCGATGATCTCTTCCTTCTTTAACTCTTCCATGTGCGTACCTCCATCAGAGCGGGATATTGCCGTGTTTCTTGTACGGACGGTCCTGCGATTTCGTCTCGAGGGAACGGAGTGCGGAGACGATCTTCGCCTTCGTGTCCTCCGGCAGGATGACCTCGTCGACGTAGCCACGGTTAGCGGCGACATACGGATTCATGAACTTGTCGTTATACTCGGCGACGAGTTCTTCTCTCTTCGCACCCTTATCCTCAGCGGCCTCGATCGCTTTTCTGCCGATGATAGCGACCGCACCCGAAGCGCCCATGACAGCGATCTCGGCGATCGGCCATGCGTAGACGACATCCGCGCCCAGGCCCTTGCTGTTCATGGCGATATATGCGCCGCCGTAAGCCTTACGCATGATGACCGTCACCTTCGGGACCGTCGCCTCGGCAAAAGCGTAGAGAAGCTTCGCACCGTGGCGGATGATGCCGTTGTGCTCCTGGTTCGAACCCGGCATGAAGGCCGGCACGTCCACGAGCGTGACGAGCGGGATATTGAAGCAGTCGCAGAAACGGATGAAACGCGCACCCTTATCGGAGGCATTGATCTCGAGAGATCCTGCGATGCAGTTGGACTGGTTGGCCACGATACCGACGGTCTTTCCTTCGATACGGGCAAAGCCGACGACGATGTTCTTGGCAAAATCAGCAGATACTTCCATAAAGCTATTTCTGTCGATGAATGTCGCGATGACGTCGCGGACATCGTAGGCTGCCTTCGGATTCGACGGGACGATCTCCGGGATCGATGCGCATGCATCTACGGAAATGCCCTCTACATCCGCTGCGACACCTTCGTTGTTGTCCGGGAGATATCCGATCAGGCGTCTCACGCCGTTTAAGCACTCGAGATCATCGGGGTAAACGAAGTGGGCCACACCGCTGACTGCGGAGTGCACGCCGGCACCGCCGAGCTGGCCGGCTGTGATCTCTTCACCGGTTACCGACTTAACGACCGCCGGTCCTGTGATGTACATCTGGGAGGTCTCTTCGGTCATGAAGATGTAGTCGCAGATGGCCGGAGAGTAGCATGCGCCACCGGCACATGGCCCCATGATAACCGAGATCTGCGGGATCACGCCCGAAGCCATGGTATTTCTCAGGAAGATCTCGGCATAGCCGTTCAGGCTGTCGATGCCTTCTTCGATTCTTGCTCCGCCGCTGTCGTTCATGGAAACGAACGGGGCACCTGCTTCCATTGCCTTATCCATCGCGAGGCAGATCTTCTTCGCGTGCGCCGCACCGAGAGAACCGCCGCCGACAGTAAAGTCCTGGGAGGAGGCGTACACGAGTCTTCCGTGTACATATCCGTAACCGGTCACGACTCCGTCGCCCGGCTTCTTTTTCTTATCCATTCCGAAGTCGGTCGCTCCGGATGTCATGAGGGAATTAAGCTCGACGAAAGTATCGTCGTCAAAGAGTGCCTGCATTCTTTCTCTTGCCGTGAGTTTGCCGCGGGCGTGCTGTTTCTCGATACCGGCTTCCCCACCGGCCAGCTCCGCTTCGAGTTGTCTTTTCTTCAGATCGCTGATCGAATCGATCCATTTGTCGTCCATCTGATAGACCACCTTTCAAATCATTCTTTCACTGAGATTTCGCGTCTTTTCCAAAAACGATGTATCGGCGCTTATGCCTCCGCTGCTTCTGTTTCGCCGTCTTCTTTACCCGGCAGGATCGCGAACTTGATGATACAGTCGCAGGCGACTTCGTCGCCTACCGATGCGACACCGTGTCCCATGCCGACCGGACCGCGGAGCGCGGTGATCTCGGTCTTCAGAGTCAGGACATCACCCGGAACGACCGGACGCTTGAACTTGCATTTGTCGATACCGGCGAATACGGCGATACGCCCCTTGAACTCATCCTTGCAGAGGATCGCGACCGCACCGGTCTGGGCCAGTGCTTCGACCTGAAGGACACCCGGCATGATCGGCATCTCCGGGAAATGCCCCTGAAAATAGGGTTCATCGTAGGTGATGCACTTTCTGCCGATGGCATATACACCCTCTTCGTAATCCTCGATGGCGTCCACCAGGAGGAACGGAGAACGGTGCGGAAGAATGTCCATGATCTCTTTGGTTGTCAGTGCTTTTGCCATATGAGTACCTCTTACTCCTCGAACTTCTTCATGATGATGGATGCATTGTGACCACCGAATCCCAGGGAGTTGCTCATCGCATACTTGACTTCCTGCTCGATCGGGCTGCCGAAGCAGTAATTCAGATCCATCTCGTCTTCGGTCTCGGCCGAGCCCATGGTCTGGTGGATGAAGCCCTCTTCACAGGACTTCGCCAGAACGATCGCTTCGATCGCACCGGCCGCACCGAGGAGGTGTCCGGTCATAGACTTCGTGGAGTTGATCTTTACGTTATAAGCGGCATCTCCGAGAGCGGTCTTGATCGCACGTGTCTCGAAAAGATCGTTGTGGTGAGTGGATGTACCGTGAGCGTTGATGTAGTCAAGCTCGGAAGGCTCGATGCCGGCATCTGCGATAGCTGCCATCATGGCGTGAGCTGCGCCGATTCCGGACTCTTCCGGAGAAGTGATGTGATAAGCGTCGCAGGAAGCGCCGTAACCGACCATCTCTGCATAGATCTTCGCGCCACGTGCCTTCGCGTGTTCATACTCTTCGAGTACCAGAACGCCGGCACCTTCGCCAAGTACAAAACCGTCTCTGTTCTTGTCGAACGGGATCGAAGCGTGAAGCGGATCCTCGCTTGTAGAGAGTGCTTTTAGAGCACAGAAACCGGCCACGCCCATCGGGCAGATCGCTGCCTCGGTACCACCTGCGAGGATAACGTCGGCTTCGTTCGCCTGGATCGTTCTATAGGCTTCGCCGATGGAGTTCGTACCGGATGCGCAGGCCGTAACGACATCGATGTTCTTGCCCTTAAATCCTGTTACGATCGCGATGTTACCGGCCGCCATGTTACCGATCATGAGCGGGATGTAAAGAGGACCGATCTTGTTCGGGCCGAAGTCGAGGAGGCGCTTGTGCTCGCGCTCGGTCGCCTGCATGGAGCCGACGCCGGAACCGACGATAACGCCGCAACGGTAGGCATCTTCAGACTCGATGTTGATGCCGGAATCTTTCACAGCCATAAGGGCTGCTGCCGCCGCATACTGGGAGAACGGTTCCATTCTCTTCGCGGTCTTAAAGTCCATATATTCATCCGGCTTGAAGTCACGAACTTCGCCCGCGACCTTCGCCTTATAATCTGTCGTATCAAACTTCGTGATGGGGCCGATGCCGACTTTACCGGCCTTGATGTTCGACCAGAATTCTTCTACGGTGTTGCCCAGCGGTGTTACTGCACCCATACCTGTAATCACAACTCTTCTCATGTTATATACCTTCCTTTATTTCATGTGGTCCGCATCGCGGCACCTGGTTTTTACATGCACATACCGCCGTCGACGGTCAGCACCTGGCCTGTGATATAGTCTGCTTTCTCCGAAGCGAGGAAACCGATCGTGCCGGCGATATCTTCCGGCTTTGCAGTTCTCTTCAGCGGGATGAGATTCATCAGGGCTTCCTTGACCTTATCGCTGAGGACATCGGTCATATCAGTTTCGACGAAACCCGGAGCTACTGCGTTTACGGTGATGCCGCGGGAGCCGAGTTCTTTTGCCAGAGACTTCGTAAATCCGATGATACCGGCCTTCGAAGCAGCGTAGTTGGCCTGTCCGGCGTTACCCTGGATACCGACGATCGATGCGATGTTGATGATCTTTCCGGATCTCTGCTTCATCATGATCGCCGAGCAGGCCTTGCTCATGAGGAAGCAGCCCTTGAGGTTCGTGTCGATGACGGCGTCAAAATCCTCTTCACTCATACGAAGCAGGAGACCGTCCTTCGTGATCCCGGCGTTGTTTACGAGAACATCCACAGAACCGAATGTCTCGCGAACATTTTCAACGGCAACCTCGACATCTGCCTTATTCTTTACATCACATTTGATCGCGATGGCGTCGACACCGTTTTCTTTGCATGCGGCAACAGTTTCTTCAGCCTTGGCCTGATTGCCGCAATAGATGATGGCTACATTCATGCCCATCTTACTGAACTCAATCGCGGTCGCACGTCCGATACCGCGGGATCCGCCGGTTACGATTGCTGTCTTTGTCATTTCTCTGCCTCCGCCTTTTCCTTGATGCGGGCAGCAACGGCCTTCACATCTTCAAGTGTCTCGACGTTCAGGATCTCGACGTCAGACAGGGTCTTCTTCTCAAATCCGGAGATGGTCTTACCCGGACCGATCTCGATGAATGTATCGACACCGGCCTTCGCAAGCGCTTCGATATCCTGCTGCATGCGGACAGATCCGCTGACCTGCTTCTCCAGGAGATCCGGGATCTCGCTTGCATCTTCAACAAGACCACCTGTGAGGTTTGCTGCGTACGGCACCTTCAGCTCGGCAAAGTCGACTTCGTCGATAACGGAGCGGAGCTTACGTCCTGCCGGCTCCATGATCGGAGAGTGGAACGGACCGCTGCACTTCAGCGGGATGACTCTCTTCGCACCCTTTTCCTTCAGGACTTCGCCGGCCTTCTCGACCGCTTCCTTATAGCCCGTGATGACGATCTGGCCCGGGCAGTTGAAGTTCGCTACATATACGCCTTCGATGCCGTCGATCGCCGCACGGAGATCTTCTTCGTTCATGCCGATTACGGCGCTCATACCGCCGATATCCGGAGCTGCTTCTTCCATGATCTTGCCTCTTTCGGTAACGAGCTTGATCGCATCTTCGAAAGACATGGCGCCAGAAGCAACCAGTGCTGTATATTCGCCAAGGGAGAGACCACAGGTCGCATCCGGCTCGACACCTTCTTCGCGGAGTGTCTCTGTCGCGGCCATACAGGCGGTCAGAAGGCAGACCTGTGTGTACTTGGTCTGGTTCAGTTCTTCTTTCTCGTTGAAGCAAAGATCAGGGATATCGTAGCCGCTGATTTTACTCGCCTTATCAAAAAGGTCTCTGGCTGCGCCGATCTCCTCGTAGAAATCCTGCATCATTCCGTTCTTCTGGGCACCCTGGCCCGGATACATAAATGCGATCTTCATTATTTCTTACCTCCCAGAAGTGTTTCTGCCTGGTCCATCATGGACACGATTCTTTCTTTTACTGTCATCTGCTGTGAAAGCAGTCCGGAGATCTGGCCCGCCATGAAGGAGCCCATGTCCTTATCGCCGTCAACTACGGCTTTTCTAAGGGATCCGAGGGAGAGCTGCTCGAGCTCGTCGAGAGTCGCGCCTTCGGACTCCATCTTCAGGTACACCTTCGTCAGCTGGTTACGGATCGTTCTGACCGGATGACCGGTGCTTCTGCCCGTTACTTTCGTATCGATGTCGGAAGCCTTCAGAACGAGGTCCTTGTAGTTCTGGTGGATGTTTGTCTCATCACAAGGAATGAAGCATGTACCGCACTGTACGCCCTCGGCGCCCAGCATGAATGCTGCGGCAATACCTCTGCCGTCTGCGATACCACCTGCTGCGATGACCGGGATGGAGAGTGCATCGACAACCTGCGGAACAAGTGTCATGGTCGTCAGTTCACCGATATGTCCGCCGGACTCGGTTCCCTCTGCAACCACTGCATCTACGCCGAGTCTTTCCATTCTCTTCGCAAGGCCTACGGAAGCGATGACCGGGATGATCTTAATTCCGGCTTCCTGCCACTTCGAGAGGTATCTTTCCGGAGAACCGGCACCGGTCGTGATGACAGCGACCTTTTCCTCCGCGAGGACATCGGCGATCTCCGGTGCATGCGGGTTCATGAGCATGACGTTTACGCCGAACGGCTTATCGGTCAGTTCTCTGCAGCACTTGACCTGATTTCTGACCCAGTCCGCATCGGCTCCGCCGGAACCGATGATGCCCAAGCCACCGGCATTACTGACTGCCGCAGCGAGGTGATAGTCCGCCACCCAGGCCATACCGCCCTGGATGATCGGGTACTCAATATTCAGAAGTTCAGTGAGTCTCGTTTTCATGTCGTTCTCCTATTCTTATTCCTTTTCTATCTTTATTACATTTCCGTCTGGAAGGCACCCCAGATGAGGCCGGCGCCGAAACTCGAGATAACGACTTTTTTCTTGCCTTCTCCGAGTCTGCCGTCCTTCTTCATCTCATTAAGCAGGATCGGGATGCTCGCGGACGAAGTGTTACCGGTCTTCTCGATATTCATCGGAAACTTCTCGATAGGCTGCTTGAGGTGCTTTGCGACAGACTCGATGATGCGGCGGTTCGCCTGATGGAGGATGAAATAGTCGATCTCATCGGCGCTCGTGCCGGTCTTCGCCAGGATATCGTCAACGACCTTCGGGACCTCCGTCACAGCAAACTTAAAGACGGTCTGCCCGTCCATGTTTATGTAATTGGACTTGATGAATTCAGGGGTCTTCTCCTTGCCCTTCTGCATGACGGACTCGCAACGCAGGCATCCGCTGCGCTTGCCGGCCGCACGCATGATCGCGTCATACTGCAGATCAGGGTCCGCCTTGAGAACCACTGCCCCAGCGCCGTCTCCGAAGAGGATGCAGGTGCCGCGGTCTTCGTAGTTCGTGTAGTTCGAGAGATTCTCTGCGCCTACGACCAGCGCGCAACTGACCATGCCGGAACGGATGTAGTTCTGGGCCGTAACATAGGCTGTGATGAAGCCCGGGCAAGCGGCATTCAGGTCGAAACACATCGCATGATCCGCATCGACCGCTGCCTGTACGCACGCAGCCAGCGCCGGAAATAAGATATTCGGTGTAGTGGATGCGACTACGATCAGGCCGATCTCCATCGGATCGATACCTGCGTCCTTCACGGCCGCCTGTGCCGCAGCGATCGCCATAGATTCTGTCGTATCCTTCTCCGGATCCGAGATGTGGCGGGTCTTGATGCCCGTTCTCTCTGTGATCCACTGATCATTCGTCTCGACGATCTTCGCGAGGTCGTCGTTCGTAAGTATATTCTCCGGCAGATAGCTGCCGATACCAATCACCCGGCCGAAACCGTTACCAAGTTCAGAGGATGAATTTGAGTTGTTCATAAAATACTTTGCCTTTCAAACTATTTAACAATCAAAATATATCCCTCCTATACTAATATGTCAATATCGGTTTCTTGATATTTGGGTCGCGACGAAAAAAAGTGTTGACAGACGAACGGGGCGCGCATATAATATCACATGTTGACTTTACACGCGGGATTAACTCAGTGGTAGAGTGTCACCTTGCCAAGGTGAAAGTCGCGAGTTCGAATCTCGTATCCCGCTCCACTTAAAAAGCTCCGAAGAATCGGAGCTTTTTTGTTATCTAAATTCATCTCCCCGGTATTCGGTTATTTCACGATCTTCAGGATCTCTTCACAGGACAGTTCCCCACCGAAAAGATCCAGCGCCGATCCCACGGTGATGTTGACGCGCCCGCCGGAAACCTTCTTCAGCGCGCGGATATCGTCATAGGAGTGGATGCCACCCGCATAGGTCACTGGGAGTGCTTCCCTTTCCTCTTCTGCGGATGTATCGAAATACTCCCCAAACACCTCGAAAAGCGCTTCATCCGGGCCCGCGGCCTTTCCTTCTACGTCGACCGCGTGGATCAGGTATTCGGCACAGTGCTTTTCGAGCTTGGTAAGAAGTGCTGCGGTCAGTTTCGTCCTGGTAAACTTCTGCCAGCGGTCCGTCACGATATAGTATTCGCCGTCTTTTTTTCGGCAGCTGAGATCGAGCACCACGTGCTCACGGTCCACTGCGCGAACGAGGGCTTTGAGATTGTCGTAGTTGATCTTCCCGTCCGAGAAAACGTAAGAGGTAACGATAACATGGCTTGCACCTGCCTCGATAAATGCGCCGGCGTTTTCGGCGTTGATGCCGCCGCCGACCTGAAGTCCTCCGGGGTAGGCCGAGAGCGCCTCCATCGCCGCCGCCCGGCTCGCCTCATATTCCGGTGTTCCGAACTTATTAAGCATGATGATGTGGCCGCCGCGGATCCCTAAGTCCCGGTAGTACTCGGCATAATAGCCCGCACCGCGCTCGGACACGAAGTTCTCCTTCGCCCCCGCGTCATTAAGCGTACCGCCTACGATCTGCTTGACCTTCCCGTTATGGATATCGATACACGGCCGGAACTCCATCAGCGTTTCCTCACTTCTTCCCGTCATCCTTCTTCGGGACACGCTTCGTAAAATCATGGAACGGATCCTGGATGTCATTGATCTCCCCGCCCAGACGACGAATCGCCGAGAGTGCCTCATAGAATGTCTCACGGTCGATAGTATGCACAGTACGGTCGAGGTAGCCCTTCAGAAGCGCGATGCCGCGCGGATCACCGTAATCGCCGATGCAGATGACTGCGATAACCTTCGCCTTCATGCGGCGGAAGCCGGCGCGAAGTGCCTGGTAGATCTCATTCTGCGGATTCTTGATGCCGACCTGTGTGAGCATGATCATCATGTCCTCATACGGTCCCGTGATATCAGCATCCGAGCGCTCGAGCATGAAGTCGATGAGCATCGGGACGCCCCTCTCCCCGAGGCCGAGCATCATGACCTTCACGGAGTCCGCTATATATTCCTGTGTGCTCGGGAAACTGCAGAAGCGCGTCAGTACCGGCTCCATCGCCGGCTCGTACTCAGCGGAACCGAAGAAGCGGATCGCCGCCACACAAGGCTGGAACTTCACGAAGAATGCATTTTCATCTTCGCCTTCCTCCGGCTGCCAGTTCGCATCGAGCACCATCTTAAGAAGCCGCTCGCAGGCCGGATCGCCGAAGCTCTTCAGGCGTTCTACCAGCGGGAACGGTGTGGCCTCATCGTCGATCAGTGTCGCCGACTCCGAGAAAGCCGCAAGCGCGGTCTCCATGTCCATCTCGCCGATGAATTCCTCGCCGGTCATGCCATCGAGATAGGACTTCTTCTCTTTCCAGAAAGGATTCGTTTCCTGCTCTATATAGGAACGGAAGTTCTTGAAATGTTCTGCCATCTCGCCTTCCGTCGGTCCTTCTGCCGAGCTGACCTGGTCGGCAAATGCCTCGCAGACCTTCGACAGTCTTTTGTTAAAATCGGTAAACAGTTGTGTCGTGCGCTCCATCTTGCACCTCCGCGAAAACTTACCCCTGCATTATATCATCTTTCGCGCCGATGCGCCCGACTCCTTGGAAGAAGTACTATCCTCTCGGGATCTCCGTCCAGTCCGGGATGTAGCTCGGATCGATCGCCGGACCCGACACGCCCACCGTATCCCCGTACTGGTTCTGGTAGACATGGTCAGCCACGACCGAGTGCTGGACCGTACTACCGTCCGTACGCACGTAGGTGTTCACTCCCATGATCGCCTCACTTCTGGCCTGGCTGATCCGGGAATCCGACGCCATCTTCTTATTCCACGAGTCCATGATCATGTCGCTCATCGCACGGCTGTTATCCGCGAGCGTCTGCTGCAGGCGTGCCTGGTTCATACGGAGCTGTTGCTGAAGCGCTGCATTTTGCGCCTGGAGCGCCTGGTTCTTCGCAAGTTCCGCGCGGTTAAAATCGGAAGCCTTATCGAACTTTTTCTTATAGACCGAGTCATCAAAACTGAAAGTCGACACCATCTGCATAAAGGCCGCCGTGACTTCGGCTTCGTGCGCAGCATCCGTCGTGCAGAAGTAGATATTCTCACTGCCCCACGCCACATAGTGTCCGTGGCATTTCTTTGCCAGAGCCATCATACCGACCATGCCGTACGCCGCCGCATACTGCGTGATATTCGACTCCCACTCCATCGAAGTCATATCCACACCCACCATGTAGATATTGTCTTTGCTCTTGAACTTTCGGAGCAGAGACTGCGCATTCGTAGAGATCAGGTTTGGCTCCGAGATCGGGTTCGGATAGGACATATCCCACGATTTCTGGAACTCATATTTCGAATAGAGCATTCTTTTCGCGATCTCCGGATGAAGGCCCAGCACACTCGGAAGGGTCGCATTCGCCACCGGTTCGATCGACGCCCCCTGCAGGAATCTCGCAGTAAATGCATTCAGGTAATTCGAGTACGGAAGCTGTCTTCGCATCACCATCGGAAGCGCCTTTGAGATCTGCCCGTCCACGAACCGGTCGGAACCCATGAGTTTATCGAAAGACTCCAGCACATCGAGGAACATCTCGCCGGTACGAAGGAGTACACTGGAACTGCCGTCTTTTGATTTCGCAAGGACCTGCGAGAGAAAAGGCTTGTCAATCCCCTGATAGACATTCAGCGTGACGCCTCTTGCTTCCCAGCCCTCCGGGATCACCATCCGGGCCAGGACCATCCCGGTCGCATCATCCAGGATCTCCGTTCTCGGATCCTTCGGATTTCCAGACGGGCCGGTCGAGGCCGTACCCTGTTCATAGTCAATATGGAGCTGTGCCCCGCACGCCGGGCACTTCGCAAACTTTGCATTCTCGGTCAGATCCTGCAGCTGCAGGGTCTTCGCACAGTTCGGACAAGTTAATGATTCGATCTTCATATATCCCACCTGTTCCCTTCCGATCATGGACAGGAATGCCATGATTCAGTTCTTTTCGTACAGTATACGGAAAAGATATTGTGGCTTTTTAATCAAACTGTGAATACTTTAAGGTTCGTTTAAGGTTGGTCCCCCATAATGAGTACATAAGCTGATGAGCTTAACGGTTTCATAATAACCTCAAAACACAATACCTCTTTTCTTGTCCAATGGACCCGGCAGCCCCCAACGCCGGGTCCGCTTTTTACTTTTTCACTTTCAGCGTCTTGAGGTACTCCTTCTGTTCGTGCGTGATGCGGTAGCTCTCCACCGCTTTCTGGATCGCCTTATTGTGAGTCCATGGCGCAAGTTTCCTGCCTTCGATAAAGGGCAGGACCGCCTCATACTGCTTGGCTAGAGCTGTCGCGAAATACCACGCGATCATCATGTTCACGTAGTACTCCTCGGAGCGCAGTTTCGCGACCATCCTCGGATATTTGAGGTCGAAGTCCTCATCGAGAAAATGCTCCATCAGCATCCCGACACCGAAGCGGATCGTATAGGTCTGATCCGACTTGAGCCAGACCTTCACATGCTCGAGAAGATCGGCCTTGTGCTTACGGAAGATCTTCGGCGACATCTGGTCACAAGTGGCCCAGTTATCGACATGTGGCAGGAATCGCTCGACCTCCGCGATACAGGCATCGTAGTCCTTCATACCTGAGAGAATGAAGGCATGGAGCTGGTTCTCGTCGAAGTATTTGTGTGGTAATTCCGCGACAAAAGCACTTCCCTCGCCGCTTTTACTCATCTCCTTGGCAAGTGCGCGGAGCTCTGGTGTACGCACACCGATGATCGACTCCGGATCGACTGTCGGGATGATCTTCTTCTGCATCTCCTGATACTTCGGATCTGCCAGTTTTCTAAGCTTCTTCTCCATCATACCTCTCCTCCTCCGACACCTTCATAATGCCTAAGTTGGCTGCTTTTTCAAAGGCCTGTCAGTTCATCCGAGATTTCTTTTCTCCCTCGCTCACCGAAGTCATATTCTTTCTTCTCGAGCTCGTACTCGATGCCTCCGGCCTGACCTCGTTCACACGTTTCGAGGATCTGTCCGGTACGGCCGAGAATGAAGCTCGGTGCAGTCTGGTATGGCGCAGTCGAATTGACCGAGATCGTGGTGCAGACATTCTCCACGGCCCGGGTCTGTAAGTGCCCCTTCAGCATGTCATACCGGTCCGGGTTATCCTCATCGGAAACATCGTAGAAGAGGACGACATTGAGGTCCGTCTTCGCGCGGTAAAGTTCGCGGAAGTACTCCGGGAAGCGCACTTCGAAGCAAATACGGATCCCGATCCGGAAGCCCTTATACTCGAAGATCCCGTCCTTTTCTCCTTTTGCGAAATTATCCCGATCCCATCCCCAGAGCGCTCTTTTGTCGTAGACGACACACTCTTCATGTGGGCGGAAACAGACAGCGCGGTTATAGATCTTCCCGTCTTCTTTCCCGATCATGCCTACAATAAAAGCGACACCCGTATTATCTGCGGTGGTCTCGAATGCCCGGCAGGCCTCCTCGACCGCGTCGAAATCGACATCTGCCGAAGAAGGGATATCTCTCGGCGGATATCCGGTCAGCGCACACTCCGGGAAGACCAGAAGGTCCACTCCACGCGATCTCGCCTCCCGCACGGCATACAGGATCTTTCTGATATTCTCATCCATGTCCACGGAAACCGCGAACTGATATGCTGCTATTTTCATTTTTCCCGACTCTTTCTTTATTCTTTACTCGATTATTATCTCACGATTTTCATTCATCCTGATCCACTTCATCACCGGTTTTGCCGAAAGAATGCGATTGATTTCATCGATGTTGTTGTCTTCTATAATTATAAAAATGGTCATCCCGGTCTCCTGTTCTGTCATTTCCGATGCCGCTTAAAATATTCATCGGCAGCACTTCCTTCATCATAATGCACATAGAAAAGAGGGTATTTCCCATATGCCTTGTATGGCATAGGCATATCATACTTATCGTAGTTATAATACCCGAAAGCATGATCGCCGATATACTCCAGAGTAGAAGGGAAATCCACGAGTCGCAGCCGTATACAGTTAACAAATGCATCCTCTTCGATTCTTTTTATGTTCTCGGTGATCTGAAGACTCCGCAGTGCTCTGCAATCTATAAAAGCTCTCCTCCCGATAACAGTCAAACTCTCCGGGAAGATGACCTGCTCCATCGAGCTGCACCCTTCAAAAGCTCTCTCACCGATTTCCGTCACACCTTCCGGGACCTTCACGATACTCAGGCACCCTCTGTACCGGATCAGCACACCGTTTTTTATTTCGAAATCTTTCGAAACACGTAGAATGCCCTCCAGATGTTTCAGACTTTCCGGAAGCGCGAGCACACTGAGATTCTCGCAATGAGCAAAGGCTTCCTCCCCCATATCGGTTACACTTTCGGGGATCACCACTTTACACAAGTTTCTGCAATCATAGAATGCCCGGGATCCTATACTCTTCACAGTCGGCGGGATCACGATCTCCGTCACGCGTTTACAGTTCATAAACGCGCATTCCTCGATGGTCTCGATTCCCCAGGGGAGCCATACACCAGGTGTCGTCTTTTTTCTCTCGCTAAATCGAACCAGAGTTTTCTTCTCTTTATTCACTTCCATTTCTACCGGAATATATACGTCGCAGATCCGATGTCCGTTTAACGTGGAGATATCGTCTCCTTCCTTAAGTCCGGAGATGTCTGCAAATGTACTAAGAGTCGTAAGCGGGAGAAGAAGTCCTTCGGATACCTCGCCATGAATCCGAAGCGGAGCGATATTTCTTCTTTGGGGATGGATATATCCGCCGCCCGTCCGTCTTCCCTTTTCGTCCACTTCGCGAAGAAGGCGGCTACCTTTGCAGAACACTTCGGAGAGCTGTCCGCCGATTGGAAAGAAAGCCATGAGCTGTCCGATCCGGACATTCTCACCGACGATGATATTGTACCCGTCGATCTTCGTACACTGCAGCCTGTCGGCATACTTATGCTTCCGCAGATTCCTGATTTCTACGATCCGAGCACTGTACATCGTAACACTTCTCCTTTTCTTCTCTTTCACTTCTTTTCTTCGTACCCGAGCTCCCTTGCCCGTTCCATATCCCCTGCCTTCAGGGCAGCACAGAGACACACGTCCCGATCCGGATGGGTCCGGCAGTTTTCGCGTAAGAAATCCAGATCCTCCAGTCGTCCGACCACCATCTCGGCCAGAACTTTTCCCGAGATATACGGGAAGATCTCCTTAAGATCTTCCTGCTCATTTATATAGCTGACCACAACGAGGAGCTGGTCACTCCACTTCTTGTGCTCTTTGACCAGTTTCTTCAGAAGATCCTGTCGCCCCATTACATTAAGCTGTATCAGAGCCTCTCTTTTCACACAATCCACCGGATCCTTAAGCGCGATCTCATATAGTCTTTCGGGATCGTCGAGCATACTGACGCCTTCACCCCGAGTACTCGGATTCTCATGTTTCAGAAGCATATCGAGACCCTCCGGCGTACGAAGGACCAGTTTTGTCAAGTGATACAGCACCACATGCTCCGTCTCCTTCTCGAAAAGCACCATCGCCAGATCAGGATCCGTGATATGTTTCGCCGCCTCGGCCCGCGTATACGGATCCTGCTTCGAGCGGATGATTCGTACCATCGTTTCTTCGTCTCTCACCGCTCCGGCTGCTGCCATCCTTACTTCCCGCTCGGGGTCTTCCATCGCGATCTTAAAAAGTCTCTCACTGTCCGTGATTTTACCGGCCGCTACAGCTCGGACTCGGGCACTCGGATCTTGCGAATAGACAGCGAAGAGGACCTCCTGATCCAGAAGATGCCTGGTCGCGCACCGGCGAGGATAGGGATCCTCATCGCAGCAGGCTACCAGGGCAAGCGTTTCCTGATCATGCGAGTAATACGAGGCACTCGCCCTGGCCATCGCTGCTTTTCCTTCCAGCATGATCTTCTTCAGGGCCTCTTCATCGCCTCTTAGTTCTTCGGCCGCGCAGCCGCCTCCATGCCCGTACGGATCCTCCAGCGCCACCTGAAGAAGCAGGTCTCTCCTCGTGATCCGGTCCACCGCCATGATCTGGATGACATCGTAGTCATCCGTTCTCGCGACCTCGGCGAGCACCTCCTCGTCCGATAACCGCCCGACTGCCACTTTCCTGACCTGGCGCGACTCATCATGAAGGGCCACATATGCCAGGACCTCCGGATCAGTCACTTTCCCCACCACGGCTCTGCGGACCAAGCCACCCGGATGATTCATGGCCAGATCCGCCAGGACTTCCTGATCGTCGATCATGCCGGCAAGCCAATCCCTGCTGTCGTTTCTGGCCTGATCCAGACACATCTCGCGCATACGATCCAGATGCTCGACGGCATGCTCATTCCACGGGATCAGCTTAGGGATCTTCTCACACGGAAATTGCGCACATAGTCCGCAGAACTGCACGCCGTATTCTCTCGTGCAGGCATGGATCCGGCACCTTCCGGAGTCCGACCATTCCGGCACGACACCGTCCGCCTCGATACATCCCGGGCACTCTCCGGCATTCTTCCGGCTACAACCGATGCAGAACTCGCCGCACGCCGTGATCTTCGTAAAATCATAGGATTGCTGCTCCTTTTCGACATGCGCCAGTTCCTTCTTTCCGACCAGTTCATCCCCCTCAAAAACCAGTTCCACCACATAAGGCATCCAATCCACGATCCGGCGGAAGCTCTCTATATCGAAGGTATCGTCATAGTAATTGAGGATCGCACTGAGCGCCGTCCCGTGCGTACCGATCACGACCGTCTTTCCGGCATAATCCCGGAGCACATCATGAAGCGCCCTGATGTTTCTTTTCTGCACGGAGCGAAGCGACTCTCCGCCTTTCTCCGCAAATGAGAAATCGTTCCATCGGGCTTCCCGGCAATAGTAGGCTTCCGGCCCGTTCTCTCTTTCGCGGAACCGCTCATCGGTCTTAATTTCCTTACCGAAGAACTCCGCCGCCGGACGGATCGTATCCACACTTCTTACATACGGACTGCTGAGAAAAGCATCGATCTTTCTTCCTTGCAGAACTTCCAGCACGACCTTACGGTCGTAAAGGCCTGCTCTCGAGAGCGGTCTTGTCCGATCGTCTTTATAGGGCTGTTGCGACTGCGCATGCCGCACGAAGATCACTGTCGTTCTGCTATTACTCATTTCTCTTTCTCCATTTTGACTCTGGCACAGTACGGCGACTCGTAGAGTTTGCCGTGTACGAAATAGTTGTACGACCGACATCCACCTGCGCAGTATTCTCCGAATTTACACTCGGCACATTTTCCTGTTAAGAGTTCTTTGGCAAAAGCTCTGTTGTACGAAAACTTCTCCAGGTCTTCCCAGATGCTTCTGAGCGACTGCTGCCGGACATTTCCCTCGATGAATCTCTCATCGTACATCGACTCGCATCCGCGGATATTGCCCACGCTGTCGATGCCGATGGCCGAGATTCCTGCGAGGCAACCTCTGAAGAAGGCCACTCCGCTCCGGTTGCCGCGAAGTCTTCCGTCGTCCTCAGTGAAGTATCCGATGTTATCTGCCATGCCGATTGAATAAGGCACGGTATCCGCATGTTTATCGATGAAATCCATGACCATACGAAAGTCGAAACGGTGGTCCAGTTCTCCCTCCGATGCGTAGCCCATCGGAGAACAGGCCTGCAGCTGCCACGCATAGATCGGGAACGTTTTCAGCGTCTCCAGCATCTCCGGAAGATGCGGTGCATTTTCACTGTGAAGCGTCGTGATGATGCTCGTCGGGATCCCCGCTCCGAGAAGCGCCGACACGGCAGCCAGTGCACGATCGAAACTTCCCTTCTGTCTGTATTTATCGTGGATCTCACGCGGACCGTCCAGCGATACGGATACCGATTCAATATTCGCTGTCCGAAGTTCTTCCAGTATCGACTCGCTGAAAAGAAATCCGTTCGTGATGATGTTGACAGCGACGCCTCCGCTTGTGAGGCGTGTGACGATCTCTTTCCAGTCGCGCCGCATGAAGACTTCGCCACCGATCATGGATACCCTCTTGCATCCGAGCGCGATAAGTTCATCTGCCACCTTCAGGCACTCTTCGGTCGACAGTTCATTCTCTCTGGCACGTCCTGCCCGGGAACCGCAGTACTTACACTTAAAACAACACGCGAGGGTGATCTCCCACACACATCTTCTCAGTTTATACGTCATGGTTTCGTCCTGATCCTATCGTTCGAACATCTCGTCTTCGACGTGTGGTATTATTCCTTGAATCTCTGTCCGCATTCCGTGCAGAACTTCACGTCTTTCGGATTCTTCGCTCCGCATTCTTCGCAGAATTTACTATCCGGATCGGGAACATATTGGGACTGCGCCGCATTCATCATGATTCCCATATTCGGAATAGTCTGGACACTCGGACCGGCATACGCCATAAAAGCCGCAGGCATCTGCGCCCCGCCCGGTCCCATATACACCAGATTTGCCGAAGGCTGCGCCTCAGGAGGACCCATATAGACCCCGGCCATCTCAGGCATGTCCGGACCGCCATATACGTCAGCCATCAGGACTTCCTCTGGTTCTTCTTCCACCGCACGATCCGGGTACTTCGGCGTGTCTTTCAAAAGTTCCTCGGGGGTGAATCTCTTCTCCTCATCAGACATAGGACATCCTCCTCTCCGCATCTCACTTCGTTTCTCTACTCAATATTATACAGCATCTGCTCTCTGCCGCCTTCATCGGATCGTCAAGTTCCGATTCGATATCGGACGTTTCATGCGTGAAAACCACACACCACTCCATGGTCTGATCAAAGACATAGATATCACTCGGAAGTGCATCGGGATTATACATATACTGTTCTGCGAGACGATAGGATTCGAACCAGTCCTCTTCGATCCGGTCAGCCAGTTCACACGCATCGGCACGCGCAACGGAAGTCACATTTCTTTTCCGGGTGGTCTCATCTAGTTTCTCCGTCATGAGAAGAACACTTCCGGATTTTCCGCGAAGGCATGCCAGAGCTTCTTGAAAGGACGTGAAAGCATACGCCGGATCCATCTTATCCCATAGAAATGCCTGGTCGTACCAGCGCATATCGACCGGCCGGCCGCGATCCCTCATCTTCTCGATCCAGTCTTTCGATCTGACCTGGAATTCTTCCCATGACAGTACGAAGCGTGCTAGAAACGCTTCTTTTATACTTTCGAAATCTTCAAGGTATTCCATCGTCATCGGGCATTCTCCCTCCGAAATCATCTGCAGATGAACATGCCGTAATCCTTCGGTACAATCAGTACTCCGTCCACTTTCTCCTTTTCCAGGGCAGCACGGATCTCCTCCCTGTGCATCTGACCCAGTGTCGTCATCGAGGAAAGCGAGAAGATATATCCGACAAGATCGTCAATATCCGTGACGGCCAGCGAATCCTTATACTCTCTCCTCTCCACACTCTCGAAAAACTCTTTCAGATACTCGTTCCCATTTTGCAGAGTGAAGTTCTTATTCGTGTTATCCTCCACTCCGTACTCGCCGAGGATCTGCGACAGATATTCGATGATGCCGTGTTCTCCAAATGTCGCACAGTAGAAAACGCCCCCCTTTCTCAGGACACGTCTTACTTCTCGCAGTCCCTGCTGAAGATCCGGAACATGGTAGAGCATCATGTTCGCGATGACGACGTCGAACGAATCATCTTCGAAAGGGATGGTCTGGATATCGATGACCCGGTACTCGATCTTTCCGTAATGCGGCAGTTTGGATCTGGAAGTATCGATCATCCCTTCCGAGAAATCCGACAGGACCAGTTGTCCGCACTTGTCCACTACGTCATCTTTTCCGACCCACATATCACCGGTACCACAACCCAGTTCCAGTACCCGGTATCCCGGAAGTATCTCGTAATTCGAGAAGATCCAGTTGCCGAATCCCATCTTGTTTGTCGAATACTTATCGTGGATCGAGATCCTCGTACTCAGATTCGCAGAAGACTGGTACTGATCCTTGACCACATCGGTCTGATTAATCGCATTTGTGTTTCCCATATGAGTCTTTCCTATTCGTCCTTGGCCTTATCTGCGCCGATATTCTTGAGGAGATTATATAGGCCGCTCCGGATCGCATCGTTGTCATGATCCGCGCCGGATATCTCGTACCATATGTGCGCCGCGCCGTTTCTCGTGAAGATCTCGTGATACGACTCCGGATAGGTACCTACTACAGAATCCGAACTTCCGCAGCAGAGGATAAACGCCTCCGGCTCAACCGCGTCCTTCGCAAAGCGCATCTCACTTTCTGTCATCTGCCCCGGATGCTCCATAAACTTATCTTTCGTAGGCACGATACCGGGTGCGGCCGAGATCGAACAAACATACCCGAAGAGTTCGGGGCGCATAAGTGTGATATAGATCGTCTCCCGTCCGCCCATGGAAAATCCTGCCAGATATGTATTCTTTCTTCCCGTCAGAACCGCATAATGACTCTCGATATAGGGCATGAGATCGTTGACCAGATCGTTGATGAAGTTATCGTAAGGAATACAGGCCTGCGCATCAAATCCGGGTTTCTGATCCGGGTCCGTTGCCGCAAACATATTCGGGCAAACGACGATCATCTCCCTGGTGCTTCCGTCCTCGGCCATGTTTACGAAAATCTCTTTGAGTTTATTTCCCGGATCACCCGAGAAGGAATACTCATCTCCGAATATCCCGTGAAGAAGATAGAGCACAGGGTAGTGCTTCTCCCCATCGTAACCGGAAGGAAGAAGGATACTGTATCCCCTTTCCATCCCGCAAGTCTTCGAAAAATACGTCCCATGCGTGAACTCCCCGTAATCGACACCTTCAGAAGTAGTCATGCAGGCCTCGGGGCAGCGCTCCTCGATCCCGTCAGGGAGCACGACTGCCGTCCCGCCCTGTGCGAAAGCAGCAGTCTTTCCTTCTGCCTCTCCCGAAGAAGCCTTTCCAGACGCAAACATACTTATCTCTTCTCGGTTCATCTCATTGCCGGATCCAATAGGATCATTAGAATCATTCATAGCTTTCTCCTCCTGTCTGAAGGCACTTGCGTAACCGGGAAGAACATCATTCGGGTTATTGGATCGAGAATACTCCTAATCTTTCCCCTGCTCTTCGTTCCACCGTTTCATAAACGACGATATCCGGATCACACTTTACCAGGTCATTATATGTATATGTGTTCATATGCCTTAAAGACACTTGTTTACTTGTAACCCCGTCGAATTCGACGGGGTTAGCGGCGGTTCATGTTGCTTCCCTGTGAAGCACACTGAGAAACTGTTCTTTGGCCCAGAAGTACTGACCCTTATCTTCAAACTCCCGGTAAAAGACTTCTACCATCATCGTCAGATACAGGATGATATCGTACCAGCGGATCCTCATTAATTCCGTTTCCGAGAAATCCTTCTGCCCGAAGCCTTCCAGAAAATCCTTGTTCCGGCTGTGCTTCCGGAAGCGGTCATCCATGAAGGCCTCGCCCCACATCGCTCTTTCCCAGTCGATGATACCGGAGACATGTTCTCCTTCTACAAACACATTGCCTTCCCACATGTCCCAATGAACCAAAGTGGCAGAAGGGACTTCGTCGAATATATACTTTTCTTCTTCAAATTCCTCTAGAAGCTTCTCTACGTCACACCCCAGATCCACGTTTTTCTTCTGCCCGTCTGTTATCAGATTCCTGAGCATGGTATGAACAAAGTCAGATAAGTGATCGTACCTTTTCGTGTCTCCCAGGAAACCGAACTGCGGGTTGGTAATGCGGCGAAGTTGTCTGGATATCTCCCCGATCTCACGGGCGATCCCGCGTCTTGTCTCCTCCGGCAGATTCTCTTTGATGAAGCTGTAGTTGACCCCCGGAAGTTTCTCCATAAAAAAGTAATCACCGTCACATATGGTTCTGGAGCAATCATAAGCCAGAACGTCCGCGACATGGAAGGTACAATGCTCCCGTACCAGCTGCATGGCCTTGACTTCCGCCGTCATTAATCGGATCTCGTTTGAGGTATTGCCGGTCGTATCTTTTGCCGCGATCTTCAGGATACATTCCTCGCCGTCGCTGAAAGTAATATTGTAGGTAACATTACACATTCCCTCGGTTAGTTCCTGAATATCTGTTGCTGTTTTCTCCGGAAATGCTTTCCTGATCATTTCATGAATAACACTATCCGGCTGCCTGTTCTTGGTAATCATATGTGTACCGGGACCTCCCCTCCGCCACTGCTTTGCCGTCTTGCCAAAAAGAACCACAGCCGAATATGAATACCTGTTACCGTTTGCCAGAATTGTTGTATCCTCCCATAGTCACCATTTCTGAAGAAAGCGGATCAGGTCAGACACCAATGACTGTGTTTTTGAACTATCCTTGTTTTGATCACCTCACTTAAAAATATAATCTATGGCTATGATCCTGCCCAAGTCATCAAATGCATCCACAATAGCTTTATCTGATGGATCGCTTTCTATATCATGATCAACACTATGACCCGAAAAATCATAATACGCAAGATATCTTAATACATAATCGATATTCTGCTTCACAGACTCCGGGTATTCCGCATCAGAATAACAATTATCTTCAAGAGTACATTTCATAAGATAATCCATTTTAAGAACCTCGTACAAAGCATCTACATACTCTTTGCCAACATATATAACTGCCTTTAAATCATCAGTGATTTCCATAAAAAGTTTTTCCTGAGGCACTGCCTCAATATATTTTCTCACCTCGTAATAGCATTTTCTGTAAACTGCATAAGGTGAGTTATCAATCCTCACAATATCCTCCATCTTATCCTCTGACACCCAACGTCTTATTACCATATGAATATCCTCCCATATTTATCTTGATTTCTCAACATCTTCATTCATAAATCTCAAATATTGATTAAATCTTTCTTCACAAGAAATGTTATAATGACTTACTTTGTTTTCTGCAATTCTCTTTTCTTTTTCAGGTATCTCTCTTAATCCTATGATAATCCTCCATGTCCACATCCAGAGTAATCGTTGCCTGCCGGGTGTTGCTCATTCGCTGTAAAAGGGCGACGCATTCTACATGTCCGGTCAAAGGAAACATGTCGACCGGGATGGCGTATGCGGGCTTATAGCCGTGTTTCTTAAATCCTTTGAGATCGCGGGCCAGGGTCGTCGGATCGCAGGATACATAGACGATCCTCTCGGGGGACAGTTTCTCGCATGCAAAGATGAATTCGGGTGTTGTTCCAGATCTCGGAGGATCCAGGAATACCACGTCGTAAGAACTTCCTTTTGCGGCTTCTTCTACCATATACTGCGTCGCATCGGCGGAAAGGAAGCGTGCTCCTTCAAAAGATTTTCTTCTGGCCGTATCTTCTTGTAATTTCGCGTTGGCCGTAGCATTATCGCGCGCATCTTTTACTGCGGCGCGGTTCAGCTCGACACCGGTCAGGTGGATCCCCGGGACAGTAGAAGCGGCACAGAGTCCGATGGTGCCGATGCCGCAGTATGCGTCGAGGACCTTGTCTCTGGGCTTCAGTGATGCCGCTTCAATCGCAAGGCGATAGAGCTTCTCCGTCTGGTCGTGGTTGATCTGGTAGAACGACTCCGGCGAGATCTTGAATCGGACACCGAGGAGCTCGTCCCAGATGAAGCCTCTCCCATATTCGCAGATCGTCTTATCACCCAGTATCATGGAGTCTGATCGGGTATTGATGTTGATCAGTACCGTCTTGACGGACGGGTGCTTCAGAAGAAGCTTCTTGATGAAGCCCTTCTTCCCGGGCAGGACAGCAGACGCGAGCACAAGGACCACCATCACCTCACCGGTCGACAGTGCTTTTCTAATCAGGACACGACGGAGAAGACCTCGCTTCATTCTCTCATCGTACGACTGTATCTTGAACTGTATGGCGAGTTCGCGGATATCCGAGAGGATCTGACTGCACTCTTTCTCCTCGAGAAGGCAGTGATCGTTCTCGATGATCTTATGAGAACCTTCGGCATATCGTCCGGCGATCAGATGTGTCCCCAGATGTCCGAATGCCCAGTGGACTTTGTTTCTGTAGTAGTATGGAGAATCGGCACCGACGATCGGACGCACCTTGCAAAGAGAAGAAAGAAGCTCTTCTACCCGCTTCTCCTTCTTCTTCAGTTGTTCCGAATAGGAAACAGACGAATAGGCGCAGCCGCCACAGGTCTTGCTTACCGGGCAGCTGTTCCCGGATCCGTGACTCTTATCGGCCATCACGCATCACTCCTCGCGCTCCGCATGGTTTCTCTTCTTCATCTCATACATCGCGACGTCTGCACGGCGGAAGTATTCGTCAAGACTGATGTTCTCAGACGGGTCAATAGCCACGGCACCGACACTGATGGTGAGCTCGAAGGGAATCATCATGACGGTGGTCTCATGCTCGAGCGCTGAAATCAGTTTCTTCTTCAGGATCGTCCCGTCATCGATGAAGACATTCTCTCCGATGATGACGAATTCATCTCCGCCGTATCGGATCCCGTACCAGTTCTCAGGGATCGTGTCCTTGATGGCCTTCGCCACCATGCGGATCGCCAGGTCACCCTGCAGATGCCCGTACCGGTCATTGATCATCTTCATCTTGTTAATATCGACAACCATCATGAGTGCCGGTTTCTGGGATTCACGAATCTTCTCGAGCATCGGGATACCCTTCCGCTCGTAGCCCTTACGGTTCAGAAGGCCGGACAGTTCATCCACGAAGGAAACGTCCCGGAGCTTCTTATTGATCGTATCCATAATAATGTTCTGACGACAGCGCATCAGACCGGTCTTCAGATGCCTGAGCCACGAATACAGGAAGTACGTCTCGAGCACCTGCGTATAGTTCTTAAAGACCGCATATCCGATCGTGGAAGAAAGAGAGTGTAGCGGCGCAATGATATACAGATTCCCCTTCTCCGAAGGATCCGAGAATACCGGGAATATGTATGAGGTCTTGATCTTCTGATACGGAAGCGATTCGCCGTCTCTTCTTGCATAGAGTACGTGGACCTGCTCACTATAGCCGAGGCAACGGGGTTCCACGTCATCGTAGATCGAGTCGACAAAGCCCTGGTCAAGGCAGATACAAAATGTATCCCCCTCGTACGTCATAATACCGTCGCTGAAGAATTCCCTAAGTCCGTCATGCACTTCTTCGAGCGTGAATCGGCCGGATGTTGCCTCATCCAGACCGGTCAGATGCCAGTCGAAGAGCGTCCTTTCGATCGGGCCTGTATACACCTTATTGATCGACTTGAGCTGATCTTTCTTCATCTGTTCGGAGATCTGGCAGCCACAGCTCTGCCGTGGCAGAAGCTTCGAAGGATACGAGATGTTACCTGTCTTGTCCTTGCCATCGATCAGGTCAAGGAGATGCCGGAATCCGTCGTAGCTCCGCTGTGTCCATCTGCGGTCGACGGTCGTTATGGCCGGAACCAGTGTCGCACCGGACTGGATATTGTCAAATCCCGTGACGAGCACATCCCGCGGCGACTCATAGCCAAGCGCCATCAGAGCGGTAATCGTACCGATCGCCATGACATCGTTGGCACAGATAAATACATCCGGAAGACTGTGCTCTTTCATGTAGTCCGGGATACTGAACTGTACTGTCTGGTAGCTCCACTCTCCTTTGATGATTTGATCCTCTGGAATCGTCAATCCGTGTTTCTCGAGACATTCACGGACGGCGCGGAACCGTTCCTGATTCTCCATGTTGCCGGCGATACCGGACACATAGGCCACATTCTTGACACCGTGCTCCGTAACCAGATGCTCACATAGTTCGTACATGCCGCTATAGTTATCCGTACAGATCGAGTCGATCTCATCAGCTCCGTATTCGAGGCAGACGGTCGGTACCGGCATCTTGCTGATCCGGTCGCGCAGAATATCCAGCTCCCCGGCATTCATCAGGGTATTCCCCATCAGGAGAATTCCGTCATAGTCTTCAAGGCGGGGGAGATTTAGGATATTGATCTCACCCTGCACATTCTCGTCTTTCAGATTCGACGTGGCGTATTCCAGGAACAGATAAACATCACAGTCATTCTCTGTGGCGCATCTCTTGATTCCCTCAAGGGCCACCATCAGATATTCGTCACTCCAGCCATTTGCAAATGCAGCTATTCTCTTCTTCATAAATCTGCCTCTCACCAGCTTTCTTATCTCGCGATTATTCGAGCAGAATCGGATCCGGCACGTATATTCCAACATGCGGTCACACTATGACACATTACTATATTATCGCAGAATATGGTTTCCTTCTCATAGAAAATGAAAAGAAACGGTAAACACTCGCGAAGATCTCCCGGGATCTCGTTCACGGGAATCCCGTCTCCACCGGTCACAGAGGCTGTTCTTCTTCGATCTTTGCGGCAGAGGAACCGATATGTGTGACCGTGGCTTTTGCCGCGGTGATATCATTAACGAGTGTGAGCAGTTTCTCTTTATCTTCTCCGGCGCAGTAGACAGGCACGATGGGACGGTCTTCGTACAGGATATCTCCAATGGCAAAGCCGCTCTTCTTCGCAGCGTACTGGAACCGCTCGGACTGTGAGTAGTCCAGTTTTACATGGAAGAGCTCGAGTATCGCCATCCGGCACGGACCGGCTGCCTCGACACCCTGGGATGCAGCTGTTGAATAGGCACGTGTCAGTCCTCCTGTCCCGAGCAGGATGCCACCAAAATAGCGGGTCACGACACAGATGAGATCCTGAAGATCCTGATGGCGGATCACTTCGAGGACCGGCATGCCGGCTGTGCCCTGCGGTTCACCATCGTCGCTATAGCGCTGCTCGACGACTTCATCTCCGGCGCGGTAGGCATAGACATGGTGGCGTGCGTCGGGAAACTCTTTCTTGATCTTACGCAGAAAGTCCGTCGCTTCTTCGCCGGAGTGGACAGGTGCAACATCGGCGATAAAGACGGACTTTTTCACTTCATATTCAATACGGGCGGGATGACTAACCGTTTTCCATGTGGTACGGGACAATTCGAAGTTCTTCCTTTCATGCGTTTGTGAATCTCCGAGAAGATCATTCTAAGGATCCCGGGAGATATCCAAACGAATACATCTCGGAAACTATACCAGTTCCTTGTAGCGCTGATAGGCCATCATGAGAAGGGATCTGTCCTGGCTGTAGGTGACCTTCTCGAGAGCCTCCTCCACAGGATAGAAACCGCCGTCGGAGAAGTTCTGCTCGGGGTTCGGTGTGACACTGTCGTTCTCGGCGCGCATGACATACCAGACGATCTTATTACATACGGGGCGCTGGCGTGTAATCGAGTAGAATTCATAGTTCGTACGGCCTACCGGGAACAGGATCTTCGCATCGACACCGGCCTCATAGGACACTCTCTGAAGTGCCACATCTTCGGGCTTCTCGACCGTGCGGATCACACCCTTCGGGAAGCACCAGTCGGCTTTCTCATTCTGAAGCAGTAATACGGAATCTCCGTAGAAAACAATTCCTCCTGCACAATTTCTTTCCAGCATCGACGTTTCCTCCCGATTCTTTTTTCTTAAGCATATTTTATCATGACTGTCGGAACACTGGCAACGAGAAGACTATTTTACGATTGCGTTACAGTTCTTCTCTGCCGTACCCGCTTCCTTGCCATTGCATTCTTTTATTTATATAATTAGGTGGGTTTCATATAGCCCAATATCTATATAAAGTGAAGGTTTGCTTATGGGATATTCAATGTCACGCGAACAGAAAAGAGCACGTATCAATCTGCTCCGCAGAGTAATCGCCATCCTGTTCGTTCTTTGTGTCATCTTGTTTGTCGCCGACATTGTCTGCGCGATCATTCTGATTGCCCGTGGTGGAAAATCCAAGAAGTCTTCCACTACGACGACAACCACCGTGGCCTCTTCGGGTATCGATCCGTCCGGTTCATCGGAGGGCTCCGGATCTTCCGAGCCGGCGGACACGACTCCCGCTCCCGGTGTTGAAGTTAAGGAATACCTCCCTGAAAATGCACTTGCCGAGGCTTACTGGGGACCGCTTCCGGCTGTTACAGAAGTCAAGCCGGTCCAGCACAACGAAGTACACGGTATCTATGTCGCAGCAGCCGCACACATGGATGACAATATCGCACTGGCCAACAGTTCCGATGTAAATGCTTTCGTCGTCGACCTCAAGGACGAGGCCAACGGCATCCTCTTTAACAGTAACAACGAATTTGCCAAGTCCATGACTCTGTACTCTTATTCCCGTGACAAGGACTCCGGAGAGGAGACCTGGACAGAAAAGGGCAATTACGTATCGAACGCCTACGATCTCGACGCAGTCGTCAAGCGCTGCCATGAGAACAACATCAAGGTCATCGGTCGTATCGTATGTTTCAACGACATTTCTCTTGCCAAGAACCATCCTGAGATGAGTATTCAGGATGCGAACGGTAACACCATGCGTTTCAAGCTCGAGGGGTACCACATGTTCGTTAACCCCTATGATTCCCGCGCATGGGACTTCATCATCGACATCGCTCTCGAGGCCATCGAGCGCGGCGTAGATGAGATCCAGTTCGACTATGTACGTTTCCCGACCATCAGTACGAAGAGCGGCGAGAGCCCGTACTTCGGACCGGAAGACAGTACACCGACACGTATCGATGCCATCAACCGTTTCCTGCAGACGGCGCGCCGCCGTATCCAGGATCCGACAGGTATCCCGGTCACCGCGGACGTATTCGGCATCATCTTAAGCAGCGAGCTCGACGGCAAGCTCATCGGTCAGGGCTGGAGCACCGTAGGTCTTACCGGCGTCGATGCGGTCTGCCCGATGCTCTATCCTTCCCACTATGCGACCAACACCGTTCTGAACGGTAAAAACTTTGACTATCCGGACCTCTACCCGTATGAGGTCATGAAGAATGCTCTCCTCGCCGGAAAAGATGCGGCTTCCGCGACCGGCTTTGCGACAGTACGTCCGTATGTGCAGGCATTTACGGCCACATGGGTATCCCAGCACCTGAACTACAAGGTGCCGGAAGTAAAAGAACAGATCCAGGCCATCTACGATGCCGGCTATAATGAGTGGATCCTCTGGAACGCGGCAGGCAACTACGAGAACCGTTATGAGTGAGAAAGGTCATCATTCTTCACACAAACTAAACAAAAGAGCGAGGTAGCAGCAGCTCCCTCGCTTTTTCTTACCCAATCACAGAATGGGCGGTAACATCAATCCAGATATTTCCTGAGGTCGTCGATCTTTTCTGCAGTAAAGATATAGTACCCGGAACGAGCAGAACTGTCCGTAACTGTATGATCCGGTATCGTTACATTGTTTTCTTCTTCGATCGTAATGGCCGGATCATTTTTCATCTGTTCCAGTATCTTTATATCTTCAGGCGCGAAAACGTATCTTATTGCAGCGCAAATGTCCTTTTTGATCTGCGAATCGGGTTCATTACCAAGTGCAACCTCTATTATCGCTTTAACGAAGTCAACTCCGGTCGATAAGTGCACAAGACTGCTTCCGATACAGTCTCCTCCCATACGTCCGCCTATCTCGATCAGTCGGATCTGCCCCTTGGAATCAATCTTATATTCTGTGTGTGATGCTCCATTTTGAAGTCCGAGCCCATCCAAGGCATGATATACCATCTCTTCTATCCTGGAAAACATCTTACTATCGCGAGGAAAAGCAGGTTCCATATGTCCGGTCTCAATAAAATGGGGAGCTCCGGTAGTGTATTTCTTGGTGATGGCAAGTAGCTTATGCTTTCCGTTAAAGGAAATAGTCTCAGCGGAAAACTCCTCTCCCTCTGCAAACTCTTCGATAAGAGCGTGCCCGTTAAAACTCGCTTCCTGAGCTAGCTTTACGGCATCCTTAAGTTCTGTCTTGTCTGTTATCTTACTGATACCACGACTTCCGGATCTGTCTTCGGGCTTCACGATGACAGGATAGGAAAAATCATCCGGATTGACGTCTTTCAAATCAATTATCTGAATACTCTTTACAGAAGGATCGCCGTTATCGGCAAAACGCTTTCTCATCAGATGCTTGTTAGTGGATACAAGAGTCGCTTCGATGCTGTTTCCGGGAAGCCCCATCTTCTCCGCAACATAGTTGACTGTCGTCATGGCAAGATCGGATGCTATGCTACATATACCGTCAATCTTGATCTCCCGGCACTTCTCAAGAATCAGATCTTTTTCTATGATGCTTATAGGATAGAAATGATCTGCGGCAGTTTCGCCTACGTCGTTTGCAGCCCATGCAAACACATGTGTCTCCAGATTCATATCCTTGGCTTTGTTTATAAGAGGAAGCTGAAGGTACGAAGCCCCTATAATTGCAATTTTTTTCATATTATTACCTACCACTGAAATTGATATACCCCGATTGTCACGTCATTGGGGCTGGTCAACGTATCAACCAAAACCAGATCACATGTAATTCCTCTGGAAGAAAACAGATCCTCGATACGTTGACATCTATCCTCTGCCTTATTTTGATCTACAAGAAAATAATAATTCGTCTGTCCCTGTAGCCATTCGCAAAGATCCGTGTCTCCATCAGTAGGCAGGAATTGATTATTCAGCGGCACCACTACCGACCAACCATTAGCCGGAATGAAATTAGCTGCTTTCTCCTCGTCTCTCTCGGAAATCAATTCTTTGTACAGGATCGAATTATTAAAACTGAAAAAATCTCTATAATAGACGTTATCGGGATGCTCTTCACAGTATCGTTTGACCGTTACTAACAATTGCGCATTATTCGCCTCTTTATCGTTATCCACTCGCATCTTACGGTCAATATGAAATAGTGATACTGCTAAACAAGCTGCTACTGCGACACATATAAATGTTTTTCCTTGGCGCCAAGGAACTATGGAAGTTATGCTTGCGTTCCAAAGGAAAGAGAATACTACTAAGATCATCATCATGTTTAGGGAATACCCTACATGAATCGGTAATCTGTTGCGGAAAAATAAATAGAGCCATATCATTTCAAACCCTATCGCAGAACACGATACTAAACCAAGCATAAGTATACTCTGCCTTCTGGCAGCATATACCAGCGCAAAGAGTAATCCGGCATAGATCAATACTGTCTGAAACCTATATGTTGATCCATTAATCGCATCCCATCGTTTTTCAACACACTGCTTCACTCTGCTTAAAGTACTGGTCTTCGCATAAAATGAGTCTTCTGAGATTTCTGCCAATTCGCGCAGATTCTCAGCTCTCAAGACGCCCTTATATGTCAGCATTAGATTATAATCATTACTGATCATCTGATACATTTCATAAGAGATATTATTTCTGGTATACACCTCTTCATTGGTTTCATAATCCGGCCATCCGAATCTGTCATACATCGAACTACGATAATCGGACAGATCATCTGCTTCCTTCCAGGCATCACTTGAGTACGCCGCTCCATCAATAAGATTACTTACTACCATTATCGAAGCGCAAATCAGTAGAATCGCTATTAAGCCCTTTGCATTTCTTTTGTGGATCAGTTTCCACAATAATACTACTCCCCAAAAAGGTAACGACAACAACGCTACATCATTTCTGATATTCCATGAGAGAAAAAGCAGAAGGAAAGAAGGAATATAATAAATCAGTCTTTCCTTAGCATCCTTTCCATTTACATCCGGAGCAATTCTACTCTTCATTCTATGAATAAATGCCGATAAACCACCCTTTGCATCGCTGGTTGCAGCAGGTATTCTCTTCACTTTGGGGATGGAAGTCTCATGATCCTCATTGTTATTGCTGGTCGTAGCAAACCAAAAGATTCCCGTGGCTGCTGCTATTCCTGCTGTGGTCGTCCACTCAAAAGTAATCAAAAACGGTAACCACATGATAAGGAATATTGCTAAGACCGACAGTAAGAGAAATATCCGATTGGACTTTAGATGGCGGATCATCTTATAAAAGAAGAGGACAAAACAGCCATAATTCACCGCAGCCAAAAAATACGCATACCAATACACATGCGGGATCAATTTATACAAAAAAGACAGCAATGCCGTCAAGGGATATCGCATAAAATACGAATGCGCTTCCGGTTCACCAGTATACAATCCGGAAAGAATATTGCGTATTCCCACATCATCCGGGCCAAGAAGAAGTTGATATGTATGCTTTATATAAATCATCACCGCGATTGCTACGGAGAAACTTAATATAAAAGCCAATATAACATCCGTTTTACTGCGATGTTCAGGAGACCTTATTGAACGAATCCTTTCTATAACAAGGTGTCGCATTCAACGTCCTCCTTGACAACTGTACCGATAAGTTTGGTCATCATTTCCGGCGGCATCCCAGTACCGGGGCGTTTCACATCCAGATCCCCTTCCGTTATGATATCCCCGGCCTTCAGATCGCGGGTGGCAACAACACTGCGACGCATTTTCAAGCGTTGATTCAATTCTGCTTCGCTTACGACTCTCTCTTCGCTTCCCAAAGCAACATGTACATTCAGACACTGCCGGATCATATTGCCGTATTCCTCCGGTTCCAATGCCATTTCATTATCCATGCCGATCTTGGTCTTATCGAGAGTAAAATGCTTTTCAATGAGGCATGCCCCCAAAGCAATTGCTGCAGAATCCATCTCGGTTCCCAGCGAGTGATCTGAGAATCCGATCGGATACTGAGGAAATTTTTTCTTAAGACCGATTATGTTATTCAGGTGTATCGTGGATAATTTCGGCGGATAGATCGAAATACAGTGCAAGAGACATACGTTATTGTTGCCGGTGGCAGCAATTGTCTCTACGGCTTTCTCTATTTCTTCTATTTCGCTCATTCCGGTCGCCAGAATGATCGGCACACCGGTCTTGGCAATATACTCAAGATACGGATAATTGTTCAGATCCATCGAAGCAACCTTGATGAACGGCACATTACACTCGTTAATCAGGAAATCCACTTCATCTCTGGAATAGGGCGTCGAGGCAAATGCAATACCGCGGGAAGCGCAATATTCTGCCAGAGTTTTCTGTTCCTCAAAAGATAATGAATAACGCTGCACAAATCTTTGTGCGAACCGATTCTCCGCGTAAAAAGACTTCGAATACAAGGTCTGCGCTGAAAACGACTGAAACTTAACACAATCACAGCCGATCTCTTTAGCCGTATCTATCATCTTCTTTGCCGTCTCGATATTTCCGAAATGACTGGTATTCATCTCCGCCACGAAATACGGCTTATCTGTCTCTGATATCGTCACCTGATTGCGTAAAACACATTTTGCCATTTTCAATTACCTCTCATCACTAGCTTATTCTTCCTTTTGAGGAAAAGCGACCCTTCCGCCGCCCTCGAGGTCGATATTGGTACCTGTTATATACGAAGCGGCCGGAGTCGTCAAAAAGAAAACCACATTGGCGATCTCTTCCGGTTTGCCCATCCGCTTCATCACACTGCGTGATTTTGCTTCCTGCAGATATGCCTCAGACCTGCCGGTCCACATGGACGTTTCCACAAACCCCGGAGATACCGTGTTTACACGAATATTATAATCCGCTAATTCTCTTGCAAGGACACGGCTCGAAAATGAAAGCGCAGCCTTACTGCAGCCGTAAGCCAAACCGCCTTGTTCAGGATATAAACTTCCGCTCACGGAGCTGACATTTACGATATTTCCGCTCTTCTGCCGCATCATTTTCTTGGCGACCAACTGCGTCACCAACATCTGTGCGGTGAAATTGATCTCCATTACCTTGCGGATCTCATCTATGGGAGTCATGACAAGCAGGCTGCGAGGTGACACACCTGCATTGTTGACTAAGATGTCGATCGGCATCTTTTCGTTCAAGATCGATTTTACTCCGTTTTTGACGTCATTTTCGTCAGTCAGCGAAAAATACACAGGCTTGATCCATACATTGTTATCATCAGCCAACTGCTTGATTTCGTTCTCAAAAGTTTCATTTTTCCTGCTCGCGCAAGCCCAAACATTAATACCGTTTTTCGCAAATACTTCTGTTATAGCTTTGCCGATCCCGCCGGTTGCCCCTGTTACGATCGCATTCATATCAAACCTCGTTTTCAAAAGAAGATTCAAAGACAGGCAATCTGTCGTGTTAACCGCTCATACAGATCATACCCGTCCCAGATCAGATCAAAATCCATTGTCTGCCCCAGAGGAACGATCCTGTCCACACCTCTGATCCCACTCTTTATCAGCGTACTGAACATTGATATATCCCCAAGATAGGCGGCCGTCTGGCATCTGTTGTCATTGCACAACGATCTTAATTCGATCAAATCGTCACAATCATATTCGAAAAAGAATCCTGAGTTGTCTTTCAATTCCATCAGGGAGTCGGACAAAACCGGCACCTTTACACGCACGATCAGATTGTCTTTATTCGTCAGTATCTTTGCACCGTCAACAGCTGCAGCAACAAGATAACTGCTCGTGAGCTTATTGACTCCCTGTATCGGCTGGAACGTGTATTTTTGCTTTACCACCTCATGAAGCTTCTGCCAAAAAGCGCTCTTGGCGTCTTCCTTCTTTGTTCCTGTCCAAATAACAACACGCGGACTGGTACAAGCATTTTGATCCGTCAGATACGTATCATTGTAGAAATCCTCAGCGACCCTGACTTTGTCTTCCACGGCCATGTACTTGTCACTGTCAATGACCGCAATGGAAAAACGATCCGCAAAAGTGATCTCCGTAGCACGAGGCGGCAATTTTGATTCACGGATCGTGGCAATCGTTGCGTCACCGCCCCAAATGATTCGGGCGTCAGCTATAGAAGAAAAATAATCGTTTACGGCTTTATCTCTTCCATAACGAACAAGGCATATATAGGGTCTCATCGACTCATAACAATCACGATCCAGCACCGACTGCAGTGCCTGGTTAATGATCTCAACCTGCGGAAATTCTTTGGAGGGGACACGTACGATGTTGGCATTTCCCGTTAAGAGTCCGACAACTAAAGAATAGGCATAATTGACCGGCACATTTGACGGAGCGATATGAAATGCTATGCCCCTGCCTAAATGAATATTCCCGTCATCACGCTGAAACCGCTGACTTAACTTCATCACGGAAGATCTGCGGATCCAAAAAGCGAAAGTGATCACATCGGGATATTCTTTGGCTCGTCTGTCACTCATAAGTACTTTCGAAACATCCTGCAAATAATCCAAGACCGATTCGGAAAAAGGACTCAATGCAGAGGTATGTATCATCTGTTCAACTATATCCGTGTTTCCGACAAGCCAGGAAACACCATCCGTATTACTGGAATTTAGTTGCATATGTATCACTGCACCCCCGAATCTCAGCATCCTTTAATCTGCCTATTATATCGAAATACTTGCCTTTGCGGCCGCAAGGACAATCATCTTCACCCAATATGCACCCTTCATCCTCAGTTAACAAGGAGTGGCCGGGATAAGACTCCGGTATAACGGAGACTACCTGTATAATACCCTTCTCACCGATATCACACACGCTGAAATCCTCAGGTCTTCTCATGATAACATCTGAATAGATACTTGCGTGCTTGTGACCATATTCGCATTCCATATAGATACAACCGGTCTGCTCGACCATACCATAGTAGTCATAAATGCGACTGATACCGCATACATCTTTCATGCGGCGGTGAAACTCTTCGGGAGTAGTGGCTTCACTGATCAATTTCTTCCATCCGCCGCCATGGATCATTATGCCTTTTGATAAGTCAAAAGTCTTTCCGTTCTCTTTCAGTTTGACCAGTTCTTTGTAGAAATGCTGCCAGATCATAAAGGTGAAACCGAATAGTAAGATATCCTGACCGGCATATTGGTCCAAAAACTTTTCAAGCTCATCAACATTGAGCTTCATATCGTCATCCAGTGCATAGACCTTTTTGGATCCGAAGATTGAAAAACCCAGGATACCTGCACCGCGTGCGGAGAACATCCTCCTGTCACGGACTACAGACGGGCAATCGAGGATGATCATCGGCATACGGGAAGAACCCGTGTAATCGGAAACGATCTTGACCATTGCCTTTTGCTGATTCGTTGAAGTTGTTCGATCCAGAAAGATCTTTGACACAGCCTGACCTGACGTTCCGGACGAAGTCATCGTCTTTATGACATCCTCGTCAGAGACGCTCTTTAAAGACAATTCCTTAAACAAACGAACCGGCAGAAAAGGCAGATCATAGTAACTCTGCACTTTGTCGGGATCGTATCCGACAGCGTCAAGCATCCGGTGATATTCCGGACAATTCTCTTTATGATTCTCGGTCAACTCCAATAACCGTTCCGTCAGGAGCTTCGTTTTGCTGGCTTTATCAAGTGAATAAGGTGCAATTTGGGCAATAACATCAAACTCCATAATAGCGCTCCAACTCTCTGTAAAGTGTCTTCCCTGCATCATTTTTGGGAATAGCATCAATCACGACAGTACTAAACGCCACAGGATTCAGACCCGTCTTCGAAACTACATATGCTTTGATCTCATCAACAGTATTATTATCGGTTCCAAATAAATACATATGGTCATCCACACCGCCGCAAGCAAAATCGACATTATTAAATTGGCATTTTACCATTTGATCGATCTCGTCCAGATTTACTCTGTTGCCGAATATCTTAAGAAATCTCTTCTTTCTGCCAACAATATAATAATATCCGTTTTCGTCGACTTGTGCCATATCTCCGGTCTCGAGGATACCGTGCCACTCATCACCTTTAGAAAGATCCGCGGCACACTGAGCATACCCCAGAGTAACATTAGGTCCCTCATAAACCAATTCACCCGTAACGTGAGGCTGAGTAATCTCTTTCCCATTCTCATCGATCAGATGAAGTATCCCTCCCGGAATAGCTATACCCATCGAACCGCAATATTCCAAGGCCTTCTCCGGAGGAAGATACGCCATTCGCGCTGTAGCTTCACACTGACCATACATGACCACAAAATTCCGGCCGGTCTCTATCGCATACTTCGCAAATTTCTCGTGGAGATTTACCGACAGTTTGCCGCCGGCCTGGGTCATTGTCTTAAGACTGGGTAACTGCATACGGAAAAAACGCAGTCTGTCCAACATCTCATACGTATAAGGCACGCCGCCTATAGAAGTTGCCTGTTGTTCTTTAAAGAACGTCCAAAACTCCTTCTGCATGATCGACTTGTCAGTGACGAGAATAGTTGCTCCCTTTAAAAGATGACTGTTAATGATTGACAGCCCATATGTATAGTTCATGGGCAAAGTTGTGATGGGACGTTCGGAAGCATCTATATGGAGATATTGGGCGATCGATTCGGCATTCGACAAGATGTTGCCGTAACTCTGTCGAACAAACTTAAAACTGCCTGTCGAACCGGAAGTCGTAAGCAGCAAAGCCAGATCAGGGTATAATTGGTGTTCGATCTGAAACTGAGTTTTAAGAAGACAATACTCGTACGCCGAATAGACGACTTCAGTATCGGAAAACAAATCCGCCTGTTCCTGCGGAACCCACAGATACTTAGGCTGATACACATTCAAAAGATTATGGAGCAGGCCTGCTTCGATGCCGGAACTCAAAAGTGCCGGTACGATACCAGCATTCAAAAAAGATACATACCCTAAGATCGAACCGATCTCATTCTTACAAAGAATAAAAACAAGACTGCGGCTCTCTATCGTATCGGCAAGCCGTTTTCCTTCCAAAAGAAGTTGGCGATAAGTCAGTCCTCTGCCAAACTCATCAATTAAAGCGGTATTATCCCGAAAACTGTCCAACTCCCAAAGCATCAACTACCCCAAAGAAATTAAAACTCGATATTATAATTCTTCGAGAGAATCTCTTTTCCCTTTTCAAACGAGTTCAACTCGACGATATCTTCTGTATCCATCATAATATCAAAAGCATCTTCTATAGCTGTAATAAGGCTCATATGTCCAACAGAATCCCATTCCTGAACAGCCTGATACTTCAGATTCTCTACATCAGTGGTTTTAAGTTCAAGCCCGTTGATAAAAGCTTCCTTATATTTCTCGAGATTAGTCATAAATCCTCCAGATTCGCAAAATGATATATATTTCATGTACTCAAACTATTAAACACACGATCCAACCGGTTAACTTTTCTTCATCAAATGCAACAAAAGAGAATTCATAACACGTGCACGCAAGGTTTGAACTCTCAAAGCCGGAGAAGTAACTAACTGATTGTCTGTAAGCTTAACATTCAAGCAGACTCCTGCACTTAAAAGATTATAGTTCCCGATCTCACAATTGTCAATAATCGTGGAATTCGTGCCCAGGAAGTTATGGTTGCCGATGCGCGCAAATCCACACAAATGGTTGCTTCCGGCTATATAGTTAAAATCTCCTATCGAAGCATCGTGGCTGATGATCGCATGTCTATTGATCAGATTGCCATCACCGAGAACGGTATCCTGTCCAAGCTCAACAGAAGGGAAGATTATATTTCCCATTCCCATGCTCTTTGACAGATTCAAAACACTTGAATGAACAAACGACGGCAACATCCAACCGTCTTTTTGGCATCTCTCGAAGATCTGTTTTCGATTATCATTCATATTCGAGTAACCGATCATGATCAAGATGCCGATTTCATCTTTTTTATATTGGCTGTCCAAATCTTCATATGCGATCAAAGGACGTCCGTTAAATTCAGATTCAGTGATAAATTGTCTGTCCAATGTATATGCAACTACATCATAACCATCAGATTCTGCAAAATGCCGCAATTCCTTAGCTTCGCTGTTGATGCCAAATATAACCAGTTTCTTCATACGACGCTCCGTTTCTGTTCTCATTTGTTTTCGCTCTTTTTCATTGCAGCGAGTTTCTGCTCCATCGTCCATTCTTTGGAAATGATATTACGGATCACATACTGTGGAGTACTATTGATGCATATATATATTCTTCCGACATATTCACCTATCATCCCTAATACGCACAGGATAATGCCTCCCAAGATTAACATAATACAGGCAAGCGAACTCCATCCCGCAATCAAATTATCAAATACTAATCTTCGAATAATGATAACAATCGTAAAGATCACGCCCGCAATAGAGGATAATATACCAAAAAACGTGGCTAACCGAAGCGGCTTGATCGAAAATGCCGTAAATCCGTTCAGCCAAAGATCGAGCAACTTGCGGAATGTGTAACCTGAACCTCCGGAGATCCGATTACGCTGCTCTATCTCAACATTTGCAATATTTTGTGTCGTGCGCAGAAGAAGCCCCAAAACATAAGGATACGGATTATCATAACGAATCATTTCATCTATGATAAATCTCCGCGCGAGGAAAAAGATCGAGACAGATATACCCTCCGGGCGTGGAAGCATATACATACTCATCTTCTTTCCCATATATCTTCCTATGCCTCTCATTAAAGAAGTTTGCGGGCGCTGTTTGTACTTTGCCGTAACCACATCATAACCCTGTGCCAATTTACTCATCATCTCTGAGACCGCACTGATTTCCGTCTGACCATCATCTTCACAGGTAATGACATATTCACCCGTAACATAGTGGAATCCGGCCATCAAAGCCCCGTGTTGTCCCGCATTTTTGGCCAGATCTATAGCCGTTATATTCTCATTCTCTTCGGCCAGTCTTTGTAATACCTTAAAAGTATTGTCCTTTGAACAATCGTTAACCAGGATACATTCATAATCATGGATATTGTTATCTGAAAAAACTTGTTTGATCTCCGTTAATACAGATTCAATATTCTTTTCCGAGTTATAACACGGAATAACAACTGAAAGCCTACCTTCCTTCTGCACTACTACATCTTCCTTTCATTTTTTCAGTCCTGCATGACTATTTCTATTTCGTGTCTGCCCGACAAGCCCGCAAAAGTCAGACTTCATCAGGCAAATATACATCGGCCAGATAAAACCGGTCATCTTCTAGTGCCATTATACCATTCCAGAAATATAGCACCATAAAAATCTGGAAGGGATAGAGCGAACAGATTCATTACTAACGCTGATTGCTACGAAACAGCGTCAGACATACTCCCTTTCTTTTTTTGCGAAGCGATGCCAATCATGCAGAAGGCAAAGAGCATGATAGCCAGTAACATCATAACACAGGTATACAGGACTGCCGCTCCGGTGACCCCGTAAGAGGTAACCACTTTCTTTGACGCCAGTAACATCACTGCAGCTGCGATGAGATAGCCGACAAGCAGGTTGTTCTGCTTGCGCATGATCGTAATGATCGTGGTGAAGAATGTGCAGAATGCCCACATACTTCCGCCCAGGATAAGGATGCAGAGTTCCTTTCGATATCCGTCAAGATCGGCACCGAACACAAGGGAAAGAACAGGAATGCCTAACAGGAATGCTGCGATGAGGGCCAGAACGGTCAGACCTGTGATGATCAGCATCTGTCTTCCGACAAGTCTTCTGAATTCTTTAATCTTGTTTTCCGTCCAAAGTTTGGAGTAACTTACGATGATCGGATTGAAGATGAAATTGCATACCACACCGATCGCGTAAGAGGGCATGAAGAGGAAGCCGTAAAGAGCCTGGATCTCATCTCCCAGCGCGTCATCGATCGCATACTTCGGAGCATTCGCAATATAGTTATTCAGAAAAAGCGTGGCAAAAATCGGCACAAGCGCGATAAAGAGGCCTCTGATCGTGGACGACTTAAAAAGGGGCTTCCGCTCACCGAACCGGGAAGAATAACGGAAGACGGTAAGAAGGAAAGAGCAGGCAGCCAGGCCAAATGCCAGTGCGGAAGATACGACCAGACTTCTTGTTGCAAATATACCGATCAGATACGCGACGATCAGGGACGACGATCTCGTAAATGCACCCTTGGCCGCGATATCCAATCTGCCCTTCTGCTGCATATTCGCTTCGTATCCATCCGAGAGAGCCTGTACCACGAGACACATACCGACAAAGAAGATCGTGAGTGCTTTATCCGCTGTATATCCGCGAGTGATCGATGCATATACGGAGAAGACGGCAAGGACCAGCACCATGAGCGAAGTGGTCAGGATCCTGAAGCCGTAGTATTCGGAAGGAGAATATTTCTCCTTGACGTCAGAGGCCTGGTATCTTCTGGCGCCGAATTCTCCGATAAAATACATCAGGTTGGCATTGGAATGGGCGAACGAGAAAATGCCCGCCTTCTCCATTCCTATGGTTCTGGTCAGGATCATCATGACTAACACGGACTGCGCCGCAAGAACCATGGATGCCATCGCATTCCAAATAAACGCACTCCTTTGTACATTTTTACTTTGCAAATATATCTGGTCTATCTTATTCATGTTCTTTTCTTTTTCTTAGACTAAACAGGACTACGCCGTACCCGGCGACAAATGCAGCACTTATTCCCTTTCCTATTAATGTAGTATTGTTCTTATAGACTAATTCGATCTGATGTTCACCGGGGGGAATCACTGCTCCGATCAATCCACCATCGACACGGTAAGACTCTTCTTTCTTTCCGTCGATAGTCACTTCCCAATGATTGTCATTCAGAAGCGGCACACAGAGAACTCCGGGATGCTCCATCTGATTGGAGACAGTACCAAAGATGCGATTCTTCCCTTCAGTAAGCTGAACTTTACCGTTCATATCCAATCCGCTCAAACCTTCTTCAACAGTTCTCGGGAATCGTTCCTTATCCGCTGAAGTAAAATCAGAAAGCAGTTTCTCCTCATCCGTGACTAAAACTGCGGATAAAATCTGTTCTCTATTCTCCGATCTTTCGAAGGATTCCGCATCCATCACCTGATCATACAGATTGCCGAATCCATTCCAAAACCGGTTCTGATACACCGCTATGTCTCCCACATCAGCTATTTTGTAATAGTATACAGAATCAAGTTCCTCTCCGTCTTTAGAAATCACATATTTCGCAGAAAGAGTCGTATTCCCTACTATATCCGCTCCCGGGAAACGGATATAATTCGTCCCAGTCAGCGTGTCCGTACTCTCCCGAAGCTTATTCCCAAGTGTAATGTATGTATCCACCAGTTCGCCTGTATTGAGTGAATAGTAAACGCCCATACCATAGTAGTCCTGAATAAGCTGGTCATCATAGTAGACTGAATCGTAGGTCTTGTTGATCCTATACAGTCCGGAATCTGAAGAATGAATATAGGCGACCGCTTCCCGTGTTCCATCGTTATACATCCCCTCATTCCACTGTTGGGAAGTAATCATCGGTCTGGAATTGATGGAGCGGTAATTCAATACGACAAGTTCGACCGAACAGCAGGCCAGTAGTCCCGCAAAGACAAGTACGGGGCGGATCTTCGGCCGCCCATTGCGAATGATGAACACACAGGCAAGCAGCAGTACCGTATACATCACATACGAGCAACCAACGATCAGCAGTGCTTTTTTATCAATATGATATCCGACGCGCTTCTGAAATGTGAGCAGTATCAGGGCAATAGCAACAAGGAGGGAATCGGAGATCAGGATCGCGCGATATGCCTTACGGACGAAGTCCCCATCTTTCCCGGAAGTGTACGACTGCACTGCTTCTCTTAATCCATAGCCGATCAGGATAACCTCCAAAATGACAATCAGATAACCCCATCGGTGTGTAGTTGCCCGAAATCCAAGGATGTGTGACACGATCGGCAGGCACAGACACAATACGGAACACCCCACGATGCAGCATACTCTTCTACGATATTTCGTCTGAATTAACCAGGACATGGAAAAGAGCGTCAGTGCGCTCACAGCCAGCATCACGGCTTCATAATAGTTCGCAGGACCAATGTAATTCCATGCAATCCCCATCGTGTCATTGGAAAGGAAACGTGCAAAATAAGATCCTATGTATTTCATCGAGTAGAAACCTGAAATATTAATACTGGACACATTATTCATTCGAGTACTGGAAAAGAAACTCATCACGGATGAAAGTACATAATCGCCGCCCATTCCCAGCGCGAGTATGCATCCCAGGGCAAATATACCTGCAGCTCGTCCGATTTCACGAATCGACGTTCTTTTGAAGAAGAGATAGATCGGCCCATAAAACAGTGCAAACACACATGCCTGATAAAAGGTAAGATACGATGTAACAGCCAAAGGTAGTATGGCCAATGGTGCAAACAGCATCTTCTTATCATTGTCCAGAATCAGTTGAAGCCCGTATAAAAAGAGAGTAAAAGCCACACTGACAGTCAGAAATGCATAATGTTGTCCCCACAGAACATTGTATCCGCTATATGTCCAGAGTAGCGAACAGATCGTAGCGATTCCATCGTGTCCGGTCAATCTCCTGAAGAAGAGCCAGCCGAAAATACCGATAAGAAGATATTTAAGATAGGTCGATATAATAAACGCTACCCGGAGATTGGTCGTACCTAATAAGAGCAGTGGGAGATTTACCGGGTTAAGATACTTATACCATTGAAAAGGATTATTTTTCCCCAGCCCGAATGTCAGGGAGTACTGATCTGTTTCTCCCTGCCAGAAGCTTCCCACATCATATGCAGTCATTGGAATATATTGATCGATCGTATCACAGCCGGTATCGGAATAAGCATACCAGTTCCCGGAGAAGATCGGCTTATGATACAGGACAAAGAAGATTATAGTAATTAAAGATGCCAAAATAATCAGCATCTTTAGTATTTCTCTCTTGGAGGTTTCTTTACGTTGGTGGGATTGCAGATCGGCTCGGGATAATGATCTATCTGACATGCTGTTCACCCTGATAACTCATCCGACAGATTATAAGAGTCTCACGCAAAATCTCAGGAACGCAGAATAGAAGTCACACCGTCAATTACGCTGTGGATATCGTCATCAGTCATATCTGCATATAACGGCATCCTTAAGCAACGCTGCCCATATTCCTCTGTTATCGGGCAGGTCTCCGGAACATACCCCATACTCCGTCCAAACGGAGAGGAGTGCAACGGAACATAGGAGATGTAAGCATTTACGCCTTTTTCTTTGAGTTTATCTATGAGATTGGTACGAACATCAACATCAGGGAGGATAATATAGAACATGTGACCGTTGTGTTCCACATAATCCGGGATAATTGTCATCTTCAGCAGTCCGTCATTCTCGAGCGGTTTGAATCCGGCGTAGTAACTGTTCCAGATATGAAGACGTTTGTCCATGATCTCCTGGAATCTTTCCATCTGGGCATAAAGAATCGCCGCAAGGATATCAGACGGAAGGAAAGATGAGCCTATATCATGCCATGTATATTTATCGACCAGACCATTTAACAACTGGCTTCGATTCGTTCCCTTCTCACGAATGATCTCAGCTCTTTCGATGAAAGACTCATCATTAAGAACAATGGCTCCGCCCTCACCCATGACATAGTTCTTCGTTTCGTGGAAGGAATAGCAACCCAGAGGAGCCAGGGTTCCGGCGATTCTTCCCTTATACTTCGAACCAACGGCCTGTGCGGCATCCTCAATAACCATGAGATTATGTCGCTTGGCAATTTCGTTGATCGTATCCATCTCACAAGGCACACCCGCAAAATCTACGGTATAGATCGCCTTCGTATTGGGTGTAATCAAACCCTCGATCAACTTCTCATCAATGTTCAAATTGTCCGCCCGGATGTCGCAGAAAACCGGTTTTGCACCACGCAACATCGAAGCATTAACTGTTGAAGAAAAAGTGAAGGAAGGAACAATGACCTCATCGCCCGGCTGAAGATTAGCCAAAATAGATGCCATCTCCAGAGCCGATGTTCCGGAAGTAGTAAGGAGCATATGCTGAATACCAAAGAGTGCCTCGAACTTCTCGTATACCTTCCTAGTATAGTTTCCATCACCGGAAAGTCTGCTATTTTTCATCGCATCAACTGCATACTCGACTTCTTTATCTGTGATAGATGCTTTGTTAAATGGTATCATACCTTACGCTCCCCGTTAAATATGCATCACTATGAATCCACAAAGGAACTGTCATTCAAGAATCCATACTCCCTCAGAACCGGTAGACGACGGAATCGTTTACACCCCTATTGACTCTACCCGACTCTATCGATTTCGACTACCCACCCGTACACAAGTAAACCTGGCTAATGGGTGTACTTTATATGTACTCTCGAACAATAAGACCTTCCTTCTCCATAATATCGAAACGATTTTAGCACAAATAAAAAATCAAAGCAACAAACATCAAGTGTACAAAACACATAGCAAATGAAAATCATTTCTGTTTTTTGTGTATATATGTGATAAAATTTGATTGATAAGACACTCGGAGAAAGCAGGTACTACACCTATGCCTCTACCTCTACGATCGTTACACGCTTTTGCCGGAGGCGTCCACCCTCTCGGCAACAAGAATACCGACGTTCTGCCTTCTATCCATCTTCACGGTTTTAAGGAAGTGGAGCTGCTGATGCAGCAGCACATCGGCCCACCTTGTACTTGTGTCGTCAAGCCCGGCGACCATGTAGATGTGGGCACGCTGGTCGGGCGCGCGGACAAACCGATGTCCGTACCGATTCACTCGAGCATTTCCGGAACCGTTAAAGAAGTGCACTATGTTGTTTCGGCAAATGGTGCGCCTGTGGAAGCCGTCCGTATCGAGTCCGATTTCAACCACACCATTAATCCTTTCTGTAAGCCGCCGAAGATCGAGTCCTTCGAGGACTTTGTCCAGATGATCCGGGATTCCGGCCTGGTCGGTCTTGGTGGTGCCGCTTTTCCTACATATATTAAGATTAATCCGCCGAAGAATAAGATGCCGGATACCCTGATCGTGAATGCCGCCGAATGCGAGCCGTATATCACGGCGGACTACCGCCAGATCTGCGAACATCCGGATGATATCATCGACGGTATCCTCGAGGTCATGAAGTGGCTCGAGATCCCGAAGACGATCATCGGCGTCGAGGACAATAAGCCGCTCGTTACCCGCATCTTCTCGCACGAGATCAAGAAGCGTGTCTATAAGACCGGTAAGCATCCGGATATCGAAGTCCGGACTCTGAAGACCATCTATCCGCAGGGCGCGGAGAAGATGCTCATCTATACACTCACCGGCCGTAAAGTTCCTCCGGGAAAACTCCCGATCGATGTGCACACTCTTGTCATGAATGTCAGTACGCTCCGTTTCATCGGACTGTATCTCAAAGAAGGTATCCCGCTCACGAGAAAGCGTATGACGCTTGACGGTTCGGCACTCAATACTCCGGGTAACTTCATCGTGCCGATCGGCGCGCGCATCCAGGACATCATCGAGGCCGCCGGCGGTACCCGCGAGGAGCCGAAAAAGATCATCATGGGTGGCGCCATGATGGGTGTCGCACTCGACCGTATCGACCACGGCATCATTAAGGCCAATAACGCGATCCTCGTTTTCGGTTCGGAAGAGACCACTCTTCCTCCGGAATCACCCTGCATCCGCTGCGCACGCTGTGTCAATTCCTGCCCGATGGATCTGATCCCCTGCGGCATCGACAAGGCCACGCGTCTGCGTGATACAGAGATGCTCGAGAAATATCACGTGATGGACTGCATCGAGTGCGGATGCTGCACCTATGCTTGCCCTTCGAAGCGATTCCTCACCCAGAGCATCAAGAACGGCAAGGTCATGGTACGAGCCGAGCGTGCCCGTATTAAGAAGGAACAGGAACTCCTCGCCGCATCCCAGCAAAAAGGAGGTTCTTCGCCCTCATGAAACTTCAGGTCTCACACTCCCCACACGTCCGGGATAAGGCTACGACCCAGTCGATCATGCTCGACGTCATCATCGCCCTTCTTCCCGCGACGTTCGCCGGATGGTACTACTTCGGACTCCGTGCGGTCCTGGTCACGATGGTCAGTGTCGCATCGTGCATCATCTTCGAGTACATCTCCCGCCGTGTCATGAAAAGAAACAATACGATCTCGGATCTCTCGGCAGTCGTGACCGGACTTCTTCTTGCCATGAATCTTCCGGTCTCGATCCCAATCTACATGGTCGTTATCGGTGCCGCTTTTGCCATCGTTGTCGTCAAGCAGATGTTCGGTGGAATCGGTAACAACTTCGTAAATCCCGCCATCGCGGCACGTATCTTCATGGTGATCGCCTTCCCGAAGGCCATGACCTCCTGGGTCGTACGCGTCGGAGAATGGTACAGTTTCAAGTCCGTGGATGCAGTCTCTTCCGCCACTCCGCTTACGCAGTTAAAGGCACCGGATGCACCTTCGCTCTGGTCGCTCTTTATCGGTGACAAGGCAGGATGTATCGGTGAAGTCTGTATCCTGGCGCTCCTGATCGGTGCTGTCTACCTCATGGTCCGCCACGTCATCCGTCCGTGGATCCCGATGGCCTATATCGGCACGTTCTTCCTGCTGGTATTCTTCTTCGGGCATACGAACGTATTCAATTTCTCCGGCGATCTTCTCACCTCGCAGGACTGGGCCGATCTCTTCCACGAGAGCCTCTACATGCTCCTGTCGGGCGGTCTGATCCTCGGTGCATTCTTCATGGCAACCGACTACGTCACCTCGCCGCTCACCACCAAAGGAAAGCTTCTCTTCGGTATGGGCTGCGGCATCCTGACGTTTCTCATCCGCTACTACGGCAACATGTCCGAGGGCGTCTCATTCTCGATCATTCTGATGAATATCCTGACTCCGCATATCGATGACTGGACGATGGGCAAACCATTCGGGGAGGTGAAGGAAAATGCAAAAGTTTAAATTCAAAGACCTTCTCCCCGCTCTGATCCTCGCCCTCATCTGCGGCATCTGTGTCTTCCTTCTGGCAGGAACCTATTCCATGACGAAGGATGCCATCGCCAAGCAGGAGGAAGAAGGCGCGCAGGAGAGAAAGCTCACCATCTTCCCGGAAGCACGTTCTTTCGAGACCTTCCAGTATTCGGATACGATCGCAACAGAGCTTACGAATAAGGGGATCGCTCCGGATGAGGTATATACAGCATATACTGCGGACGGTACTCTGCTCGGATATATCTTCGTCAACTCCGGGTTCGGCTATGCCGGCAAGATCGTCACGACCACAGGCATCAGCGCAGACGGAAATATCGTCATGGTCATCGCCACCGCCGCCTCGGATACACCGAAGCTCGGAAAAGAAGTCGAAGGCCGCCCGTTCCTTGACGGATTCACCGGTCTTTCTACCGATTCGGAGATCGTACTGAATAAGGACGTCTCCGCCGTTTCCGGTGCGACCATATCCTCCCGTGCGGCGACCGGCTGCATCAATAATGCCCGGGAAGCCTATCTGTTGTTTAAAGAAAGGGGGCTGATTCTATGAGTGATACGAAGATGAAAGATGTCACCTACCGTTCACCGGATGAGCGTCTTGCCGAGAAAAAGAGCAAATATACGCCGAAGTATATCTTCCTAAACGGTGTCCTTTTCGAGAACCCGGCTCTCCGTCTGGTCCTCGGTACCTGCCCGCTCCTGGCCGTCACGATCTCCGCGAAGTCCTCGCTTTTCATGGGGTTGGCAGTGCTTTTCGTGCTGACGGCATCGGAAGCAATCATCTCACTTCTACGTAATGTCATCCCGAACAAGGTCCGTATCCCGGCCTTCATCACGATCATCGCGACGTTCGTCACTATCGTACAGATGACGATCTCCGCTTACCTTCCGGCGCTCAATGAGTCGCTCGGCATCTACATCCCTCTGATCGTAGTAAACTGCATCCTTCTGGCCCGCGCGGAGACATTCGCAAGTAAGCAGAAGGTCCTGCCGAGTATCCTCGACGGATTTTCGATGGGCACGGGCTTCACGCTGGCGCTTCTGCTCATGGGCACCATCCGTGAGATCCTTGGATGCGGTACATTCTTCGATATGCAGCTCCCGCTCTTCGGCACGGTCTTCGAGCCCATGATGTTCTTCATGCTGCCGCCGGGAGGATTCTTCGTCTTCGGCATCTGCATCTGCCTGGTGCAGATCATCATGAAGAAGCAGGAGAAGCACACCTCGTCGAAGGAACCGTCCCCGTGCGGCACTTCGAGCAGCAGTGACTGCCTGTCCTGCGCCGGCTGCAATCTCTGTAAGGGAAAGGAGGAGTAAACCATGACCAAAGAATTTCTGATCATCATCTTCTCCGCGATCCTCGTTGATAACTTCGTTCTTTCGAAGTTCATGGGTATCTGCTCGTTCCTCGGTGTATCGAAGAACTTAAAGACCGCGATGGGTATGTCCGGTGCCGTCGTATGCGTCATGCTGGTCGCCTCCGCGATCACCTGGCCGATCCAGCATCTGCTTCTTAACCCTCTGAAACTCGGATATCTCCAGACTCTGGTATTCATTCTCGTTATCGCCGCTCTCGTTCAGATGATCGAAATGATCATGAAGAAGTCCATGCCGCCGCTTCATAAGGCGCTCGGCATCTATCTTCCGCTCATCACCACCAACTGTGCCGTACTGGGCGTGACGATCCTCAACATCAACCAGAATTACACCTTCGCCGAGTCGATGGTCAATGCACTGGGCGCCGGTATCGGTTTCACCCTCTCGCTGTTCCTCTTCTCCGGAGTCCGTTCCCGTATCGATAAGGCCGATGTTCCGGAAGCACTGAAGGGTCTGCCGATCACGCTGATCTCCGCTTCTCTGGTCGCGGTCTCCTTCCTCGGCTTTAAGGGCCTGGTTGAGAATCTGTTTGGAGGTTAAGTGACTATGCCTCAGACATTAGCAAACATACTTATACCTACCGGCATCATGCTGGGGATCGCACTCCTTCTGGGAGTACTGATCGTGCTCGTCTCCAGAGCTTTTGCCGTAGAAAAGAACGAAACCAAGGAGAAGATCCTCGAGGCACTGCCGGGTGCGAACTGCGGCGGCTGCGGATTTGCCGGATGTGAAGGCTATGCGGATTATCTCTCCAAGAACGGTCAGAATACCGCGCTCTGCGCCGTCGGCGGCGTGGACTGCGCGCGAGAGATCGCACAGATCCTCGGCAAAGAAGCCGCGATCCCGGAAAAGAAGGTCGCGGTACTGCGCTGTCAGGGCACCTGTGAACAGACCAGTAAAAGATATGTCTACCTCGGGACCAGCAGCTGCCATGCGGCGGCGGGTCTCCTCGGCGGACCGAACTCCTGCACTTTCGGATGTCTGGGCTTCGGTGACTGTACAGCCGTATGTGCTTTTGGCGCGTTGAAGCTCAAAGACGGCATCGTTTCCGTCGACCGTGCTCTCTGTCACGGTTGCGGCCAGTGCGTCAAAGTCTGTCCGAAGAAGCTTCTCGAGCTCATGCCAGTTACGGCAACCGTCGCCGTACGTTGCCAGAATGAGTGGCCGGGTGCCAGAACGAGAAAGAACTGCAGTATCGGCTGCATCGGCTGCCAGAAGTGTGTGAGATCCTGTCCGCAGGGTGCCATCTCGATGCGCGAATCCCTGGCCGTCATCGATCAGAGCAAGTGTATCCACTGCGATGCATGCGTGAATGGATGCCCGACTCACGCGATCGCTTTCCTGCATGCCGGAGCCGCTCTAACCAGTAAGTCCGGAGCCGCTGAAGTGAAACCTTCAGAAAAATCGTAAAATCTATTGCGCACGGGTAAATTCTGTGATATCATTTTGTTCGCGCGTAATTCAGGTCGCGTATTTATAGCACATAGGAGGTGTTTACATGGCAAAGTGTGAGATCTGTCAGAAAGATACTCATTTCGGCAGAAAGATCAGCATCACGCGTTCACAGGTTTCCCGTCGTGCGTTGACACAGCAGCAGCCGAACGTTCGTAACGTTAA
>JAFZVE010000020.1 GCA_017617995.1 Clostridiales bacterium
AGGAGGATTTTTTATGTCAACTATTTCTATGAAGCAGCTTCTTGAAGCAGGTGTACACTTTGGTCACCAGACACGCCGTTGGAACCCGAAGATGGCGGAGTATATCTTCACGGAGCGTAACAACATCCACATCATCGACCTTCAGAAGACTGTAAAGAAGACCGAAGAGGCTTATGACTTCGTTCGTTCTATCGCTGCTGACGGCGGAAACATCCTTTTCGTTGGTACTAAGAAGCAGGCTCAGGATTCCATCGCGGAAGAAGCAGTTCGCTGCAACATGTTCTACATCAACAACCGCTGGCTCGGTGGTACTCTCACAAACTTTAAGACAATCGAAAAGCGTCTCGCTCGCCTGGCTGAGCTGAAGACCATGTCCGAGGACGGTTCCTTCGATCTTCGTACGAAGAAGGAAGTTGCTAAGCTCAAGCTCGAGATGGAAAAGCTCGACAAGAACCTCGGTGGTATCCAGGGCATGAAGAGACTGCCGGCTTGCCTCTTTGTTGTTGATACAAAGAAGGAGCACCTGGCTGTTGCAGAAGCTCGCCGTCTGGGCATCCCGGTAGTGGCTATCGTTGATACCAACTGCGATCCGGAAGAAGTAGACTACGTTATCCCGGGTAACGATGACGCGATCCGTGCGGTTAAGCTCATCGCAGGTCACATGGCTGATGCGGTTCTCGAAGGCCGTCAGGGCGAGCAGCTCGACGTTCCGGCTGAGGATGCTGAGGTTGCTGAGGCTTCGGAGGAAGTCGTTGAGGCGGCTCCGGCAGAGGAAGCTCCGGCTGAGGCTTAATTCTCACTTACGGGAAAGTTCAAACAAGTTATTAACTAAATCATTAATTGGAGGATATAACTATGGCTGACATTAGTGCTGCACAGGTCAAGGAACTTCGCGACATGACAGGTTCCGGTATTATGGATTGTAAAAGAGCTCTTCAGGAGTCTGATGGAGATATCGAGAAGGCAGTGGCATGGCTTCGTGAGAAGGGTATCGCTAAGGCTGAGAAGAAGTCCGCTAGAATCGCTGCTGAGGGCGCAGTAATCGCTAAGATCGCTGACGACAAGAAGTCCGGTGTTCTCGTTGAGATCAACATCGAGACAGACTTCGCTGCTAACACAGATAAGTTCAAGGCTTTCGCTGATACTGTTGCTACACACATTCTTGCTAAGAAGCCGGCTTCTGTTGAAGATCTTATGGCTCAGACCCTCTTCAATGATGAGTCCAAGACAGTAGAGCTCTTCCAGAAGGAAGCGATCGCTGATATCGGAGAGAATACTTCTATCAGAAGATTCGTCGTATACGAAGTAGAAGGCAACGGTGCTGTTGCTTCTTACATCCACATGGGGGGCAAGATCGGTGTATTCGTTGATCTCGCTACAGAAGATGATTCCGTTATCGCTAACTCCGAGTTCGCTGATTTTGCAAAGGATATCGCTATGCAGATCGCTGCTGCTAATCCGAAGTGGCTCACACGTGAGGATGTTCCGGCTGCTGAGATCGAAAAGGAAACAGAGATCATCATCAACAAGAATCTTAACGAAGGTAAGCCGGAGAAGATTATCAGAGAGAGAATCCTTCCGGGTAACATCGAGAAGTTCTACAAGGAGAACTGCCTCGTAGAGCAGGAATTCGTTAAGGATGATTCCAAGTCCATCGCTACATACACGAAGGAAAGATCTTCTGCTCTGGGTCAGAACATCACCATCCGTCGCTTTACCCGCTTCGAAATGGGTGAGGGCCTCGCTAAGAAGGAAGAGAACTTCGCTGAAGAAGTTATGAAGCAGATCAAGTAATCCTTGATATAAAAGAGTTTCTAATGAAGGGACAGTCGATCGAGACTGTCCCTTTTTCTTATAGTCAAGTCTTTTCCTTGAGAGGTTATCTGATACAATAGTATCCGATGAAATGAACAAGGAAATGAGGATCCCACGTTATGAAGATTCTGATCGTGCGCCACGGCGACCCGGACTACGAGAATGACGCTCTGACCGAGGAAGGAAAACGGGAAGTCGAGCTTCTCTCCGAGCGGATGAAGAATGTCAAGGCCGATGCCTGCTACTGCTCTCCGCTGGGCCGCGCGCAGCAGACGGCGGCGCCCTGCCTTGCGAAAATGGGGATGGAAGCGGAAGAACTGGAATGGCTCCGTGAGTTCGCGCCGAAGGTCAGGCGCCCCGAAAAACTCGGAGTTGCCTGGGACTGGGTCCCCGGAGACTGGATGCAGATGCCCGATGCCTTTGACTTTGAGAAGTGGCCGGACTATCCGGCACTGAAAGAGGCACATGTCCGTGAAGAACGGGACTGGGTGTATGCCGAGTTTGATAAACTTCTCAGAAAACACGGTTATCAGAAGGAAGGAAAGTGGTTCCGTGCGGTAAGACCGAATAACGATACGATCGTGCTGTTCTGCCACTTCGGTCTGGAAGCGGTGCTTATGTCCTATCTTCTGAATCTTTCCCCGTTCGTCATGTGGCATGCCATGATGGCCGCTCCGACATCTGTCACGACGATCGTAACGGAGGAGAGAAGAGAAGGAATCGCACAGTTCCGGATGCTCTCGTTCGGTGACTGCTCACATCTTCTGAATGCAGGCGTGGAACCCTCCTTCTCCGGACGTTTTCGCGAGTGCTATATGAATGACTACGAAAGAAAAGATTAAATTCGAAAAAATCGGTCTTTTGTCTTTTCAGATTTTGGAATTAACGATACAATTATTTCTAAATAGGAAACAGTGGAGGAAAAGGTATGAGTGAGCCTGTCTATAAGAGAATTCTTCTTAAGATCAGCGGAGAAGCGCTGGCCGGCGAGAAGAAGGTAGGTATCGACGACGAAACCGTACAGAAGATCTGTTCTGAGATCAAGAAAGTGGCTGATCTGGGCGTTGAGGTTGCCGTAGTGGTCGGTGGAGGAAACTTCTGGAGAGGAAGATCCAGCGAGAATATGGATCGAGTGACGGCAGATCACATGGGTATGCTGGCGACTCTTATGAATGCCCTGGCGATCTCGGATGCACTTGAGCAGGCCGGTGCCATCACCCGAGTGATGTCGGCAGTGGATGTCCGTCAGATGGCGGAACCGTATATCAGAAAGCGTGCCGTACGCCACCTCGAGAAGAAGAGAATCGTCATCTTCGCCTGCGGTACAGGTAATCCGTTCTTCAGTACCGATACAGGCGCGGCTCTCCGTGCTACGGAGATCGAGGCGGATATCTTCTGTAAGGCTACGATGGTAGATGGTGTCTATGACAAGGATCCGCACAAGTATCCGGATGCCGTAAAGTATAAGACCATCTCTCATGATGAAGTTCTGGCAAAGAATCTCAAGGTCATGGATGCGACTGCCGCGGCACTTTGCAGAGATAACAATACGAAGATCATGGTATTCTCCATGGAAGAACCCGGAAACATCGTCCGAGTCGTCTTGGGCGAAGATATAGGAACGATCGTCTGCTGATCGTATTTTCAAGATTGAAGGAGGTATGAACTATGCCAATGCAGGAAATCACGAAAGAAGTATACGCCCAGTATGAAGAGCGTATGAAGAAGACCATCACGAACCTTCAGGAGAACTTCAATGCGATCCGCGCCGGTCGTGCCAATCCGCATGTCCTCGACCGCATCACGGTCGATTATTACGGCACACAGTCTCAGCTCAATGCAGTAGCGAATATCCAGGTTCCGGAACCGAGAATGATTACCCTGACTCCGTGGGATCCGTCCATGCTCCGTGAGATCGAGAAGGCGATCCAGGCCTCGGATCTCGGCATCAACCCGAGTAATGATGGTAAGACGATCCGCCTTGCTTTCCCGATCCTTACCGAGGAACGTCGTAAGGATCTGGTCAAGAGCGTCATGAAGTATGGTGAAGAGGCCAAGGTTGCCATCCGAAACATCCGTCGTGAAGCCATCGATAAGTATCGCGGACTTCACAAGAAGAAGGAGATAACAGAGGACGATCTGGCTGATTTTGAAGAGCAGATGCAGAAATTGACCGACCGCTATGTCAAGGAAGTAGACAAGTGCTGTGAAGCTAAGGAAAAGGATCTCATGGAGATCTGATCCGACGGTCCGGCTTTATATATCAGGGGTGTCTCGGACTCAAACATGACAGGGGACACCCTCTTTTTTGGGAGAAGGACATGAAAGCAGAAGAATCGAAGTTCTCGCTTTTTTCAAAGAGAAAATCGGCAGAGGTGGATCCGTCCGAGCTGAAGATTCCGACTCATCTTGCGGTCATCATGGATGGCAACGGAAGGTGGGCGAAGAAGCGTATGCTTCCGAGATCCGCCGGACATCGTGCCGGAGCGGACAACCTCAAGACACTGTGTAAGAACTGCGGTCACTACGGCATCAAGTATGTGACCGTCTATGCCTTCTCGACCGAGAACTGGTCACGGCCCGAGAGCGAAGTCCATACACTTATGGAGCTCTTCGTGGAGTATTTCGACAGATATGATCCGGAGCTCGAAGCGGAAGGGATCCGCGTCCGCTTTACCGGAGATATCGCTTCACTTCCTGAGAATATCCAGACGGTCTGTAAGCGTGCGGAAGAAGGCAGTAAGCATAGAGATAAGATGACACTGATCGTGGCCTTTAACTACGGGGGCCGAAGAGAGATCGTGCAGGCCGCGCAGAAACTCGCGGAGAAGGTCAAGGCCGGGGCGATCCGAAGCGAGGATATCTCGGAAGAACTTTTCGCGCAGAATCTGTATCTGCCGGATGTACCGGATCCGGATCTGATCATCCGACCGAGCGGAGAAGAGAGAACATCGAATTTCCTCGTCTGGGAGGGTGCATACTCCGAGCTGTGGTTCTCGGATGTACTGTGGCCGGACTTCGGCATGAAGGAACTGACCGATGCGCTGATCGCTTATACCAGAAGAGACCGTCGTTTCGGCGGGCTTTCGAAAGAAAAGAAGGATGAAGAGTAACACATGAAGCAGAGAATCATAACAGGCACCATATTTACCGTGGCCGTACTGGCACTGGTGATACCGGCGTATTATGTGCCGCCTATCTTGCTGGTATTCACGATGATCGTAACCTGTTTTGCGCTCTACGAGATGATCAAAGCCGCACAGGAGACCGAGAAGGAAATGTCGTCTGTGGTTACGGTCATTGGCGGCTTCCTGAGCTATCTTCCACTGGCGATATGGGCGTTTAAGGGCACGGCGTCTCAGGGCTTCACACTCTATGCGCTCGTGACCTTGCTATACTGCTTCATCACGACGATGATCCCTCCTCTTGTTAAGGAACACCCCGAAGCGATCCGCTCTGGATTTGCGTCGTCTCTGATCGTGGTGTATATTACTTTCCCGATCGCGTGCACCCATGTCATGATGTATCTCATCCCGAACGGCTGGTTCTTCGTGGTCATCGGGCTCTTCGCACCATGGATATCGGATACATTTGCCTATTTCAGCGGTTCCTTCTTCGGCAAGACGAAGATCGTCCCGCACATCAGTCCGAAGAAGACCTGGGAAGGCTGCATCGGTGGCGCACTCTTTACGTCGCTCCTGATTGCGCTGTTCTTCGCGTTCGTGATTAAGGATGTCATCGAAGTAAAGATGTCTTTCCCGCTTTATGTCACGCTGGCTGCCGTTTTCGGATTCATCCTCTCCTGCGTTTCCCAGCTCGGTGACTGGATGGCCTCGAGCATCAAGAGACTGGTCGGGATCAAGGACTTCGGCAATCTCATGCCCGGACACGGTGGAATCATGGACCGCTTTGATAGTGCATTTTTCACGCTTCCTGTGGCTTTGGGTCTCGCATTTGTGATCCATTGGGGAGGTGGCGCATGAGAAGTCTCTGCATCTTAGGATCGACCGGTTCGATCGGTACACAGACACTGGAAGTCGTACGTCATTTCCCGAAGGAGTTTCGTGTGGTCGCGCTGACCTGCGGTGGGAATATCTCTCTTCTTGCCGAGCAGATCAAAGAGTTCGCTCCTTCTTACGTCAGCGTATCTACTGATGAAAAGAGGAAGGAACTGCTTTCGATGCTCCCTTCCGATACTTTTGTCGAAGTGCTCTGCGCAGATGAAGGAAATATCGCATGTGCGACACTTCCCGAGGTGGACTGCGTCGTTGCGGCGATGGTCGGCATGCGGGGGCTTCCTTCGGTCGTCGCGGCGATCCGTGAAGGAAAAGATATCGCACTGGCGAATAAGGAAACTCTGGTATCCGGCGGTTCCGTCGTGATGCCTCTGATACGAGAAAAGAATGTCGCGCTCCTGCCTGTGGACTCCGAGCACTCTGCGATCTGGCAGTGTCTCACGGGTCAGCCGGAGAAATCTCTGAAGCGGATCCTACTTACGGCGTCAGGCGGCCCGTTCCGTGGATACAGCCGTGAACAGCTCGAGAAGGTTACGCTTGAGGCAGCCCTTGCCCATCCGACATGGAAAATGGGCGGCAAGATTACGATCGACTCAGCTAGCATGATGAATAAGGGACTCGAGATCATCGAGGCTTCCTGGCTCTTTGACGTGCCGGTCGACAGTATCGAAGTGGTCGTGCATCCGCAGAGCATCGTGCACTCGATGATCGAACTGTCGGATGGATCTGTCCTCGGTCAGATGGGCTTTCCGAACATGATGATGCCGATCCAGGTCGCGCTCATGTATCCGGCACGAAGCGAGTGTATCTGCAGACCCTTTTCTCCCTTTGATGAAAAGGCCTGTAATCTGACCTTTGAGAGAGTAGACCGGAATGTCTTCCGCCTCGTGGATATGGCGTACTATGCCGGACGTAAGGGCGGGACACTGCCTGTTGCGATGAATGCGGCAAACGAAGTTGTTGTTGCGGATTTCCTTTCCGGGCGTGCTTCATTCCTCGATATCGAGAAGACTGTCGAGGCCGTTATGGAAAAACACGAAGCGGAGGGCGTGATCACGACGCCTTCGCTTGATGATATCTTTGCCGTAGATGCATGGGCAAGAGCGGCAGCTGCAGAAATGAGAAAGTGAGGTCGGGTTCCGGGATATGTCTCCTCTTAGTATCATCATATGCATATTGGGACTCGGAATTCTGGCGGCCGTTCATGAACTTGGTCACTTTATCGTGGCGAGACTTCTGAAGATCAAGGTCTATGAGCTGTCGATCTTCGTAGGACCGAAGCTGTTCTCCTGGAAGCGGAACGATATCGAGTATTATATCCGCATGATCCCCCTCGGAGCCTATGTACGATTCTCGGATATAGACGAAGAGACCGGTGAACTTCTTGATGATAATCCGGAAAATCTCATCAACCAGGCCAGATGGAAGCGTCTTCTCGTATCGCTGGCCGGCCCTTTTATGAACGTCGTACTGGGTGTGATCATCTTCATGATCTGTTTCTCAAACTTCGGGTTCCTGGCACTGCATCAGGATGTCATCGTTCCCGGGACACAGGTGGCGTCGACAAGGATCGAGTCTGGAGATACGATCCTCAAGATGAACGGACAGAAGGTATTCTGCCAGATGGATCTCTCGTATTACTTAAGCCAGGTCAGTAATGTCGATTCGATCGAGCTTGAGATGAAGTCGGCAAAGACCGGAGAGAAATACGAAGTGCAGTTAGTCCCGGAGATCACGGACCAGTACATGCTCGGGATCACCCATTATGCCGACCTCGATGAAAACGGAGGCTGGAAGGTGACCTATGTGGATCCGCAGCAGAATAACGGCAATCCGATGATCAAAGAAGGGGATTCGATCCTCTCGGTCAATGATGTTGCTGTTTCTTCAGATGAGATCACGAATGTCGTACGTGAATCCGGCGGACAGCCGCTGACCATAAAACTGATCCGTGACGGTCAAGAAGAGACTATCGAGATGAAGGCGATCATGGTCAAGAGCTCCAATCTTCGCGGCATCTATCTTCAGGACGGGAAGGGCTTTATGGAGTGTTTCCGTGAGGCACTCGTGTTCCCGATCTCCTTTGTCCGGATCTCCATCGATTCCTTAGCGCAGGTATTTGCCGGGAAGGTCCCTGCTTATGATGTCGTTTCCGGACCCGTGGGTATCGCTTCTGTCGTGTCAGAAGTGGTCGATGCGCCGAAGGTAGAGAGCTCGGAGAAGACAGAGATGCTTCTGATCCTGGCCGGCGGAATATCGACCGGACTGGCCTTTACCAACATGCTGCCTATCCCGGGACTCGATGGCAATGCGATCGTACTGACTGTCGTAGAGATGGTCAGAGGAAAGAAACTGTCGCGTAAAGCCGAGCAGATCATCAACGTGATCGGTTTTATCGCGATCATATCACTTGTGATATTTGCACTGGTATCAGATATTATGAGACTTACGAGGTGACGGAAGATGATTCATCGTTACGAGACGAGAAAAGTATATGTCGGAGACGTTCCTGTCGGAGGCGATGCGCCTGTCGCGATCCAGTCCATGAATAATACGGATACAAGAGATGTGGATTCCACCGTAAGACAGATCGAGGAACTGGCCGCCTGTGGCTGTGATATTACCCGTGTGGCCGTACTCAATATGGAGGCCGCTGAGGCGATCTCGGAGATTACGAAGAGAAGTCCGATCCCTGTGGTCGCAGATATACATTTTGACTATCGTCTGGCGCTCGAAGCCATGAGAAACGGCGCGGCGAAGATCCGCATCAATCCCGGTAATATCGGCGGGATCGATCGGGTACAGGCTGTAGCCAATATGGCCAAAGAGCGGAATATCCCGATTCGTGTGGGCGTGAATTCCGGATCGATCGGGAAGGATATGCTCGTCAAGTATGGAGGAGTAAATGCGGATTCTCTTTCCGCGAGTGCCAGATCTTCCATACAGATTCTGGAGCAGTGCGGTTTTGAGAATATCGTGGTCAGCATGAAGTCCTCGGATCCGCTACTGACCATAGAGAGCTATAAGAGACTTCGCGATCAGGTCCCGTATCCTTTCCATGTCGGTGTAACGGAGGCCGGAACACTTCGGGAAGGAATCATCAGGAGTAGTGTCGGGATCGGTGCACTGCTCTCAGAGGGAATCGGTGATACCATCCGTGTCAGTCTCACGGATGAGCCGAAAGAGGAAGTCTACGCCGCGATCTCGATCCTTCGCGCACTGGGATTGCGCAAGGGCGGTATGAGACTGGTTTCGTGTCCGACATGCGGCCGTACGATGGTGCCGCTTATTGAGGTCGCGAAAGAGGTCGAGAGCCGGATCCGGGATCTTCCTTATGATATGACTGTAGCCGTGATGGGATGTGCGGTAAACGGTCCGGGAGAGGCCAGAGAAGCAGACGTCGGCATCGCCGGAGGAGTAGATGAATTTCTGCTGTTCCGCAAAGGCGAACCGATCGGGAAAGTCCCGAAAGACCGGGCCGTGGATGAACTGATCCGAACCATCGAGGAAATGAATAGTGCCAAGAACGGTTGACTTCTAAAGGTCAATGGAAGGATACGATAAAAGATGACTTTGTACGAGTTTGTCAGACAGGCTTCTCCGGATGAAAATCTGGCGAAGGCAGCCTTAGCTGTACCTGGTGACGTGAATGCGGTGCGCGTAAGTGAGAATTCTTCTGGAATAGAGATTTCCCTTAGTCTTACTGCGCCGGTTGCCGATGAGCAGGCCTTGATCAACATGGAGCAGAATCTCAAAAGAGCGCTCTGTCTTTCTCATGTCCGGTTGTATATCGATAACATGGGAAGTGAAGCCGGAGTCCGCTCGATTCCTGCAGCCTTGAACTGGGCTTGCTGGGTCATGAAGCAGAAGACCAGCTTCGGAAGAAATATCGAGAGAATCTGTGGAGACAGTAAGGAATTCCGTATTATTCTCAATGAAGAAATCCCGAAGGAAGAGAAGGATTCCGTTGTTCTTTTCCTGAACGGATTCATGTCGTCCTATCTGGAGAATGACTGGGAGACGATCATCACATTCGAGAAACAAAATGATGATCTTGCCGATCCGGATTTTTTCCTCAATCAGATGAGGGAACGTGCAAGAAAGATGGCGAAGCAGTCTCTCGGAGATGCCATGTCTTCGGATAAGGAGGAATCCGGATCGAAGAAGAAGGGCGTGAAGAAGGAGAAACCCGAGAAGACTGAGAGCGCAGATCTTGATAAGAATTCCTGGGAATATAAGTCTGCGGTCGAGAAAGACACGATCAAGAAAGAGAAGAAGCTCAGTTCCGGATCTGCGCCGAAGAAACACGTCGTTTCCTCTCCTGACAATGAAAAGAGAATCTGGGGCCTGATCGACATGGGCGTCAAGCGTTATAAGATCCGGGATGCGATCGATAAGGTCGAGGACGGCTCTCTTACTTCGGAACAATTTGTCCGCCTGGAAGGGGAGATCAAGCTTCTGGACGGGCAGCGTCTCGTCGGAAAAAACAAGAACCTGGTGCTCTTTAAGTTCTATCTGACCGATGCTTCGTACAGTATCGAGTGTGTGGCTTTTCCCTCTGCGAAGGATGCGGATGTCCTCAATAAGATGTATGGAAAGGGTGGCTATATCGGCATCTACACGCAGGTCCAGGTCAATTCCTATGACCGGCAGATCGTTGCCTCCGCCCGTGGTTTCTATACGGCAGAACCGCCCAAGAAGAGGAAAGATCTCGCCGAGGTCAAAAGAATCGAGCTGCATGCCCATACCAAGATGAGTGAGAAAGATGCGGTCATCGAGCCGAAGGATCTCATTAAGACGGCATTTAAGATGGGGCATCCGGCCTGTGCGATCACGGATCACGGTGTGGTTCAGGGTTTTAACGATGCCTACAGTGCGTACAAGGACTGCAAAAAGAGCGGAGAGAATCCGGACTTCAAGCTGATCTTCGGCATGGAGGGCTATCTGGTCGATGATGGAAACTGTATCGCATATCACGTGCCGGAGGAAGATATTTCCCTTGACTCCTTTGTGGCAATCGATGTAGAAACGACGGGCCTCGACTGCACATGTGAAGGGCTTCTCGAGATCGCCGCGATCCGGTATACCAAAGATGAAAACGGGGAGTATCAGGAGACGGATGTCTTCACGACCATGGTCAATCCGGGTAAAGAGATCCCGGATAAAGCCTTAGAACTGACCGGAATCACCGAAGAGATGATTGCCGATGCGCCGGCGCCTTTTGACGCGGTGACGCAGCTTGCGGCTTTCCTTAAGGACAGTGACGTGCTCGTCGGACATAACATCTTCTTTGACATGGGATTCATCCGCGAAGCCGGATTCATGATCGATATCGAACAGCTCGATGAAGAGAAACATCACCCGTACCGTGTGAAGTTCTACCAGTCGGAAATCGATACAGTCTCGGCAGTGACGTACCTTTATCCGGAGATGGAGAAGCACGGCCTTGTCGATGCCTGCGCCTATCTCGGGATCGATATCGGGAATCACCATCGTGCGATGGATGATGCCCGAGCCAGCGCGAAGATCCTCCTTCGCTGTATCTCAGACTTTGCATTTACATCCTGTCAGCAGATGAACCGGCATGTAGGACTTCTTCCGAAAGAAGAGATCACGAAGAGAAAGACGCCATCGTACCATATTATTTTCCTGGTGAAGGATACCCTCGGACTTTATAACCTCTACCGCATGGTCTCGGAAGGACATACCGAGTACTTCAGCATGCGTCCGCGTATCCCGAAGTCCGAAGTGATGTACTTAAGCGCCGGTATCATCGTAGGCGGAGCTTGTGAACGCGGACAGATATTCCGGACAGTACACGAAGCCTATGTCAATAACGGAAACGATGTTGACAGGACCGTCGCATTCCTGACTGAGGATAAATCCTTCAAGAGAATGATCCGCCTTTATGATTACTTCGAGATCCAGCCGATCTGCAATAATGAATTCTATCTTCGTGATGAGGAGTCCGGTCTTCACACGAAGGAAGACCTGGTCAACATCAATGTGATCATCGACAGATTGTCGCTTGTTTACGGCAAGCCCTGCTGTGCGACGACGGACGCCCACTTCCTCGAGAAGAAGGATGGGGAGTTCCGTAAGTACATGCTCATGGATATGGGCTTTAAAGACGCGGAACTGCAGAGTGATCTGTATTTCCGTACCACGGACGAGATGCTCGAGGAGTTCTCGTATCTGGGACAGGAGCGCTGTGAAGAAGTCGTGATCTATAATCCGAGACGTATTACCGAGAAGATCCGCTCGGACATCAAGCCGTTCCCGGATGGTACTTATCCGCCGGTCATCAAGTCCGCACCGGACGATCTTCGTGAGATCGTATATAAGACCATGCATGAGATGTATGAACATGAGGGAGAAGTACCGGAGATCGTGTCGGCCCGTGTGGAAAAAGAACTGAATAGTATTATCGGTAACGGCTATTCGATCATGTACTACATCGCTTATAAGCTCGTAAACAAGTCCAACTCGGACGGCTATATCGTAGGCTCGCGTGGTTCGGTCGGATCGTCTCTGGTCGCGACGTTCTCGGGTATCTCCGAGGTCAATCCGCTCGCTCCGCACCGTCGCTGTCCGAAGTGTAAATACTCGGCTTTTGATCTGACCGGTACCTATGGATCCGGATACGATCTTCCAATCGAACCTTGTCCGAAGTGCGGTACCATGATGATCTCCGACGGCCAGGATATCCCTTTCGAGACGTTCCTCGGATTCAAGGGCGATAAGCAGCCGGATATCGACCTCAATTTCTCCGGTGAGTATCAGCCCCGCGCCCATAAGTATGTCGAAGAACTCTTCGGAAGTCATCACACATTCCGCGCCGGTACGATCGGGTGTTATGCTGAGAAGAATGCCATCGCACTCATCAAGAACTGCTCAGAGATCCGCGGCGAGACCCTGACAAATGCCGAGATCAACCGAAGAGCCACAGGTCTCGTCGGCGTCAAGAGAACGACCGGACAGCATCCGGGTGGTATCGTCGTTCTCCCGAAGGAGATGGATATCTATGAGTTTACTCCGGTACAGCATCCGGCGAATAAACTCGACTGTGGCATCATCACGACACACTACGATTTCAACGCGCTGCACGATACGATCCTCAAGCTCGATATCCTTGGTCACGATGACCCGACGATGATCCGTATGCTCGAGGACCTGACCGGCGTGAACTGTCACGATATTCCGATCCCGGACCCGAAGGTCATGTCACTCTTTACCTCGACAGAGGCGCTCGGCATCCCGGACGGTACTTCTCCGGCAGGGGCGGCGACGCTCGGGCTTCCGGAGCTTGGTACGAGAATGGCGCGAGATATGATCAAGGAGACACAGCCTTCGCAGTTCTACGACCTCGTACAGCTTATGGGTCTTTCCCATGGTACGGATGTATGGAACGGTAACGCACAGGATCTCATCCGTGACGGTATCTGTACACTTAATACCGTTATCGGCTGCCGTGACAGTATCATGACGCAGCTGATCTACTGGAACGTACCCAATGCGGACGCCTTCCAGATCATGGAGAAGGTCAGAAAAGGAAAGGGACTCACGCCGGAACATGAAGCAATCATGAGACAGAACAATGTGCCGGACTGGTATATCGATTCATGTAAGAAGATCAAGTACATGTTCCCGAAGGCGCACGCCGCCGCATATGCGATCTCGGCCATGCGTATCGCGTGGTACAAGGTCAACTACCCGGAGGAATACTACTGCGCATTCTTCACGATCCGCGCCGATGAATTTGACGGAGATCTGCTGTGCAAAGGCACACAGTTCGTAACGGCCAAGCGTGAAGCACTCGGAGATGGTCTTTCGAAGAGAAAACCGAATGAAAAAGCACTCTACTATCTCTGCGAACTCGTGGAAGAGATGTATCTGCGCGGTATCGAGTTCGTCCCGTATGATCTTTATAAATCGGACGCCGTAAAGTTTATCAAGCTCGAAAAAGGGAAGATCCTGCCGCCGTTTAATGTCATTGAATCCATCAGTACATCGATGGGTGAGGGTATCGTAAATGCAAGGAACGAACGTCCGTTCAGTACTCAGGAAGACCTGCAGCTACGGGCTCATCTGGGTCCGTCAGCGATGGAGAAACTCGAGAAAGAGGGGCTTCTGAAAGGGCTTCCGAAGTCCAGACAGATCGATCTTTTTGACCTGATGAATCAAGGCTGATCCGAAGGAGGAGAAAGACTATGGTGGCACAAGTCGTTCTTCGGGATTGCGTGTGGCAGACCAATAAAATATTCGATTACCTGGTGCCGGATTCTCTTACTGATAAGATCTGTGTCGGTCAGTATGTGCGTGTGCCTTTTGGAAGAGGGAACCGTGCTGAGGTCGCACTGATCCTGTCGATCTCGGACACCTCTGATTCCAAGGTGAAATTAAAGGCCATCGATTCCCTTGTGGAAGAAGAACCGGTGCTGAATGCAGAGCAGCTTCAGATACTCCATTTCGTCGTGAAGCGCTATGCATGTACATATGGATCGGCGATGCACCAGATGGTGCCGGCTCTCGTCACGAAAAGAACCGGACGATCTCAGCTCGTGGTCTCGCTCGAATCTCCGGAGAGAGCACGCGAGGCACTGGAGTCTGAAGCCGTCGGTTCGATCCAGCAGATCCGTGCACTAGAGTGGCTTCTCGATGTTGAGGAAATGACACTGGCTGACATTATGCAGGAATTGTCGATCTCACGTTCGCCGATCGATACTCTGGCGAAAAACGGTCTGGTGAAGATCCGTTCCGTGAAGTTCTCTGCTGAGGAACTGTCGAAGGTGAGAAATCCCTTCGAAGATCTGCCACGTGTCGAAACAGGAAGTGTGACGCTCAATCCGGAACAGGAAGCAGCTGTGAAAGAAGTACTCGAGTCGGAAGATAAAAAGGAGTTCCTGCTCTTCGGTGTGACCGGGAGTGGGAAGACGGAAGTCTATCTTCGCATCACGGAGAAAATACTGAAGCAGGGCGGAAGTGTACTGTATCTGGTGCCGGAGATCTCACTGACTCCACAGACGGTGGCGAGGATCCGCTCCCACTTCCCGGAAGGTGTTGCCGTCCTTCACAGCCGGATGACGGCGAAAGAACGGTATGATTCCTGGAAGATGATCCAGAAAGGGGAGGTGCGGATCGTTGTCGGAGCAAGATCTGCGGTATTCGCCCCCGTTTGTAATCTGCAGCTTATCATTCTCGATGAGGAACATGATTCGTCTTATAAGGCGGATACACTTCTTCGCTATTCCGCAAGAGATGTTGCCAGATTCCGTGCCAGAAAGTCCGGGATCAAGCTTCTTCTAGGTTCGGCTACACCCTCTGTCGAGACTTACTATGCGGCCGTGAACGGCTATACCAGACTTCTGACACTTCATAACCGCGCAGTAAGCGGAGCCGTGCTTCCCGAGGTCAGCATCATCGATATGCAGAAGGAGAAAGATGCGGGCAATACTTCGATCTTCAGCAGGAAACTTTATTCGGCCATGAAGTCCGCGCTTTCCCGTGGCGAACAGATCATGCTTCTTCTGAACCGGAGAGGCTTCTCGCAGAATGTGTACTGCACCTCTTGCAGGAACATGATCCGCTGTACGGACTGTGATGTGCCCATGACACTTCACACCAAGACGATGGGGCGACATAAACTCCTGATCTGCCACTATTGCGGTAAAGTCATTCCCATGCCGTCCTGCTGCCCGAATTGCACTAGCGAATATCTTGCGATACGAGGAGACGGGATCCAGAAACTCGAGGACTGGGCAAAGGAAGATTTTCCTGAAGCCGGGATACTTCGAATGGATCAGGATACGACCTCCTATCGCGGCGCCCATGAAGAGATCCTTACGAAGTTTAGAAATCACGAAGCAGATATTCTCGTCGGCACACAGATGATCGCCAAGGGCCATGATTTCCCGAAAGTCTCTGTCGTGGGGATCCTCGGATCGGACAGCGTGCTGTGGCAGAGTGACTATCGCGCCAGGGAACGGGCATTCCAGCTTCTGGCACAGATCAGCGGAAGAGCAGGAAGAGGAGATATCCCTGGACACGTCTTTATCCAGACGGTCGTTCCGGAGTCGGAGATCTATTCATTTGCTGCGACGCAGGACTACGAGAAATTCTATCAAAGTGAGATCTCATATCGGGAACAGCTTTCCTATCCGCCTTTCCGCGCGATCGGAGGAATACTGGTCACCCATGAAAATGAAGAGATGTGTGCAATGCAGGCCGGTATGGTTGCCGATACGCTTCGCCAGATGGCAAGTGGTCTGGGAGAGGATATGATTATCCTCGGCCCCTGTCCGGCAGGTATACCGAAGCTTATGAACCGTTACCGCTATCAGATCGTCGTCCGTGCGAAGAATAAAGGCCTTTTATCCGATGGATTTACCAAGCTTCAGACGGCATATGCGGGATATGGTTTCTCGATCTCGGTAGATATAGACGCGATGTGGTAAAATAGTAGAGCATAACGCATATAGAATAGAAATTACACATAACAGGAGTGTGGAAATATGGCATTACGTGAAATCGTCGTGGATGGAGATCCGATCCTTCGGAAGAAGTCCCGTCCCGTGGAAAAGTTCGATGAGAAACTGGCACAGCTTCTCGATGATATGGCTGAGACCATGTACTACGATAACCGCGGTATCGGTATCGCGGCGGTCCAGGTCGGGATCCTGCGCCGTATATTTGTGGTGGACGTAGGTGATGAACACGGGAAACTCGAATTCATCAATCCGGAGATCTACGAGAGAGAAGGCTCGACACTTTTCATGGAAGGATGCCTCTCCTGCCCGGGTAAGAACGGGTATGTAGAGCGCCCGACCCGGATCCGTGTCCGCGCGCAGGACAGAAACGGTGATTGGTTCGATCTTGAAGCGACCGAACTTCTGGCGATCTGCATCTGCCACGAATATGACCATCTGGACGGCATATTGTTCATCGACAAGGTCGTCGAAGTGGAAGAAGAGGAAGAGGACGGAGAAGAATCCTGATTATGCGTATTGTTTTTATGGGGACCCCGGAGCTGGCCGCTACGGTATTATCCCGTCTGATCGAAGAAAAATATGAAGTGGTCCTCTGTGTGACCCAGCCCGATAAGCCTGTCGGAAGAAAGCAGGTACTTACACCTCCACCGGCCAAGGTCATGGCCGCGAGTCATGGTATCGAGGTATGGCAGCCTTCCACTCTTCGCACGGATGATGCCCTCGAGAAGATCCGTGCGGTGGAGCCGGATCTCATTATCACGGCGGCATATGGGAAGATACTCCCGCAGGCGATGCTCGACATCCCGAAGTACGGGTGCCTGAATGTCCACGGATCCCTGCTTCCACAGTATCGTGGTGCGGCGCCTGTGCAGCGTGCGATCATGGACCTGCAGACGAAGACAGGTGTCACGATCATGAAGATGGATGCGGGTATGGATACCGGTGATATACTGACCCAGACCGAAGTGGCGATCACGCCGCGCGTACATACACCTGAACTTATGGAGCAGCTGGCTGTGGCCGGCGCGGATCTTCTGATCCGGACGATCCCGGGATATATCGACGGAACGATTCATCCTGTTCCGCAGGATCACGAGAAAGCAACGATGTCTCCGCCGATCGAAAAAGATGAAGGCAAGATCTCATGGAACCGTCCGTGTGCGGCGATCTCCGCGCAGATCCACGCGCTTTCTTCATGGCCGGGTGCCTCGACCATGTGGAAGGGCGGAAGACTCAAGATCTACGATGCCTGTACTGCGGAAGAGTCCGATATACTGGAGAACTATCGTCGGGATCACGGCGAACCGGAACCGGGAACAGTACTCTTTGCCAAGAAAGGTACGCTGGCTGTCATGTGTAAAGATGCACCGATTTTGCTTCTGGAACTACAGCCTTCTTCCGGGAAGAGAATGAAAGCGATCGATTGCGCCCATAACTTCGAAGTGGGGGCGAAGATGGAGGATGAGCCGTAATGGGATCAAACCCGGATGAGGCGAGAATCACGGCATACCGATGTCTTTTCGAAGTCCTGGAGAATCAGGGCTATTCCAATCTTGTACTGAAGCAGGAACTGTCCGGCAGTTTTCTCGATGAGAAGAACAGAGCCTTCGTGACGGCGATGGTATATGGAACAGTTACCCGCGTCTATACGATCGATGCCATGCTGGCTCCGTATCTCAAGAAAAAGCTCTGTGATATAGATGCACCTGTACGGACTTGCCTTCGCATGGGGGCGTGGCAGGTGCTCTTTGCTTATGGCGTGAAGGACTACGCCGCCGTATCTTCCACGGTCGACCTTACACGCGAAGTATGTGGCAAGGGAACGGAACGTCTCGTGAATGCCGTTCTGCGCCGACTCGCAGAAGAAGGAAAGTCACAGCTTGAAGCCATTCCGCTTAAGAGGGCCGATGTGCGTTATTCACTTAAGAGCGAGATCGCCGGATGTTTCATCAAGTGGTACGGGCGGGAAAAAGCCGAGAAGATCATGGACGCGTATCTTACGGTTCCGAAGGTCACACTGCGGCCGAACCGGATCCGTGTACCCGAGATAGAGACACTTATCGAAAAGCTAGGTGAGGATGGTCTCCATGCGACTGTAGATCCGATCCTTCCGGAGGCGATAAGTATCTCGGAACAGAGCAGAGATGTCTCGGAAACAAGTGCTTTTGCCGAAGGAGATTTCTCCGTGCAGAGCCTGTCGGCCATGCTTGTCGGAAGAATATGCGATCCCGAGCCTCAGTGGAATATACTCGATACCTGCAGCGCACCCGGAGGAAAGACCGCACATCTGGCGGAACTTCAGGGCGATCAGGGTCATATCGATGCGCTCGATGCCAATGAAGTAAGACTTCAGATGGTCGGGAAAACAGCGGAACGGCTGGGTCTTTCCTCGATCGTCACTTTCCCTTATGACTGTACCTATCTTTCCGAAGAGAAGGAAAGACTTCTTCCGGAATACGATCTGGTGCTGTGCGATGTCCCATGTAGCGGACTCGGACTTCTTCACAGAAAACCCGATATCCGGCTTTCGATGACATATGAGAAGATGCAGCAGCTTCTGCCGGTGCAGAAGAGTATCCTCGAAAATGCATCACTTCGTGTCAGGAAGGGCGGATATCTGGTGTACAGTACTTGCACGGTCAATCCGAACGAGAATGAGAATCAGGTCGTATCTTTCCTAAGAGAACATCCGGATTTTGAAATGGCGAATTTCTTTGCGCTTCTGCCGGATGCGCTGAAAGGAAACGAACGACTAGCAGAAGAGAGCAGGAAAGGGTGCATGACGATCCTTCCGGATGAAGAGGGGATGGACGGATTTTTTATCGCGAAGCTAAGGAGGCGTAACGAGCATGGATAAGAAGTTTATTCTGGATCTCGACCTTCCCGCGTGGGAAGCATACATAAAAGAAAAGGGCCAGCCCAAGTTCCGGGCGGTCCAGATCTATTCCTGGTTAAGTAAAGGTGTGATCGATCCTGAGAAGATGACGAATCTTTCAAAGGAGATCAAGGCAGGTCTGAAAGAGGACTTCATCTTTGAGAGCATGAGCATCGAGAAGCATCTTGTCTCGAAACTCGACGGCACACAGAAGTTCGTCTTCCGCCTCTATGACGGACATTGCATCGAGACAGTGCTGATGCGCTATAAGACCGGGCTTTCGATCTGCATCTCTTCCCAGGCCGGGTGCAAGATGGGCTGTCGGTTCTGCGCTTCGGCGCATGCCGGATTCGGACGATCACTTACCCGCGGAGAGATGCTCGGACAGGTGCTCCTGGCCGGATCATATGCCGGAGAGCGTATCCACAGTGTCGTGGTCATGGGAATCGGTGAGCCCTTCGATAACTATGAGGAACTTCTGGGATTCCTGAATCTTGCAAATGACGAGAAGGGACTCAACCTCGGTGCCCGTCATATCACGGTCTCAACTTGCGGTCTTGTGCCTCAAATGTTACAATTTTCTGAGATTGATATGCAGGTGAATCTGTCTGTTTCTCTGCATGCTCCCAATGATACTCTCAGAAAGAGTATCATGCCCATCGCCAACAGGTATTCCATGCAGGAACTGCTGGATGCCTGCAGGACATATGAGCAGAAAACGAACCGCCGTATCACCTTCGAGTATTCGCTATTCGATGGTGTCAACGATACGCCGGAGTGTGCCAGGGAGCTGTGCCGGGTACTCAAGGGGATCCATTGCCATATTAATCTGATCGCTGCCAACGAGTTTGACGGGAGTGATTTTCGTAGGAGTAAGCCTCAGTCTGTGAAGGCGTTCCAGGATCTCCTTACGAAGAACGGCATGACCGTGACACTGCGGCGCGAGATGGGTTCGGATATCATGGCCGCCTGCGGTCAGTTGAGAAGAGGTTTGCAGGAGAAAAAAGAGACATGAAAGTAGTGAGTGTATCCGACACAGGTCTGGTGCGCGCGAACAATGAGGATTGTCTTGCAGTCTTTTCCGTCGGTAAGGACGAATGCTTCGTCATCGCGGACGGCATGGGCGGTCATGCGGCAGGTGAACTTGCAAGTAAGACCGCGGTCGAGTATGTCCGTCAGTCTCTGAACGATTATCTCTACGAGGCCGACGATCCGCAGAAACTGCAGAAACTCCTGTCTTTCACTCTGGAAAAAGCAAATGTAAAAGTATACCTGGCGTCTCTTTCCGGTTTCCGTTTCCGCGGAATGGGAACGACGCTTACGGTCGCAGTTCTTCGGAATAATGTTCTGTATGTCTCTCACATCGGCGACTGCCGTCTGTATCATCTTCACGGACAAAGAATGAAGCAGTTGACGACGGACCATACTCTTGTGCAGAGAATGGTCGAGAAGGGAGCCATCACGAAGGAAGAGGCAAGGACGCACCCGAAGAGACACGTACTTCTTCGTTCTCTCGGTGTGAATGAATACGTCATGCCTGACACGTTCTCAGTTGCAATTAGTAATGGAGATGTTATACTCTTGTGTTCGGATGGCCTGTATGGCTGTGTCGAGGACAAAACAATTCGGGCGGTGCTGCGGAAGCATAAGGACCTGCATTACTGTATTCAGCTTCTGATGGACCTGACGGAAGCAGCAGGTGCCCCTGATAATATATCGATGATCCTTGCGGAGTGCGAGGTGCGAAAAGGGAAGGATAAGGAAAAAGCATGAGTGCAACGATAAACCCTGAGGGGATGATTCTTGGCGGGAGATACCGCATCGTGAAGCTGATCGGAAGCGGAGGTATGGCCGACGTATATCTGGCGACCGACCTTGATTCCGGAATGAATGTGGCGATCAAAATCCTAAAACAGGAATTTGCTACCAATCTTGAATTTATCAAGAGATTCGACACGGAGGCGAAGGCCGCTTCTTCGCTGTCCCACGCGAATATCGTTCATGTATTCGGCGTCGGTACGGAAGGAACGATCCGCTACATGGTACAGGAATATGTCGAGGGAATCACTGTCAAGGACATGATCCTTCAGAACGGACATCTGGACTGGAAGGTCGCCGTTCCGATCGTGATCCAGGTCGGTATGGCGCTTGACACGGCGCACCAGAACGGAATCGTGCATCGTGATATCAAGCCGCACAATATCCTGATCACACGCGACCGTGTAGCGAAGGTGACAGACTTCGGTATTGCGCATGCCTCTACCAATCATACGATTACACTTACATCCGGCGGTGCGCTCGGATCGGTCCATTATTTCTCACCGGAACAGGCCAGAGGCGGGATCGTCAGCCCCAGCTCCGATATCTATTCGCTGGGCGTGACGCTCTTTGAGATGCTGACAGGACGTGTCCCTTTCGACGGGGAGAATTCCGTGGCTATCGCAGTGAAACATCTGCAGGAGCCGGTGCCGTATGCTTCGTCCTTTGTTCCGGGTATTCCGCAGGGCCTCGATGCGATCATCCAGAAAGCCATGCAGAAAGACCCGAAGATGCGCTACAAGTCTATCCGTGAGATGGTCACTGAGCTCGATGCCCTCATGGTCGATCCGAATGGATCGTATGGTGTCGTGGACGGTACGGCCGAGACGCAGAACGACAATCCGGATCTGACCGGTGTGGCTCCCGTCATCCGTCAGGAACCGAACTACGGAAAACTCAAGGATATCGAGAGATCGATCAAGGTCAGAAGACGTTCGAGATGGAAGGATAATCTCATCGTGATCGTGGTCGTCATCGTGATCATCGGACTTCTTATCGGTCTTACCTATCTCGTGACCGATACGCTGAAGAAGTCCGTGCGGCAGGAGACGCAGAGTGTCTTCGTCGTTCAGAACTATGTCGGAAAGACGATCGTCGAAGTGCAGCAGAGCTTCGAGGAACATGAGTTTACGACCTATAAGGTCGAATATGAGATCCGTACGGACTATGCACCGGGTGTGGTCGTGAAGCAGAATATCCAGGAAGGTATGGAGATGAAGAATAATAGCTCCGTCAATGTCCTGGTCCTCACGGTCAGCAAGGCGCCGGATGCGGTCGAGCTCCCGGATTATGCAGGCATGAAGTATTCCGAAGCCTACGAAGCACTTAAGAAAGAAGGATACGAAGTATCGATCCGCCCGGAGATCAATGACTCTGTCGAAGAGGGTATCGTTCTTCGTACGGAACCGGCGGCAGGGACTCCGGTCAAGCCGAATTCCAAGGTAGCGATCGTATTCAGCCAGAAGTCTTCGGAGATCGAAGTACCGTATGTGTATAAAGCTGACCTGAAGACGGCCAAAGAAATGATCGACCAGGCCGATCTCGTCCTTGGGGGAATCGAGATCAGTCCGGAGCTTGAGGAGCAGAACCTGCCGGATACAGATCTTTACGTACTGCTTTCGGATCCGACTCCGGGTACAAAAGTACAGAGAAAGTCCGCGATACGTCTGTATGTAGGTAATGCGGGAGATGTGGCCCGTGGCGGTACACCGACTCCGACACCGGAGATCATCGGGTATACGCTTTCCCTCGAGTATACGGGAGAAGGTTCTGTTACCGGTGCCGGCGTCTATCCGGTCAATGATCCCGTCACAATCACTGCCGTGCCGAATATCGGATATCAGTTCGTATCCTGGGTAGATGAGACTGGAACGATCGTGAGCTATTCGTCGTCGTACACGTTTATTATGCCGGAGTCTGACTTCATACTGAAGGCTATATTCGAACCGGTACCGACTCCGTCGCCGGTTCCCACAGCGACACCTACGCCTACGCCTACGCCGACCCCGACACCGGTGCCGACGCCGACGAATACCCCGACACCGATCCCGACACCGACGAATACACCTTCGCCGATTCCGCCTTCTTCACAGGAATCGGATCAGTCGCAGCCCGAGGATCAGCCGGATCCGAACGGAGAACTGCCGATAGCCTGATGTCATGTGACTTGACGTCTTTCGAATTCGATAGAAGATAAGGAGAACTAAAACGGAAACGGGAAGCGAACGGAAAAAGTCCGGCAGAATCATGAAGGGGGTAGGCGGAGAGTATACGATCCATCTTCCGGATGGTGTGTGTGTACTTGCCAAACCTCGAGGCATCTTCCGTAAGAGAAAGGTGATCCCGACTGTCGGCGATTACTGTGAGATCGAGCCTTCAGGTGATCCGGATATCCCGTTTACGATCGTTTCCATCGCGGACAGAAAGAATCTTCTGGTTCGCCCGAGCGTAGCTAATGTCGATGTGCTGATCATCGCCGTATCGATCAGCAATCCGCAACCGGATCTCAAACTTCTCGACAAGCTCCTGATCCTCTGCCCGAAGCTCAGTATCGATCCCGTGATCCTTCTGACGAAGACGGATCTTGCCCCGGATGAAGCCGAGGCACTCGCCCGTGAGTATGAAAATGCCGGCTACCGTGTCCTTCGGACTTCGAAGGAGGAGATGCTGCCGGACGACCTGGTGAGAGAACTGTTCTCCGGAAATACCGTGGGCATCGCCGGACAGTCCGGGGTAGGGAAGTCGACGCTCTGCCATAGACTTACCGGGATGGACCATATTGAAGTGGGCGATATCAGTGAGAGATTGAAGCGAGGGAAACATACGACCAGACACGTGGAACTCTTCCCGTACGAAGGAGGATTTCTGATCGATACCCCCGGCTTCTCGTCGCTGGAAGTGGACCGCATCGGAATCAAGGAAGAAGATCTTCTCGGAGGATATCCGGAGCTTCTTTCTATCTCCGGGAAATGTCGTTTCCTCGATTGCCGTCATAACGGTGAACTCGGGTGTAAGGTGGAAGAAAGCGGAATATCTGAAGGAAGACTTGCCCGATACAGGGAGTTTTTGGATATAATAATAGAGACATCGAAAAGATACGGGAAATAGAAGGAAGGTATTCACATGAGTGATGTGGTGATTGCACCATCTATACTGGCTGCGGATTGCGGCCGTCTCAATGAGGAGATAAAGGAAGTATCGGAAGCGACATCGTTTCTGCATATTGATGTGATGGATGGACATTACGTGCCGAATCTGACCTTCGGTGTGCCGGTCGTACAGTCGATCCGGAAGAATACGAACATGATCTTCGATGTACATCTCATGGTGACCAATCCTCTCGATTTCTTCTCGCCATTTGCCGAAGCCGGCGCGGACATGCTTACTTTCCATGTGGAGACCGTTGAGGATCCGGATGTCGCGATCGAAGCGGTGAGAAAGCTCGGGAAGCGGGTCGGTATCTCGATCCATCCCGATACCCCGATCGAAAAGGTGCTTCCATACTGCGCGAAGGTAGATCTGGTGCTGGTGATGTCAGTACGCCCGGGTTTCGGCGGGCAGCACTTCATGGAAGAGTCCCTCGATCGAATTGCCGCTGTACGTAAAGTTATTGATGAAGCCGGTGCGGATACGGTCATCTCTGTGGATGGTGGTATCTGCGATGAGACCGCACCGCGTGTCGTACGGGCCGGAGCGAATTATCTGGTGGCCGGATCGGCGGTCTTCGGGAAGAAGGATCATGCTGCCGCAGTCAAGGAGCTCCTCGCATGTGCATTGTCGTAATTGCCGGCGGACCGAATAAGGATCTTTCTTTACTTCTTCCGTTCCTCCGGACTGCAGAAAAGATCGTCTGTGCCGACAGCGGCGCAGATTCGCTTAGACCTTACGGGATCCTCCCGGATGAAGTGTGGGGCGATATGGACTCGATCTCTCAGGAGACGCGAGAGTGGATCGAGACAAATCAGATACGGACAAGTGTTTTTCCTGTTGAGAAAGATATGACCGATGCGGAGATATGCCTCCGATCGGTTCCGAAGGATAAGAAGATACTCTTTGTCACATCCATTCTCGGACGTATCGATCATGTCATGACCAATATGCTCCTGGTGATGCGGCTCGCGCAAGAGGGCAGAAGCATCACTTTGACGGATGGGACGACCTGGGTATATCCGCTTCACGGTGCATGCCGATGGTATGCTCCCGAGAGCCTTCTCAAGAATGAGAATACCTGTTCACTGATCCCTCTGGGGCAGGGGGCGAAAGGTGTCTCTGCGGTCGGGATGAAGTATGGTCTTTCGGATCAGGACCTGATTCCCGGATCTTCTCTGACGGTAAGTAATGAATTTGACCTCATAGAAAAAGAGCACGGTTTCATCATGAAAGATGGAACCATGCTCGTTATTGTTACTCCTAAGTCTTAAGAACTGTAAGAACGGAAGAAACGGGGATTACTTCAGTCCCAGTTCTTTGGCAATCGCTTCAAAAGCATCCTTCGATCCGAGGATCGTCTTCTCGGATACGCAGAAGGCCAGTCTTACGTATCCTTCACGCTTAAATGCAGAACCCGGAACAACCAGGACATTGTACTTGGCGCATACTTCACAGAATTTGGTATCTTCGATCGGTGTCTTCATGAAGAGGTAGAGCGCACCCTGCGGCTTGGTGCAGGTGAAGCCGGCCTCGGTAATGATGTCGTACAGTTCATTTCTTCTCTTCTCGTAGTTCGGAACATCGACCTTGGCATCGAGAGCCTTGGCCACGACACGTTGCATCAGGGCAGGTGCATTTACATCTCCGAGGATACGGTTACAGAGAACCAGCGCCTGCGAGAGCAGTTCGAAGTCTTCGTGCTTCGGACTTACGCAGGTATAGCCGATACGCTCGCCCGGAAGGGACAGGGACTTACTCCAGGAGAAGCAGACGATGAGGTTGTCGAAACAGGCGAGGGAAGACGGAACGGTCATGCCGTCATACGCGAGGTCGATATACGGTTCGTCGGAGATCACGTGGATGACGTGATCCTGCTTCTTCAGAAGGGCATTCAGCTCCTCGAGAACTTCCTTCGGGTAGATCGCACCGCTCGGGTTGTTCGGGGAATTGATGATGATCGCCTTCGTCTTCGGCGTGATGGCTTTCTCGATCTCGGACATGACCGGAAGGAAAGTGTCCGGGTCGGTATTCACGATGACCGGGACAGCCTTGAAATTGCTGATATAGTTCAGGTACTCGAGGAAGAACGGCGCGAGAAGAAGGATCTCGTCGCCCGGTTCCATGATGGCGCGAAGGATATTGTTCATGCCGGAGGCGGCACCACAGGTCATGCAGATGGAGTCGATCCCGATGGTAAGTCCGCTTTTTCTGGAGAGTTGATCGGCGATCGCCTGACGGGTTTCCGGATAACCGGCGTTGGCCATATAGCCGTGCATGCCGGGGATATCGGCGTTTGCCAGCTCGATGAGTGCTTCCTTTACTTCCTTAGGCGGCTCGAGGTCGGGGTTTCCGATCGAGAAATCGAAGACCTTGTCTTCGCCGTAGATCTTCTTCAGTCTCGTTCCTTCGTCAAACATCTTGCGGATCAGGGAACCACCGGAGAGCTTGCTTTCTATTTCTTTGGAGATCATGGTATTCACTTCCTTTTTGCTTTTTCGCTTCTTTGGATTATAGCATAAATGTGTTATTATTTTACATGGGTTACGCAGGTGTGGAAACCGACTTGATAGTGTCTTCTTAGTAAGACTGCATCTGCAAGGATATGATCCCGCTAACGGATCGGAAATGAGGACTGGTTATGGGTTTATTTATTGTTCTGTTGCTGTGTCAGTTGATCACACTTGAAGATCTCCAGGAATACTGGAATGAGATCCTGAATCTTAAATACGGTACGCTTACCCGTATGCAGTATTTCGCGTGCACATGGCTGTCGTCCTTCGTCATCGGTATCGTCGGTAGTGTTTTCCTTGCCAATGTCGTTTTGAAGACCGGTTCCACCAGAGGCATCGGGTACTATCTGGCTTATGGGATTCTTTATCTGATCATCACATTTGTCCAGATCTCGGCTTTCTGCAGAAGAATGAATGACGCGGGACTGTCTAAGTGGTATACACTCGTATTCCTGATCCCGGGTATCGGGAATATCGTGGCGATCCTTATCGCCCTGATGCCGACAGGTTTTGGAGACAGTTATTGAAAAAGTGCTTGACAAGCATAAGTCTTACGGTTATTATGTTGAAGTTACAGCAAGTAGGAGTTTCCGCTTCTCACCTCAAGCTTAAGTGAAGAGGTTCACAAATGTGGCTTTTCTTAATGATTAGTTTAACGGAGTGAAGCGGAAGGTTTCACTCCGTTTTTGATTTAGAAGGAGGTGTGTTCTTATCGCCAGACAAACGAATGGGCAACCTATCAACGAAGAGATTCGTTTTGAGAAGGTGCGACTGATTGATGCAGATGGTACGATGGTCGGTATCGTTCCGATCGAGCAGGCTAGAAAAGCGGCCGAACTTGCAGGACTTGACCTGGTACTCATCGCGAATAACCCTGACAACCCGGTTTGCAAGATCATGGATTACGGTAAGTATCTGTTCGAGCAGGCCAAGCGTGAGAAGGAAGCCCGTAAGAATCAGAAAGTGATCGAGACGAAGGAGATCGGCATGAAGCTGACTACCGAAGATCACGATCTGAATGTCAAGACGAAGAACGCGTGCCGTTTCCTGAAGGATGGAAACAGAGTAAAAGTAATCGTGAAGTTCCGTGGCCGTGAGATGGCTTACCAGAATCAGGGTTACGCTGTGATGGAGAAGTTTGCGCAGCTCTGTGCAGAGTTCGGCCAGGTCGATAAGCCGGCCAAGATCGAGGGCAGAAACATGGTCATGTTCCTCGCTCCGAAGAAAAACTGATTGTGAATAAAGGAGGAAATAAAGAAAATGCCTAAGCAGAAAACACACAGTTCATCCAAGAAAAGATTTAAGGTAACGGGTACCGGTAAGGTTCTGTATTCCCAGGCTTTCCGTCGCCACATCTTGAGCAAGAGACCGAGCAAGAGAATGAGACATCTCCGTCATACAGCTGTTTGCTCCGCTGCCAATGCGAAGATCATCAAGACGATGGTTCCGTATAAATAATTTGCTTGAAGATTTAGTTTGAAAAGTTTTTGGGAGGTAATATACCATGTCTAGAGTTAAAAGAGGTATGCGTACAAGAGCGCGTCATCATAAGATCCTGAAGCAGGCGAAGGGTTACTTCGGTCACAAGAGCAAGCTGTTCAAGGTTGCTAACCAGCAGGTCATGAAGTCCCTGTCCTATGCGAAGCGTGACAGAAAGGCCAAGAAGAGAGATTTCCGTAAGCTCTGGATCCAGAGAATCAATGCGGCTTGCCGTATCAATGGTCTTTCCTACAGCCGTTTCATGAATGGCCTGAAGAAGGCGGATATCGCTCTCGACCGTAAGGTTCTCTCTGAGATCGCGATCTCCGATCCGAACGGTTTCGCGAAGCTCTGCGAGCAGGCGAAAAACGCGCTTTAATTTTCCGGCGTGGACCGCTTTATAGAGATAAAAAGCAAAGAAAACCCTCGATTCCGATCTGTTTCTGCGCTTCTTGACCGTAAGGTCGCAAGAGCGCAGGGCAAGGTCTTCATCGAGGGTTTGCGTTTGTGCGAGGATGCTCTGATCTCGGGACTTGCTCCGACTTGTCTGATCCTGCGGTCGGATAAATCGGCACTCTTTGATGAATGGACGGCCAAGTATCCTTCACTTCAGGTAGCCGAAGTAGTGATTCTGAGCGAAGCGCTCTTCTCACGGATAAGTAAGACTGTAAATCCGCAGGGGATCGCGATGGTGGTGGATGCCCCGGCCTTTGATGGAGAGGTTTTCCATAAGCAGGGAGCTTGCCGCTATATCGTTCTTGAGCATCTTCAAGATCCGGGGAATATGGGCACGATCATCAGAATGGCGGATGCTTTTGCCTATGATGCCGTGCTCTTTACCGAGGATTCTGCAGATCCTTATAACGAGAAAGTACTGCGTGCCTCGATGGGCTCGGCTTTCCATATACCGCTTCTGGCATTCCCGGATGCCGAGAAGATATTTGCGTCACTTAGAGAATACGATGTGAAGTCCGTAGGCGCACATCTGCGCGGAACGCCTCTTTCCGGCATGTCTTTCCCGGACCGGATCGCACTCTGGATCGGAAATGAAGCCAATGGGCTTACAGACTTGACTTCTTCTCAATGTGATATACTTGTTAAGATAGAGATGCCGGGCCGGGCCGAATCACTCAACGCCGCTTCGGCCGCATCCATTCTGGGGTACCTGCTCTCACGGTAAGCAGTCACTCTTGTTACTTAGGAGGATGGTGTATGCAGATCATGATCCTTGGCGCTTCCCGGACGGGAATCGCGCTAATGAAACGCCTGATCGAGAAAGGTCATACGTGTGTTCTTGTTGACCCGCACGCGCAGGAATTCGAGAGAAATCTGAACCTCGGCGTACTTACGGTCGACGGTGTGATTATCGATACGGATGTTCTGAAGGAAGCGGACATGGGCTCGATGGATATCGTATGTGCCATGAGTGACAGCGAGAACCAGAACCTGATGGCTTCACAGATCGCCAAAGATCTTTTTGAAGTGAAGAATGTGATTACACGTGTCTTCGGATCGGAGGACTATCATCTGTTCGATGACAAGGGTTTTCTCTCCATTTCTTCTACGTCGCTGACGGCCGATGCTTTCCTTCGTGTAATCGAAGAACATGTCGAGCATGAGGAATATGTCGGACAGGTGATTGCGAATCTTTTCGGTAATAATATCGTCTTTACGCTTCTTGAACTCGGCGAACAGTTTACGGGGGCCCGCCTCCGCGATGTCGAGGATACAGAAGGCAGACATATCTTCGGGATCGTACGGCATGAGAATCTTCTGACCGCACTTCCTTCTATGAAACTGGAGAAAGGGGATAAGCTGGTTCTGGCTGAGAAGAAGGTCTGATACCGGCACGTGTGTCTTATGAAGCTAGTCATTGTCGGAGCGGGGAAGCTCGCTTATTACCTGATCCGTGAATTGGAAGGGAATCATCATATCGTGATCATCGACAAGGATCCGCAGGCCGCGCTGAAGTTCGCGGATAACTCCGTATCCGAAGTCATAAATGGCGACGGATCCTCTTATCCGGTTCTGAAGGAAGCCTGTGAGGGTGCCGATTTGATCGTTGCCCTGACTGATCAGGATGAGACGAATATGATCGCATGCCAGATCGCAGAGAAGCATCTGGGCGTCCGTTTCTCGATCGCCCGTGTCAATAATCCGAAGAACAAAGAGATCATGGAGCATTTCGGCGTCGATTACGCCTTCTCGGAGACCCAGATCCTGGCTCATCTGATCGAACAGGAGATCGATTACGAAGGCCTTCGTATCGTCCACCACATCAAAAACTCCGATCACGTCATTATCGAGTTCATCCTCTCGGAGAAGTCCGATGCTTGTGGAAAATCCATGGCGGAGTATAAGTTTATCCACGATTCCCGTGTTGTCGTGCTGGCTACTAATGATGGAGAGACCGTTACTCCTGTCGGCTCGACGGTCATGCATGCCGGTAACCAGATCATGATGGTTTGTGCCCAGAAGGATATCGGGCAGATCTGGAAAGAGATGGTGCGATAGATGCTGATCCGCCGAACCAAAACGAGAAAAGCAATCGAGTGGATGATGGATCGCCCGGCCAGAGTGATCATCTCCAGTTTCCTTCTTATCATGCTGGTGGGTACACTTCTCCTGATGATGCCTTTTGTGACGAATTCTGGGGAGAGTATCGGATTCTTTGATTCTCTGTTTACAACAGTTTCGGCGACCTGCGTGACCGGTCTGATCGTCCGCGATACCGCAACGACGTTCAATACTCTCGGCCGCGTGATCCTGCTGATCCTCATTCAGGTCGGCGGTCTCGGACTGGTTACGATCTATACTTTCGGTGTCAGTCTCGTTAAGCGCAAGGTCAACGTCAAGACACGTGTCCTCGCGCAGGAGAGTACGGGCAGTTTCTCTTTTGCCGAGCTCAAAGGTCTTCTGCAGACGATCATCCTGATGACGATGTTCTTCGAACTTTTGGGATTTGTTCTCTTTGCGACCCAGTTTGTACCTCTGTACGGTTACGGCGACGGACTTTTTAAATCGCTCTTTATGGCGGTATCGGCTTTCTGTAATGCCGGCTTTGATGTGATGGGTGATACGGCATCCGGTCCGTATTCCAGTCTCACGGCCTTTAACGGCAATACCCTGATCATGTTCACGACGGTTTTCCTTATCTTCTCGGGTAGTCTCGGTTTCCATGTATGGAAGGATCTGATCGATTATACCTGCAGGAAGATCCGGGCTTTCGTCCGGCACGATAAGAAGGAACGTACGAATATTCATATGAAACTTCACACGAGACTGGCGTTCGTAATGATGGTCGCACTTCTTCTGGTTGGTGCAGTCCTGATCCTTGCCATGGAGTGGACGAATCAGGATCCTCTTTCGATCGGGAGCTTCCCGGTATGGGAGAAGATCAAAGCGGCCCTCTTCCAGTCAATGTCCATGCGTACCGCAGGTATGAACTCCATCGATCTTCTCGCGATGCGTGACTGTACGAAGATCCTCTGTGCTGTACTGATGTTTATCGGTGCAGGCGCCGGATCTACAGGTGGTGGTATAAAGGTACAGGTCTTTGCGCTTCTTCTTTATTCCATCCGTTCTGACTTTGCCGGCAATCCGGAAGTCGTGATCAAGAACCACCGTGTATCCCGTACAACGGTGCAGCGTGCGCTTACGATCTTTACTCTCGGTATCTGTGTCGTCGTAGTGCTGGCCTGCGTACTCTCGGTTACGGAGAGGTCGCTTCTGGCTGCCGGTAAGTTCACGTTCGTGGATCTGATTTTCGAGTCGGCTTCTGCATTTGGCACGGTAGGTGTGACCTCCGCATCCACGCCGCAGTTCTCGTTCTGGGGACATCTGTTTATCATTCCGGTGATGTTCCTCGGACGTATCGGTCCGATTACCTTCGCCATGGGAATGATGCTGAAGGACAAGAAGAACGTCAAGAGTGTCTATCCGGAAGCGAAAATCCATCTCGGCTGACACATTCTCTCTTACATTTCTACCGAAAGAGCAGGGAAATACTTCGGAAGGGCATAAGTGTGGGGGGCCGCATCCCCTTAAAAACAGCCCCCCAGAGTATAGAAACTACATGTAGACAAATTGCTTTTTCATGTGCAGGGATATGCCCCGCATAGTAGACTCATCCGTAATAGATGGTACCGACTACCGGATCACGGTAGCGGGAATCGTTCTCGCTAAGCGGCTCGTACCGGTCGCCAACATAATTATCCGAGAATCCGAGCGGCGCATAATAGATCTCGCCGGTCTCCTTGTCAACGACACGCTCCCGTCCCAGCGTCGCATCGCTTCGCTGCTGCGAAATGATGTCGTAAGTATCGTTTGTATTCTCCCAGGTATCCATGATCATGTCGCCTATCTGATCGGCGATGTTGCTCATGTACTGCATGGTCTGATTGATCTGTGCCCACTCGCGGTTGCGATCTTCATGGAATGCCTGACTGAATGTCATGGAGTTCAGCATCTGAGACATGACAGGGACCCAGTTCGTATAGTCCTCCTCGGGAGCTGCCATGATGAGAATATCTGCGATGTTGTACCAGCCGCAGTCGACTCCATAAACATACTCAATGGCTCCCTCGATGACAGAGGCGGCACATAAAGCTGTGACCTGCTTGCCGGTATTCGTTGGCGTGAACGTGCCCTCGATGACTTCTCCGAACATCGCGTTCGAGGGGTCGATCGTGGCCACTTTGGTGAAGTTCTCTATACTCAGATAACCGGGTCCGCAATCCATGAAGAAACCTTCTGTTGTCGGATGGGACAGGTAAGGATGAAGGACGAAGAGATTCTCGCCGCCGGTATAGTCGCCCGAGAAGTACTGCTGCCACATGTCATGGGCCTCTTTTGACTTAAGAAACGGGGAGGCGAAGAGCTGGAAGAAAAGGAAACGGTCGGGATGGGTCGTGTCATATGCATACACGCCAAAGGTGATCAGATCCGCCATGATATATTCGACCTGCCAGGTGTCGGGAACCTGAATCGTGGTATAACCATATGAGTCGGAGAACTGTTTCCAGGTGATATCAGTCGTATCGGCATATTCGATTCTGATCTGGTCTTTACCGAGAATGCCCGGCTCCTTCGGATCAGCGACATCTTCCGTATCCTGCGTCTTCTTTGTTTTTTTCTTTTTGGATGTTTCTTTGGAACTGCATGCAGAAAAGAGATTCAGTATCATGGCACAACATATGAGTAAGGCGATTCTTTTCTTCATTTCCGTCTCCTCCTTGCGATGTCACCTGTTGTTTTCTTGTTTTTATTTTAGAGAACAAATCCGGAATGTTTTTTATGAAAATATGAATTTTCTGTTTTTGATTCATAAACATCAGCAAAAGTACTGAGGAATTCCAGCATTTTTCCTGTTTCATATTTCCAACATATCGTATTTATGTGATAATACAACGGTATGCTTTGATATGAGGTCCTATGTTATGAAAGAGTTTCTCAAGTATCTGAATTACTGGTCGATCCTTCGGACGGCCGCGTATTATTTCTTCTTTATGCTGCTATTCTGGGGAAGTTCCAGTAAGCTCGGAAAGAAGGAGTTCCACGATGATTACGCAAGTCTTGATACCATGAAGTCTTTGCGTGGTTTTGCGGCGATGGGCGTAATACTGCATCACATCTCGCAGGAAGAGATCTTTCAGACGCGCAAAGTACTGACGCCGTTCGTGAACGCAGGTGCTTTCTTTGTGGCGATCTTTTTCTTCTGCTCCGGCTATGGTCTTCTCAAGAGTCTCAATACAAAAGAGAACTATCTCAAGGGCTTCATCAAGAACAGAATCGTGAAGGCCATCGTGGTGCCGTTCTATATCAATGTTCTGTTATACGCGCTCTATCAGTACTTCCTTGTAAAGGTAAAGTGGGGGACGACCCAGTGGATCTGTAATCTTAGTGGCCTTACCATGATGAATGCCTATGCCTGGTTTCCGATCGTACTGGCGATCCTGTATCTCTTCTTCTTCCTGTTCTTCCGATTTATCAAGAACCGTCCCGTCTGCTTCCTTCTCATGGCGGCGGTGATCGTCGGACTGGGTATCGCTTTCTGCTATAACGGACACTTTGCATGGTGGCACGGCGAGAAGAACTGGTGGATGGACTGGAATCATCCAAACACCATCTGGTGGAGAGAACAGAAAGTCCTGTGGTTTAACGGGGAATGGTGGGTCAATTCCGCTGTCGCCTTCCTTGTAGGTATGCTGTTTGCCAACTTTGAGAAAGCGATTGTCGGTTGGTTCAAGAAACTCTATGCACTGAAATTCCATATTCTGCTGGCCCTGACTTTCCTTGCATATCAGCTCTCCGAGTATGGCCAGAGCCACTTTGGTTACTGGACCGAGTATGCCGGCATGGGCCCGGGGATCAAGAACAAGATGTATACCTTCTTCTGCCAGCTCCCGGTCATGGCTCTGCTGGGTCTTCTGATTATCATCTTCATGATGAAGTATCATGTCAGCAACCCGGTGACGAGATTCTTCGGGAAGTTCTCGCTGGATACATACCTCATGAACCTGATGGCGCTCGAGATCACGCGATTCTTTATGGAGAAGAAGAAACTCATGTTTACCAAGGTCGTGCCTAAGAACCAGCCACTCGTCTTTGCGATCACTGCGTTCGTGCTCACGATTGCGCTGGGTATCGGCGAATATTATCTGACGTATGGTGTCAAGAAACTGCTCTTCAGAGGGAAAAAGAAAGATGCAAAGCAGCCGGCAAGTGTATGACCGTAAATCGGGAACGATCCATACGGATGTCCAGTATGGCGGTGGATTCCTAAAGACACTCTACGGGACGGCCTTCGGGCGACTGATCATGCCCGTAGTACTGAGCACGCCTGTATCCAGGATCGGTGGGATCTATACAGATACCTTCCTGTCACGGATGCATATACGTAAGTTCATCCGGAAGAACAACATCAACATGGAAGAGTATGAGGAACGGAAGTTCCGCTCGCTCAATGATTTCTTCACGAGGAAGGTCAAGGACGGGAAGCGTCCTGTCGCCGAAGGAGACGATGCCTTTGCCGCACCTGCGGACAGTAAGCTCAGTATCTATCCGATCTCAGAAGACAGCCATGTCCTCATTAAAGGGAATGAGTACTCCGTTTCTGACCTTGTCGGAAGCAAAGAGGTGTATGACGAGTTTCATGACGGACTGTGTCTGGTATTCCGTCTATCTGTTGATGATTACCACAGGTATGCGTTCCCGGCGGATGGCAAACTCGTGTCATCCCGGCATATCAAGGGACGGCTTCATACGGTCTGTGATATCTCCGCCGCGCATCGGGTATATCAGGAGAACAGCCGGGTCGTAAGCGTCCTGGAAACCGAAAACTTCGGGAAAATGATCATGATCGAAGTGGGCGCGCTGATGGTCGGCCGTATAGTGAACCATTCTCTGACTTCTTTCCATAAAGGGCAGGAGAAGGGCTATTTCCGTCTGGGCGGATCGACGATCGTGGTGCTTTGCCGATCGGATGTGCTCACGCTCGATGAAGATATCCTCGAACACACGGGCAAGGGCCAGGAAGTGAAACTTCTGTGCGGAGAACGTGTGGGCCGGGCTATTTGATGAGGTCGGCGATCTCCGAGCTCAATGTGAGGGGCTGGCGGATCCGCAGATCATCGAAGAATGTCTTTACCGACTTTAGCCATTCGACATCCATTTCGGAGATGTCTCCGGCCACCAGGATCATAGAGAACAGTACTACATCTTTTTCGATATAGAGACATTCGTACTTCCAGTTCATGTTGTCCGACTGAGTCAGAACGATAAGATAGTTTTTCCCCTCGTCGAAAGAATGCTTGTCCGTTTTCGTCTCGAGCGAGGCTTTCTCGGCCTCGACAAGATCCGAGAAGAATTTACGTGCGTCCTCTTCGCTCTGGTAATCGGAACAGACTAAGTACATCTCGCTGACGACGTTCTTCGTGGCTTTGGAATATGCCTGGCAGTAGTGATCCATCGGATAGCCGGAGAGCTCATCGTTCGTGATCCGGGAATCCATGCTATAGAAACCGGGTCCATCTATCGCGACTCCGGCTTTTTCCTCGAGATGCAGATCGGAAAGTGCATATTTCTTGAAGTATTCCGTGTCCAGTCGGGCTGACTTCGAGCATCCGGTGATGTTCAGTAGAAGAGACAGAATAATAAGGATCGACAGGTTCTTGCGCATGATGTCCTCCGCTAGGGTTTTCTTGATTTCATGACCTCAATCATAACACAACCATTCGCGGGATGTGCTATAATTTCAGTGAAAGAGAAAAGAAAAAAGGTGAGAATATGAAGAAGAGAATTTCTGTACTTCTTGTGCTGGCGATGCTGCTGTCTATGACGACGGCGCTGGCATCATGCAGTAAGGCCGAGGAGACTACGAAGAAAAAGAAGACGAAGAAGACCAAAGAGACGGTCGAGACGACCGATCCGGATCTTACGGACACAGAGCCTTCCGAGAGCCCGAGTAAGGATATACCTACGGAGACACCGGAGAGCTCGGACGATGTCGTGCCTACGGATACAAGCGATAGTTCGGATGCTTCTTTCGGGAAGGACTCGGAAGTCTCGAGTATGGTAGAAGAGCAGGGAACGATCGTGCAGATCGGGCCGCATGAGATCCCCGCCTATGAATATCACCAGGTGACGGTGGAGGAACAGGAGATCGTCAATGTCGACGGACTGGTGATCAAGGTGACTGGATATAGTCTGCAGAACGGCAACGCCCGGACCTTCAAGATGAATATCGATAATCAGACAGGACATCCGATCAAACTCATGAACGAGATGCTTCGTATCAACGGTTTCGAGATGAGTGGTTTCTTCTATGAGGAACTGGAGGATCAGACGAATACGGACGTGGACTTTGAATTCTTCATGACGCTCGGTACGGATATCGGTGACTGGGATCCACGCACAGTGGATATGAAGTTTTCTGTGGAGTATACCGATACTGAGGCAACATTTAAGACGGATGTCGGAAGTTTTCAGACTTCACTTGCAGGCGAGGAGGTATCCTATGACTTCTCGTATGGAGCGACGCTTTTCGATGACGGAACGATGAATGTCACAGCAATCGACTACAGTACGGATTCTTACGGCGACGGTATACTTCTCCTCTATATTGAGAATAACCGCGATACGACGATGCTCTTCGATCGTGAATATATCCGCGTAAACGGCGTGGAATTGACTACGCTGATTTATTCTTTCGTGGAGCCGCACAGTAAGAAGATCGAGAGCGTCTACATCCGTAAGAGCCAACTTGACGAACTCAACATCAAGGACGTAAAGACCATCGCGCTGACCATGATGATCCGGGAAGAAGACAATTTCCAGGATAAGATCTACGGTGAGCCGGTCATCATTAAGTTTGATTGATCGGTTTTCCCGGTTTTGGCCCGATGTGATGAGGATAGGACATGAAACTGGTTGATATGACTTGCACCGGGTGTGGTGCCAATGTACAGGTGGATGCGGCTTGTAAGGTCGCGACATGTACCGTGTGTGGTAAGCAGATGCTGATCTCGCACAGCGGGGAGTTTGGTGCGGGTTATGAACGGGAGATGGGCCGGATCCAGGCGCAGCGGGACGCAGAAGAAACATGGAAGCGTGAACGCGAGGAGAGGATCCGCAACGAGCAGGAGGCGAAGAAACGCGCCGCGGAACAAAAGGAGATGGACCGTATCAGGAAACAGCTTACCAAAGTCTGTATAGCTGAGACGATCATCTGTTTTCTCTTCCTGATCTCTCCTATTGTTGTCAAGGACGGGGTATCCGTGACATGGATCCGTTTCGGTGCGGGCTTTATCCAGCTCGGACTTGTCGCCGCGATTGCCTTCTTCTTTACGAAAGATAAATACTACGGACCGCTGGTACTCGCTTGTCTGATCTGTTCGGTCTTAAGCCTCGCGACCACATTCTTTGCCAGTGTAGTCGTGTGGTTCCTGATATTCAATGTGATCAAGCTTATATTCATGATGAGGATCGAGCGTGTCCGTTATTCCTGGAATGAGATTGTGAATCAAGTAATGGGGAGGGAGAAAAATGGATAAGGAAAAGATGCCTCAGGAGATCAGAGCCCGGGTAGAAAGAAGCGAGAAGTCCCAGGACCGAATCCGCGGATGTCTGCTGGGAGGCGCGATCGGTGATGCGCTTGGTTATCCGGTCGAGTTTATGTATATCGACAGGATCCACGCCAAGTACGGAGATTGCGGAATCACGGAATACGAGAAAGATCCTGCCTCGAATCTGGCTCTCTTCTCGGACGATACACAGATGAGCCTCTTCACGGCGAACGGTCTTCTTTATGGACAGACTCTCTCCATATTGCAGGGGAAGGCCGAGCCGCCGCGTTACTATGTTTATCTGGCGTATCTTGACTGGCTGGAGACACAGCGTGGGACGGAACATGGCAGTGTCGGTGGGATCTGCTGGCTGTCAGATATCAAAGATCTATGGAGCTGCCGGGCTCCCGGAGGAACCTGCCTGGATGCGCTATCTTCCGGTGAACGCGGCTCTACAGAGTACCGGATCAACCACAGCAAGGGCTGTGGCGGCGTGATGCGCGTGGCACCGGTCGGACTCTTCCTTCGTGATCAGGATGATATGGCTGTGGCGACGGAAGGCGCTGAGATCGCGGCACTGACGCATTCCCATTCTCTCGGATTTATGCCCGCGGCTTTTCTGGCGCAAGTGATCAAGAATGCGGTGAATGGAGACGGACAGGTGAAGTTGACCGATCTGATCGATAAGTCGAAAGAGACGATCTCCGCGATCTTTGCACAGCGGAAACATCTCGAAGTTTTTATCAATCTGATCGATAGGGCTGTCGCACTCGCCGGCAATGATTCGTCTGATGAAGACAACATCGCGGCGATCGGGGCCGGATGGTGTGGAGATGAGGCGCTCGCGATCTCTCTTTATGCTGCACTTCGTCACGAGGGGGATTTCTCCTCGGCAATCATCGCGGCGGTTAACCATAGTGGTGACAGCGATTCGACGGGTGCGATCACCGGGAACATCGTCGGAGCGATGGTCGGGTATTCGGCGATCGAAGAGAAGTGGAAGGCAGACCTGGAGCTTCGGGACGTATTGTTGGAGATGGCGGATGATCTGTGTTTTGGCTGCCTGATCGATCCGAAGACCGGGTATGAGGATGAGAAGTGGCGTAGTAAGTACGTCCGCGATGCTAAGGAGTGAACGTATGGATCCGAAATTCCTCGATGTACATGATGATGAAAAATCTTCCCCGGAACAGGAAGTGCAGGATACGACAAATACGGCGGATGTGTCGGATACGTCGGCTGCTGTGGATACGGCGGAACAGAATGTTTCTGAGGAACCGGAAAATCACGCGCTGGTCGAAGTCATTCCCGGACCGATTCTCTCTCCGAAGACCTTGTCCGGCGAGGATTCTGCTGTGGGCTATCCGAAGGTAGTCGAAGATTCCGTGCCTTTCTATAAAGACAGAAATTTCTGGAAGAACGTGCTCGTGATTGCCTGCGCAGTGATCATCATCGGCGCGATCGCAGGTATAGTCGGCTATTACGCCGGAAAGATGAGATCGGAAGAAACCACGCGTAAGACAAAGAAGACAGAAAACGTGGAGGAGAAGGATGTGACGGAGCCGGGGACTTCTGATGATGCCAATACCAGTTCGGCACCTTCCGGAAAACTGAGTATCTACGGCCTCCGCGCGGCCTGCGTGAAAGCCGGTATGACGATCGTGGAGGATCCGGATGCGGCATATGATTTCATGGCAATCGATGGAACGATGAAGCTGGTCGTAACGTTGAAGGAAGTCGGGGAGATCGATTTTGATCAGCTGATCACGACTATGATCAAAGAGACGACCAATGTTGAGGCGGATAAGCTCACCCAAAACGGTAATATCGTGCGTTACGACGGGCTTCAGGATAAAGAACATGCGGAATATGGGTATTGTTTCCTGGAATTGATCTATATCGATGGGCACTATGTGTTTGTGCAGGGACTCGGTGATAGTGAACAGGATTCGGTTATCTTGAGTGCGAGAAATCTCGCTTCTTCCGTGGAGAAGGAACTGGGCTTAAGCTGAGTTTTACGGATCTGAGCTCGGGATACTTTTTGCCTCGTATGTCTATGACGTGCGTATCTTTTCGCAAAGAAGTACTTGCATTTGCTATCTTATTGGACTACACTAATGAAAAATCAAAGACAAAGATGAGGATATGTTTCCCGGGTCTTCTGATCAGACAGAGAGAAAGAGTCACAGGCTGCAAGCTCTTTTCGGTTATCAGACGGGAAGTACCACCTCGGAGTCGCACTCCTCAAAGGAAGTACCGAGTATGGAGTAGCCGCTGCCTACAAGCGTTAGAAGGGGAAGATGAGTGGTCCGGGTATTGTCCCGGGCAATTAGGGTGGAACCGTGCAGCCATGCATCCCTATATGCGGGATGCGTGGCTTTTTTGTATTCCGCGGAAGAATCGAATGACCAAAAAAGAGGAGGAAAGTAAAATGGTTGATTTTGAGAACAAAGAAGAGAGAAACAAGTATCGCCATAGTACATCGCATATCATGGCGCAGGCGATCAAGAGACTGTGGCCGGAGACAAAACTTGCGATCGGCCCTGCCATCGATGACGGCTTCTATTACGATTTTGACCGCGATGAGACTTTTACTTCCGATGATCTCAAAAAGATCGAGGAGGAAATGAAGAAGATCGTTAAGGAGAATCTGCCGATCGAGCGTTTCGAACTGCCGAGAAAGGAAGCTCGTGAACTGATGGAGAAACTCGGTGAGCCCTATAAGGTAGAGCTGATCGATGACCTTCCGGAAGACGCGGTTATCTCTTTCTATAAGCAGGGCGAGTTTACCGATCTGTGCGCTGGTCCGCATATGGCATCGACAGGTGAGATCAAGGCCTTTAAGCTTCTTTCCTGTGCCGGTGCATACTGGAGAGGATCTGAGAAGAATAAGATGCTGCAGCGTATCTATGGTACATCCTTCCCGGATAAGGAACAATTGAAGGCGTTTGTCGCGGCTCGTGAAGAGGCACTGAAGCGTGATCATAACAAGCTCGGCCGTGAACTCGAGTACTTCACTACTGTTGACTATATCGGTCAGGGTCTTCCGATCCTTCTCCCGAAGGGCGCGCGTGTCGTTCAGCTCCTGCAGCGCTGGGTAGAAGATGTAGAACAGGAGCAGGGCTGTCTTCTGACTAAGACACCTTACTTCGCTAAGCGTGATCTTTACAAGATCTCCGGTCACTGGGATCACTATCGTGACGGTATGTTCATCATGGGCGATGCCGAGGATGAGACAAAAGAATGCTTCGCTCTTCGTCCGATGACCTGCCCGTTCCAGTACCAGGTATTCCTCAATCGTCAGAGAAGTTACCGTGATCTTCCGATGCGTCTTACTGAGACATCCACTCTTTTCAGAAATGAAGACAGCGGCGAGATGCATGGTCTGATCCGTGTCCGTCAGTTCACCATTTCCGAGGGTCATTACATCCTGCGTCCGGATCAGCTGGAGCAGGAGTTCAGCAACTGCCTCGAGCTTGCTAAGTACTTCCTCGGTACCGTAGGACTTCTGGAAGACTGTACTTTCCGTTTCTCACAGTGGGATCCGGCGAACCCGAAGAATAAGTATGAGGGAACTAAGGAGCAGTGGGAAGAGGCTCAGGCTACCATGAAGAAGATACTCGACGATCTCGGTCTTGATTACACGATCGGTATCGATGAGGCGGCCTTCTATGGACCGAAGCTCGACATCCAGTACAAGAACGTATTCGGTAAGGAAGATACTCTCGTTACTATCCAGATCGACATGCTCCTTGCTGCGAAGTTCGGTATGGAATACATCGACAAGGACGGGCAGAAGAAGAATCCGTATATCATCCACAGAACCAGCCTCGGATGCTTCGAGAGAACACTTGCATACCTGATCGAGAAGTATGCCGGCTGCCTGCCGCTCTGGATGGCTCCTGAGCAGGTCCGTATCCTGCCGATCGCCGATGCGCATCTTGACCGTTCGTTCGAGATCCGTGATGCACTGCGTGCCAAGGGTATCCGTGCTGAGGTCGATGACCGTTCCGAGAAACTCGGTAAGAAGATCCGTGAAGCCAATATCAACAAGGTCATCTATATGCTTACCGTCGGTGACAAAGAAGTGGAAGAGGGAACGGTTTCCGTACGTTCACGTTTTGAGAATGATCTCGGTTCCATGACGGTTGATGCGCTTTGCGATAAACTCCTCGAGGAGATCAATACGAAGAAAGCAGTGAAGTGCTGATCAGCTGATCATCCTGTAGGGCATAAACGACAAGAGAAATGCCCGGGCACCTGTTCAAGGTTGCCCGGGCATTTTGTTGTTTTTGACTTCTGTTCGATCGTCTTTTATCAGACTACCGGAATGTCGTACAAGCCGAGATACTCGATGATCTCGAGATATTCGATCGGAGCGTCAGCGCCTTTCTCTGAGCTGATACCGCCGAACAGGAGAGCGTTCTCGTCACGGTAGAGGTACAGGTCGAGCGTGCAGCCGCCCATGGACTGAATATCCTTTACGATGAAGTGATGGGTGTTGCCCTGCCATTCGTCTTCCATGATTCCGTCAAGCTGGGTAACGTTTTCACAGAATTGTTCGAAATACAACTGGCACATAGAAGGATCATCAAACTCAGCGTAGATGAAGGAAAGATCATCCGGAGCATTGGTGAACTCGTATGCGGTCATACCGTTACTGCTTTCTTCCTCGACAGCCATACCGATTTGATTGGTGAGGTAGTCCTTGATCTGATCAGCGGGGAGGATGTGACGATCGACGATAGCCGGAGCCGGCTTGGTCTCATTGGTTTCAACGGGTTCTGTGTCGTCGGTCGAAGCAGAGGTGGGATCTTCTGTTGTTGTTGCTTCGGTTGTCGTACCGGATGTTTCCTCTGTGCCGGATGTCTCATCTGTACTAGTGGTTACGTCAGGTTCGTCGCCACCCTTCAGAGCATCGGAGACATCTTCAAAAGAATCCATCAGGAGATCATAGACCGGAGCATCGTCTGCGACGATCCACTTATCGTCATAGCTCATATCCAGTTCGATTTCTTCGCTCTTTGTCTTGGCCTTCTTGTTGTTGATGGCTTCGACAAGCTCGTCAACGTCACTGCTGTCGTCCACGGAATCGAGGATCTTATCAAGATCTACGAAGGTGATCTCAACTGTGGCCGTACCCGTGCCTTTCTTTTCCTTGCCTTCTGCTGCAGTGACTTCGTACTCTACCTTCTCGATATAAGCATTCAGAACATCAAATTCGTCAGACTTCAGATCGAGATCGGCAAACGAAGATTCCTCGGCATACTTGCCGATCTTGCTCAAAGACATATTCGTGAGCTGCTTGAAATAGCCGTCGACTGCTTCGACGATCTCTTCGTTCATGTCGGAAGAATCGTCCTTGTCATTCTTCTTGTCAGAAGAACACCCGCTGAAAAGAAGTGCTGCAGACAGCATGAATGCAGCCATTCCCATAAATCTCTTTTTCATAATGGTCTCCTTATCTTTTTCCTTTTTGTGCATATACTGCAAAAAAATAATATAATTATTCCTTGATAAAAGCAAACCGCAAATTGCACAAAAAACAATTTGTGAGCCGTTTTTTCTTCTTTTTTGTTGACACGTCCTTCATTTAGAAGTATGATTTAGTGGTTCGCGACGGGGTGTGGCTCAGGTGGTAGAGTGCTTGCTTCGGGAGCAAGAGGCCGCGAGTTCGAGTCTCGCCACTCCGACCAACAGTATGGCGTCTGTAATCAATCGATTGCAGACGCTTTTGCTTTTTGGGTAATTTACCGTATAATCTTTGTAGATTGATTGCTTACGGAGTGACAAGATGGAACAGATTTTGAACTGGATATTTTCCCCGAAACCGTATATCTGCCTGGCCGTGGTACTTGTGTGCCTTCTTTTATGGTGCGCGGTACGCAGGTTCGTGCGTAAGGTGATCGCACAGGGAGATAAGAAGTCCGGAGTCGCTGCGATCCTCCTGAATGTCACGAAGTACTTCCTTTTTGCTCTTTGTGTTCTTGTGATCCTTCAGGTCAACGGCATCAATGTATCGAGTGCGATCGCAGGACTTGGTATCGCCGGTGCAATCGTCGGTCTTGCGCTGCAGGATGCACTCAAAGATATCATCATGGGTGTTAACATCATCAGTGAGGAGTTCTTCCATCCTGGAGATATCATCAAGATCGGCGAATATTCCGGAAAAGTCACGAACCTGTCGCTGAAGTCCACACAACTGGTCAATAACGAAGAAGGCTACGAGATCCGTATCTGCAACCGTAATATCGACAAAGTCCTGGTCTATAACGAAGTGATGGTCCTCGATATACCGCTTTCCTATGGTGAAAGTGCTGACGCAGTTAAGTCCGCTTTTGAACTGATTACATCGGATATTGCTGCCTGGAAAGACGTCAAGAAAGTAGAATATCTCGGACTTCAGGCGTATCAGGATTCTTCTGTACTGTATCGTCTTCGTTTGACGGTTTCTCCTGTCAATCGGGCCACGGTTAAAAGGAGAGCTCTTCAGAAAGTGGACGCGACTTTGCGTGAAAGAGGAATTAGTATTCCATTCCCACAGCTGGATGTTCATCTGGATAAGGATTGATCTTCCGGTTTGTTCACAAATTGTTTACAAATGACCCTCCTTTGTGCTATCATCAAAATGATTTAACTGCGGGAGAATGGTTGAGTGAAAAAGTCGTATTGGGTATATTCGGGTATATTGCTTTTCCTCGTGCTTGTGATGATCGTCGGTGGTGTGATACAGGATCACCGTACGAAGAAGGTGAAACTGCGTAAAGCAGTGACACGCACGATGACGCAGACCGGCTGTATCGAAATTGAGGATGACGAAGAGATCCCGGTTCCGTCCGATGATGAATTATTGCACGGCGGGGATGACGTGGATCTTTCTGCTCTTTCCGAAGCACAAGAGATGATCCCTCAGCTTGAAGATTACGGTGTCGATGGTCAGGCACTGTTTACGACAGTGGGTCAGAAGATCCTTTCCGGCGCTCGATTTGAGATCACCAAAACAGATATCCACGGACGTGATGCAGAAGTCAATGTGCATATTTACTACGCCAATCACGAGGGTGATGTGGTCCTGGAGTATTTCTATTATCAAGATGAATGGGTGCTCTCCAACACTGTGGAAGCGCTTAAAAAACTTACGATCGACGGCCGGGATTATGATGAAGCGGAAGCGTCTGCTTTTGAGGTCGTCATGTCAGCGTTTTAACCTTTGGAATATGTTTATATCATGAGACAGAAATTGAGGAGAATGAATCATGAAGAAAAGTTATATTGTTGCACTTATCTGCATTGGAGTAGTGGTGATCGGTATGATTGCCTTCTACTTTATTTCCACTTACGGTCCGGGAAGTGAAAATGCTGAGATTAAGAAGCGTGTGGAGTATTTGCTGGAATCTTATGGCGCACGTAATGATAAGAGTGGCACCTGGTCATCATATGAGCCGAAGGAGGAAGACCTGGATATCGGCGATTCCGCGATCTATCTGTGCAAGACACTGAAGAGAGGCAAATATGAGACGGAAGAAGAAGCGCGTGCCAATCTGCTGGCAGGCGTATACTTCAAAATCGACAAGGTTGAAAAAGAAGGAAAAACGTATGTGGTTACAGTGACTATGACAAGGCTTGATCAGTCCTGGGGAACGGCGTATATCATCTTCGATTATGACCAGCTGAAAGGTGAATATGTCCTCATGAAGGAGTCGGGTGTACAGGCAATGTATGTCGGTAACGGAATCGGCGGTTCCGGAGATATCGCCGGAGATATTCTCGATTATGTGATTTCGTTGTAATTTGGATCATCTGCGATACGGGAAACGATATTATTTCAGCATAGAATTAAAGAAAAGGCGGACTCTTTCGGAGTTCGCTTTTTTGATTGGTGGCGGTTCGAGAAAAGTTTCGAAAGCGATTTCGAAAAATCATTGAAGTTCTCTTTTCTTTCGGCTAATATGATTAAGGTAAAACTTTGTCGGGGGAGGTATTTTTCCCGGCGATTTGGTAAATGGAGGAATTGAAGATGAAGAAACAGAAAATTGGTGCCCTCGTTCTGGCGCTGACGATGCTGTCTTCCGTGGCGCTGGCGGGATGTAAGAAGAGTGACGAATCTACAACCGCGACCAGTCAGGGGGAGAGTACCACGACAACGTCGGAATCAGCACAAGACAGCACGGATGAGAGCTTCGAACAGGTCGAGGTCAATAAGCCGGCTGTACAGGATGGCATTCCTGCCGTTCTCGAAGATATGGGCGGTGATACGATCGCCTATGAACCGCGTGGCGAAGTCCAGCTTGCTGTCGAAGATGCCAACAAGGCGAACGGTAAGGTTCTGCACTGCTCCGGCCGTACAGATAACTGGAACGGCGTGAATTTCCCGTGTGACTTCTTCGCCGGAAATACAGTCAATATCCAGGCTGCGGCAAAATCAGAAGGTGGAGACGTAATCGTCTCTCTGCAGTTTGATACGCTCGGAAGCCCGACGTACTCCAACGTCTTCCACATCTCCGGATGTGCGGATGGTTTTGTTGAGGGTAAGGGTTCGACACCGATCCCGGAGAACGCGACTAACGTTTACATCTATGTAGAGAGTGGCGATACCAAGGACATCTATATTGATTATATGTATATCACCGTAGAGGGCGATTACTTTGATCCGACCTCCGCTCCGGAGATGCAGATCGTAGATACTACTTCCTATGAATCTCTTAAAGAGCTCTATAAGGACGATTTCGAGATCGGTTGCTGCGTTCCGGCCCAGATGATCGACAGTGATGTAGAAGAACCGAGACAGCTCCTCGTTGCCCAGTTCAGTTCTTTTACCTGTGAGAATGAGATGAAGCCGGAGAACATCCTTGATGCGACAACGACTCTTTCTGATCCAGCGAAGTATGACGAAGCTCCGGCTCTGGACTTCTCCCGCTGCGAAGGCATCCTGAATTTCGCAAAGGATAACGGCATCAAGATGCGTGGTCATACTCTCGTATGGCACTCTCAGACACCGGACTGGTTCTTCTATGAGAACTACGATGTAAACGGCAACCTCGCTTCCCGTGAACTGATGCTGAAGCGTCTCGAGAACTATATCAAGGGCGTATTCGAGTACATCGATGCAAACTACCCGGGTCTGTTCTATGCATTTGACGTGGCCAATGAGTGCGTAGATGACAGCTATAAGCTCCGTGAGAGCAACTGGACCAAGACCATCGGTGATGATTTCCTCCAGTATGCTTTCCAGTATGCGAGACAGTATGCACCGGAAGGAGTCCTGCTGTTCTACAACGACTACAACGAGTATGTCGAAGGTAAGCAGAACAAGATCATCGAAGTCTTAAAGCCGATCGCTGAGGCGGGTAACCTCGACGGTATGGGCCTGCAGTCCCATATCTCCAGCCCGATCTCCATGGAGAAGTATATCGGTGCACTGAAGAAGTACGCGGATGAACTTGGTGTCGTGATCCACGTAACGGAACTCGATGTCAATGCCGTGAAGTCTTCGAGCAATCCTGAGTATGATCAGGGCGTATATTATCAGAACCTCTTCAAGGCGCTTCTCGATGCCAAGGCTGAAGGCTATAAGATCGAGAGTGTTACGATCTGGGGTCTGACGGATGCCGGTTCCTGGCGTTCTTCCGAGACTCCGGTACTCTTCCGTGGCGACCTGTCCAAGAAGATGGCCTTCGATGGCGTCGTTCTGGCGAAGAAGGGTGGAGAGCTCGAGAAGCCGGCCGATTATGTCGAGCCGCCGAAGGATGACGATCCGTTTGACGATAATTTCGAGAATGGTGAATTTGCCGGTTCTCCGCGTGCAAACGCAAATCTGACCGTTGTTACAGATGATCCGAAGGAAGGCGAGAAGTGCCTCTACATCTCCGGTATGACACAGACATGGGATGGTTACGTGATCAATCTGTCCCGTTACCTCGGAAAGAAGATCAAGTTCTCGTTCGCAGTCAAGTCTACAGCGGATGTCGTAGCCTTTAGCGCAGATATTTCCGACCTGTGGCCGCATATTATCGAAGTGGATACCAGCAGCGGCGAGTGGGTCCTTGTGGAAGGTGAGATGGATCTGACTACTTCCAACTGGGTACTCCCATCCGGTGAGGTCGAAGTTCCGGCAGATCTTGATGCGCTCAATCTGTACTTCGAGAGTTTCGACTGCGTCGATGATATCTATCTTGATGCTATCCATATGGAAGTCGTCGAGTAATCGGAAACAGTAAAGACAGCTATTGAGAGGGGCGGCTCTTCGGAGCGGCCCCTCTTTTTTGATGCGTATGATCCGACTCGGAGGGGAAAATATGTGTGGTATACTTGAAACCAGAAAACGGACGGCAGGTGAAGAGGATGAGTATTTGTGCGATCGTAGCGGTAGATAAGAACTGGGCCATCGGGAATAAGGGAAAGCTCCTGGTCAGTCTCCCTGAGGACCAGAAACAGAACTTCAGAGTGAAGACCATGGGTCACCCTGTCATCTACGGCAGAAAGACACTCGATACATTCCCGGGCGGACGGCTTCTCCCGGGACGTGAGAATATCATCCTGTCCCGAAACAGAGACCTTTCTGTCGAGGGAGCCAAGGTGATGCACTCGGTCGGGGAAGTCCTCGAATACACGAAGAAGACACCGGATGAAGTCTTCTTCATCATCGGCGGTGCCCAGATTTACGAGCAGTTTCTGCCTTACTGCGATACGTGCATCGTGTCCCGGATCGATGCGGAATACGAAGCAGATACCTACTTCCCCGATCTTGACAATCTCAAAGAGTGGAAGGGCGTCATGACCGAGGGACCGATCGAGTCTGTTAAGGGCGTAAGCTTTGAAATATGGACCTTCCGACGGGATAAGAGGTATAAGGTGCATCGTTAACATGCACAAATTAGGGTTGTTCATATTGCACAACTAAAATGAACTTCGTATGTGCAAACTCTACAAAACGTGCGTTGACTCCCCAAGAGCGTAAAGCTATAATGAACTCGCAAGGTAAGAAAAAACCTTGGCAAGAAAAAAGGAAAAAGAAAAACACGTTTATTAACAAGGAGGTAGTCACCATGAAGGCTTTTAACATGAGCAATGTAGATGTTCACCAGTTTATGCAGGCACTTGATTCCTGTTCCGGCGATGTAATGCTTATTACCGATGAAGGTGACAAGTTTAATCTGAAGAGCAAGCTCAGCCAGATCACAGGTCTGATGAAGCTGATCGAGGGTGGTAAGCTCGTAAGTGCAAAGATCTACTGCTCCAACCAGGAAGATGAAGCGCTGCTGTTCAGACTGAATCTTTTCGGAACTGTAGAAGACGTCGAGAGCATCGGCTGAGAATCTACATCGGAAACCTAAGCGGGGGATACGTCCCTCGGCTTAATCAAGTAAAACCACACAGGGCTGTAACGGATATCACCGCTGCAGCCCTGATTTTTCCTCAGTTGTGGGGATTCTTTATATTTTCTTAGTACTTTTCATGAATGGATTGACTATAATGAGAGACATAGGAGGGGTGTCAATTCCATGATAAAAGAACTGAAGGTCAATTTTTTCCGTATCTTACGGTCTAAAGCATTTATCGTCATTGCGATCCTTCTGGTCCTGGGTGCAGTTATCTCTGCGCTGGAGATCAAGTTCTTCGTGGAAGACCCTTTCGGTTTCATGGACATCCTGAGAGAGAGTGTCGAAGAAACCGCTACATCAGAAGAGGATATCGAGTCGTTTGATGTGGTTTTCAAGAGTATCGAAGCTTTTAAAGCCGTGAACAGCTTAAACGGTGTGGTGCGCATGGTGATGTGCTCGGATCTGTCGTGTTTTCTGTTTTGCATTCTCGCCGCGATGTTTATCTCGTCGGAATATAAATCCCGCTTCCATGTAAATCATTTTTCATTAAATACCAGCCCGACTTTTATCGTATTCATGGAGTGGCTTTCGATGGTGATTGTGGTCGTGCTCATGGAGATACTCAGTTACGGAATCACGCTGGGATTATCGGTTCTTTTCTGTGATACTTTCCGGTTTGATGACGGCGTGTCGATGCTGAAGAATGCTTCGCTGGCACTCGGTGTCACGATCGTTTTCACCAGCTGCTCCTTTATGATCGCGTATCTCCGCAAGGCCGGCGCGCTCGCGATCGTACTTAGTTCGATTTTTGTTTTCGGTGTTTTTGACTTCGTACTAGGCATCATCTCCGTATGGGCAGACTGGGTCGGAAGATTCGCGCCGAATAATCTTCTGTCCATGATCTCTCTAAATCAGGTGACGAAGACAGACTATGTGCTGGGAATGGGTGTCGTGGTGCTGTATGTCCTTATTTTCCTAAGTGTTTCGATCATTGTCGCAGGAAGACGCGATCCGTACTAAGAACAGTTCTTTTGTGATATAATATATTGTCACGAAATATGCGTTCTTAGGAGATTTTATGATCAACTATCTATATAATGCCAGAGATATTGCTGCGTACTTCAAGTGGGCCGGAGTCACGTCCCATCAGGAGAAGGAATATCTGCACTATTTTTTTCAGATCGGCAAGGACATCCTGGCCAAACCGCTGACCTATGATTATGAAACGTTCGAGACAGCTGTTTACCGCGAACTCTATTATCTGTGGTCCGAGGGCTTCGAGAATGAGTTCTCCGATATTGCAACGATTGCACCGAAGGGCGCGGTATCCCTGATCTGCGATCAGGAATTCATCACGCTCGAATCGTATATGAAACTTCTGGCGCTGCATCTGATCTTCTCGAGAAATCTTCCATATGTTCATGTAAACTTCACGGGACTGATGTTGCCACTGGGCCTTAAGGGCGATTTTGCGGATTTCGAGAGGAATGTAGCGGTTGCCTGCGATACGCTCCATCTGGCGACGGAAGATGTTTTTGCGCAGCCTTTTGATCTGCATCTGGGCATCCCGGATGAGAAATTGCGCTTGTGCCTCGAACCGGAGTTCCGGAAGAACCTGTCGGCGCACGAGGATTTCCGTAAGCGCTTCATCAAGAATGCGGCGTCGCGCCTTCAGGAACTGAAGAAGACGTCGGCAGAGATCCAGGAGAAGGAAGAAAAGAAGAAGCAGAGACTTCTTAAGAGAAAGCAGGCCAGAGAAGCAGCCAAGGCAGAAAGAGAAGCCGAGAAGGCGAGGAAAGCAAAGTCGGAAGAAAAGGCTTCCAAGCCGAAGAAGGCTTCAGAGAAGAATGTAAAGCCGGAAAAAACGGCGGAAACAGGCGCAATTATAGAGATTGTTGTCGGTAAGCCCCAAGATGTGACGGTTAAGAAAGCGACCAAGTCAAAAAAGAAGGAAGAATAAGAAAGATAGGATAGTTTCATGGAAACAGTGAAGTGTATGGGCCTGGATATAGGCTCGACGACGATCAAGATCGTAATCACAGAAGACGAAAAGGTGGTGTACTCGGAGTACAGGAGGCACCACTCAGACATCGCAGGAGAACTCCTGAGTGCTTTTGAAGAAGTAAACAAGAAATACCCGGGCCTCGAAGCGCGTGTACAGATCACGGGATCAGGCGGTCTTTCCGTCGCCAAGTGGCTGGGACTCGACTTCGTTCAGGAAGTCATCGCAGAGACGGTCGCGATTACGAAGTATCACCTGGAGACGGATGTCATCATCGAGCTCGGCGGCGAGGATGCGAAGATCACGTATCTGCATCCGGTCCCGGAACAGAGAATGAATGGTACCTGCGCCGGTGGTACGGGTGCATTTATTGACCAGATGGCGACGCTGCTTCGTACGGATGCCGACGGCCTCAACGAAATGGCGAAGTCCTATACGACGCTCTATACTATCGCATCCCGATGCGGTGTTTTCGCCAAGAGTGATCTCCAGCCGCTGATCAACGAAGGTGCGGCGAAGGAAGACCTGGCGGCCTCGATCTTCCAGGCGGTAGTTAACCAGACGATCGCGGGACTTGCGTGCGGACGTCCGATCCGTGGCCATATCGCTTTCTTAGGCGGTCCACTGTTCTTTAATTCCGAGCTTCGCAAGGCCTTCGAGAGAACACTCGAAGAGCAGGTGAAGTCCTTCTGGATCCCGGACAATGCGCAGATCTACGTCGCGCTTGGCGCGGCACTGGGTGCAAAAGGCGAGCCGGTCAAGCTCTCGGATCTGATCGCTTCTTTCTCCTCTAGAGAAGGCTTCGAGCCGGATATCAAGCGTATCGCCCCGCTCTTTGCAGATGCCCGGGAAAAAGAACTCTTCGACGAACGTCATCAGAAGGCAACACTCGATCTGTATCAGCTGTCGAAGCAGAAGGGACCGTGCTATCTCGGTATTGACGCCGGAAGTACGACCACAAAGGCTGTTCTCATCAACGAAGAAGGGCAGATGGTCTATACCTACTATGCCAGTAACCAGGGTAATCCGGTTAAGAGTGCGGTCAATATCGTCAAGCAGCTCTATGAGCAGATGCCGCCGGAGACCTATATCGCGAACAGCTGCGTGACCGGTTATGGTGAGAACATCATCCGCGCAGCGCTCGGCGTCGATCTCGGCGAGATCGAGACGATGGCGCATTTCCAGTCCGCGAAGTATTTCTGCCCGGATGTCGACTTCATTATCGACATCGGCGGTCAGGACATGAAGTGTATGAAGATCCGTAACGGTGTAATCGACTCCATCATGCTGAACGAAGCATGTTCTTCGGGCTGCGGATCCTTTATCCAGACATTTGCCGAGAACCTCAATATGGATGCACACACGTTCTCTATCGAGGCGCTCTCAGCCGAAAACCCGGTCGATCTCGGTACGAGATGTACGGTATTTATGAATTCGAAGGTAAAGCAGGCGCAGAAAGAAGGTGCGACGGTCGGGGATATCTCCGCAGGCCTTTCCTACTCTGTCGTTCGAAATGCACTTTACAAGGTCATCAAGATCCGCGATACCCAGGAACTCGGTAAGAAGATCGTCGTACAGGGTGGTACGTTCTTAAACGATGCGATCCTCCGCTGCTTCGAGCTCATCTCCGGCCGTGAGGTCATAAGGCCGAATGTTGCCGGCCTTATGGGTGCTTTCGGCGCGGCGATCATCGCGAAGAAGCGTATGCCGAAGGATCAGAAGGTCTCCGGCCTTCTCGGACTCGAGGAACTGAACCGCTTCGAGATGACGACCGAGATGGCGACCTGCCCGCTCTGCACGAACCACTGCAAACTCACGATCTCCACATTCAGTAACGGTGAACGCTTCATCTCCGGTAACCGCTGCGAGAGAGGCGAAGGAAAAGAGAAGGCGAAGGATACTCTCCCGAACCTGATCGCATATAAGTACGCGAGAACTTTCCGCTATAAACCGCTCGCGAAGGATAAGGCGCCGAGAGGCGAGATCGGTATCCCGAGAGCCCTCAACATGTATGAGAACTATCCGTTCTGGTTCACGGTTCTTACGGAACTGGGCTTCTCCGTGATCATCTCGCCGAGATCGAATCACGCACTCTTCGAGAAGGGCATGGATTCGATCCCGTCCGAGAGTGTCTGCTATCCGGCAAAACTTGTACATGGCCATATCGAAGCCCTGATCGAGAAAGGAATTAAGACGATCTTCTATCCGGACGTTCCCTATGAGCGCCACGAGAACAAAGACTCCGGCAACCATTTTAACTGTCCGATCGTCGCGTCCTATCCGGAAGTGATCCGCAATAACCTCGAGAATATCCAGGACAAGGGTATCAAATACCTGAACCCATTCCTGCCGCTTGATAATGACGAAGCTCTCGCCGAACAGCTGGCGATCGCTTTTGCCGATTTCGGCGTAACGAAGGCAGAGGCAGCGAAAGCTGTTGCTGCCGGTAATAAGGAATACGACGAATATAAGGCAGATATCCGTAAGAAGGGCCAGGAGGTCATCGAAGATCTCGAGAGAACCGGTCAGAAGGGTATCGTGCTTTCCGGACGTCCGTATCACACTGACCCGGAGATCCATCACGGTATCCCGGAGATGATCAATTCCCTCGGACTTGCCGTCTTAAGCGAAGACAGCGTAGCGATTCCGGGACGACTCGAGCGTCCGATCCGTGTCGTCGACCAGTGGATGTATCACACGCGTCTTTACGAAGCCGCCGCATATGTCGCGACGAACGATAATCTTGAACTCGTTCAGCTGACCTCTTTCGGCTGCGGTCTCGATGCCGTTACTTCTGACCAGGTGCAGGAGATCCTCGAATCCCAGGGCAAGCTCTATACGCTCCTGAAGATCGATGAGGTCAGTAACCTCGGTGCGGCCCGTATACGTATGCGTTCCCTGAAGGTCGCGATGGATGAACGTGAAGCGGCGAGAAAAGACGGCACGATGCAGAAGAGAGAGAAGAAATCGTACACCATCAAGAGAGTGCCTTTCACGGAGGAGCATAAGAAGCGTCACACGATCCTTGCCCCGCAGATGGCACCGATCGAGTTCGAATTCGTCGAGGCCGTCTTCCATAACCACGGGTATAAGCTGAAGGTCCTGAAGGAAGCGACGCAGGCGGATATCGAGTGCGGACTCCGTTTCGTCAATAACGATGCATGTTTCCCGACCGTTATCGTCGTCGGTCAGATGATCAACGCGATCCTCTCGGGCGAGGTAGACAGAGATAATACGACGGTGCTCATCACCCAGACGGGTGGCGGATGCCGTGCGACGAACTATGTCGCTTTCTTGCGAAAAGCACTGCGCGAAGCAGGTTACGGTGACATCCCGGTCATCGCGCTCTCCGTACAGCAGTTCGAGAAGAATCCGGGCTTCCGCCCGACACTACCGTTCATTAACAGTGCGCTTCGTGCGATCTGCTATGGCGATATGCTGCAGACACTTCTCCTTCGCGTACGTCCGTACGAGAAGGTCAAGGGATCGGCAAATGCGCTCTATCAGTTCTGGAACCGCTGCGGTAAGCTGTTCTTCAATCCGAAGGAGAAGTTCGAGGACATCACGACCGAGTACATCATGGCAGAGGCATGTAAGAATGCGCCGCTTACCGATGAGGAGAAGAAAGCTGTCGAGGATCTTCTTAAGGAACTCCACTGCAGTAAAGTCGGACGTCCGTCTTCCTATCGCCGAATGATCGATGCGACGATCGATACTTTTGATAAGTTCCCGATGCTGGATATCCCGAGAAAACCGCGTGTCGGTCTCGTCGGTGAGATCCTCGTCAAGTTCCAGCCGGATGCGAATAACCACGCGGTAGACGTTGTCGAACAGGAAGGTTGCGAGGCCGTCGTTCCGGGACTTCTGGACTTCTTCCTCTACTGCACGATGGGGCCTGTATGGGCAGCCGAACATCTCGGCAGAAGTAAGAAGGATGCATGGCTTAGTAACCGCGGTATCGATCTTCTCCAGTCCTATCGAAGCCATATCGTTAAGAAGATGGAAGAAACAGGCAAGTTCCAGCTCCCGCAGAGCATCCGCCACATGGCGAAGAAAGCCGAGAGTGTCCTTTCCTGCGGCAATAATAACGGTGAGGGATGGTTCCTCACGGCCGAGATGATCGAACTGATCGAGAGCGGAGTTCCGAACATCATCTGCGCGCAGCCGTTCGCATGTCTTCCGAACCACGTAACAGGTAAGGGCATGATCAAAGAGCTCCGCCGTCAGTATCCGGAGAGTAACATCATCCCGATCGACTATGACCCGGGTGCCAGTGAAGCGAACCAGCTCAACCGAATCAAGCTCATGGTCAGCACGGCACACTACCGGGAAGAGATGAAACGACAGGAAGCCGAGAAGAATAAATAATTGACGGGAGAGACCGCTATGTCAGATGCCAAAAGATTACTTCTTGTAGATGGAAACAGTATCATCAACCGATCCTACTATGCGACAGCGGGACGGAATAATCTGACGGCACCGGATGGCACGCCTACGGGCGCGGTCAATATCTATCTCAATACTCTTTCGAAGTATATGGATGAGGTCGATCCGACCCATACATGTACCCTCTTCGATCTCAAGGCCCCGACCTTCCGTCACAAGGCCTATGAGGGATACAAGGGAACGAGAAAAGCCATGCCAGATGATCTCGCGGCGCAGATGCCTGTTCTGAAGGAAGTCCTCGATGCGATGGGTTTCCCCAGATACGAGCAGGCGGGACTCGAAGCCGACGACCTGATCGGTACCCTGAAGACGATGGGCGTTGCCGCCGGATTCGAGGTCTTTATCTTGAGCGGCGACAAAGACGACTTCCAGCTGATCGACGAACATACGAAGATCATCATGCCGGTCACGAAGAAAGACGGCTCCGGCACAGACTACTATGACGAAGCGCTTTTCCAGGAGAGATACGGCATCCCGTCGTCTGATTTTGTCACGGCAAAAGCACTGATGGGCGATAGTTCCGATAACATCCCTGGTGTCAAGGGCATCGGAGAGAAGGGCGCGATGGATCTGGTCCGCAAGTACAAGACTCTCGATGTCCTCTACGAGCATCTCGATGAACTGAGCCCGAAGCTTCGTGAGAAACTTCAGACGGATAAAGAGAATGCCTACATGTCCCTGATGCTCTCCCGTATCGTAACAGATGCGGAGCTCGATATTACACTTGATTCGCTTCTTCGAAAGCCGATCGATCAGGGCTCGGCGGCCGCATGCTTCTATAAGTACGGTTTCCGAAGCCAGATGAAGAAGTGGAATATCGACGAGAATGCGGTCGGGGAAGTCGTCCCTGTTGTGGAAGAGACGGAAGAAGAGAAGAACTATCCGAAGCTCTCCGGCACAAGACCGAAGATCCTTCTGGATCAGGACGTGCAGCGTGCGATCGATGAGATCCTTCCGAAGATCAGTGATACTGACCCGGTCGCTGCCGACATGAAAGAAATCAAGGGAAAACCGGTGCTGGGACTGACGGTTGCTCCGGATCAGGTCTATGTCTGGACGGATCTTCCGTCGATCAGGAAAGTACTTGATATTCTCGTCCGCTCCGGTATCGGAAACAAAAGAGAGACCGCGCCGGTTCTGTATAGCGCGAAGAATCACTTCAAGTTCATCGAAGACGGACTTCCTTTTGATATGGTCTTCGACGTCGAGATCGCCGGATATGTACTAAACCATATCGAGGGCACGGATCCCTCGTTTGAGATGCTGGTAGAACACAGCAGCCGCAAGCCTTTCCCGATCCTGGAAGGATACGGGGAAGTAAGAGAGGAAGGGAAGAGCAGTACACGCCAGCAGGATCTCTTCGCGCTGATCGACGGTATTTCCGAGACAGAAAAGCCACTGACGGAAGAGGATGTACTCGACTTTTCGTACCGTGTCCTGCTTATTCGCTGGATCTCGTATTATCAGAAGGAAGAAATCGATACAACCGGTATCGGCAAGCTGATCTATGAGATCGAGATGCCGCTGGTCCGCGTACTGGACCGTATGGAGAGACGTGGTGTGCTCGTAGATGTGGCACAGATAGACGAACTCCACCGGGAATTTGACGCGAAGGTGAGAACACTCGAATCCGAGATATATGAACTGGCTGATGAGAAGTTCACGATACTCTCTCCCAAGCAACTGGGCAAGATTCTCTTCGAGAAGCTCGGGCTTCCTTCCGGTAAGAAACTCCAGAGCGGCGGATATTCGACCAATTCCGAGGAACTAGAGAAGATCCGTGATAAGCATCCGATCGTCGATAAGATCCTCGAATACCGCCAGATACAGAAACTCGATTCCACTTTTGTTATGGGTCTGAAGAAGAGTATCTCCGAGAGAGACGGTCGTGTCCATACGACATTCAGTCAGGCCATGACGAATACGGGCAGGCTCTCCTCCTCGGATCCGAACCTGCAGAATATCCCGATCCGTACGGATCTCGGCTCGCTGATCCGTAAGACCTTCGTGGCGAAAGACGGCTATGTCCTGATCGATGCGGACTACTCCCAGATTGAGCTTAGACTTCTGGCTGCTATCTCTCACGATGAGGAGATGATCTCTTCGTTCCTCGAGGGGAAAGATATCCATACCAAGACTGCGTGCGGTATCTTCGGGCTTCCGCCGGAGATGATCGATCCCGGTATGCGTGCTGCGGCCAAGCGTCTCAACTTCAGTATCGTATACGGAGTCAGCGATTATGGCCTCTCGCAGGATCTCGGAGTCAGTATCTACGAGGCACACCGCTATATCGAAGAATACTATCGCCAGTTCCCGACGATCAAGTCCTGTCTCGAAGGATTCAAGAAAGAAGGACACGAGAAGGGCTACGTGAGTACTCTCTTCGGAAGAAGAAGGATCCTCAAGGAACTGACGTCGGCAAACTATAATATCCGTAGTTTCGGCGAAAGAGCCGCGATGAATACACCGATCCAGGGGACGGCGGCGGACATCATCAAGCTGGCGATGAACCGTGTCGAGGCCGCCCTTTCCGAAGCAGGACTGGATGCGCAATTGATCTTGCAGGTCCACGATGAATTGATCGTCGAGGCGAGAGAAGACGTCGCAGAGCAGGCGGCGAAGATCCTTCAGGAAACGATGGAAAATGTAGTGGAACTGGATGTGCCGCTTCTGGCTGAGGCCAGTATAGGCCGTACATGGGCTGAAGCACACTGATGGAGGGAAAAAGATGTTTGTACTAGGTGTGACAGGCGGGATCGGAACAGGCAAGAGCACGGTGTCCGGTTATTTCCGGGATAAAGGGGTCGAGGTCCTCGACGCCGATGAGATCTCCCGTCAGGTGACGGATGTCGGAGGTGTGGCGCTTCCCGAGATCGCAGAACTTCTGGGGATGCGCGCGATTAGCAGTAACGGTGCCCTCAACAGGAAATACGTCGCATCACTGGTCTTCTCGGAGAAAAAGAAACTCGATAAACTCTCGGCGATCATCCACCGATATGTGCTGTCGACGATTGCCGAGGAGATCGCCAAGGCCGCAGAAAGGAAGGTCAAGCTCATCGTTCTCGATGTACCGATCCCGGTAAGACATGGCTTCGTTGATGTATGTAATCAGATCCTCGTGGTAAGCAGCAGTGACGAGATCCGTCTCGACAGACTTGTTCTTCGAGGGATGGACAGGGATGACGCCAGAAAGAGAATGGCCATGCAGATGACGCGGGAGGAATACGAGGAACTTGCAGATCGTGTTCTGGTCAACGACGGAACGATCGAAGAACTGTATGAACAGATCGATAAATACGTGAAGGAAGAACTCAACGAACGGGGAATACGACTATGAATGCATCGCTCATCGTCTCCGGTTCTTTTGCCGTGATATCACTACTCCTTGTCGTGCTCTGCTTCACGGCTCTTCGGAGATATGCTTTCCATAAGATTCTGGGGGCGTCAACGTGTGTGTATGCATCTGCTTGTCTGTTTATCTTCCTGATCGGGGTGTTCCGGGAAGAAATACCCACGCTCTTCTTTGTTCTGGCCGATGTCCTCTCGACCTTAGTGGCGGCGATGATCTCGGTCGTGATTGTGATCCTCATGAGGCAGATGGCCGTGTCGTCTGCGGGGACGGAAAAAGAGAAAAGCGGGGAAAAGGCAGAAGGCGGAAAGAACGAGTAAGTACCGTGGTGCAATAGGAGGTGCGGTATGGGATTTGGTGGTCCGGGCCCGATGAGAATGGGTCCGAGAGGTTTTCTGACAGAAGAAGAAAAGAAGAATAAGCCGAAGGTCGATAAGAAACTCCTGAAGCGGATCGCATCTTACATGAAGCCGTACCGCCTCCAGTTTGCCCTGGTGATCTTCTCGATCCTCCTTTCCGCCGTAGTCGGACTCTTTCCGTCGATCATAACAGGTCAAATCGTCGATAAGGCGCTCCTCGGCGATGATCTGGGACTTCTGATCAAGCTCCTGATCGCAGCTTTTCTCGCGCTGACTGTTTCACAGGTCATCAGTGTCGTCGAGAGCTATATCAATGCCTGGATCTCCCAGCGCATCATCTTCGACATGAAAAATGAGATGTACCGGCACCTTCAGTGGATGCCACACAGTTTCTTCACGACAGAGAAACAGGGCGATATCATCACCCGCATGAATACCGATATTTCCGGCGTCAGCTCCGTCATATCGAATACCTTGTCGAGCTGTGTAAATAACTTCGCGACCGTCATCACGACACTGATCGCACTCTTTACCATGAGTGTACCGCTCGCACTGGTCGGTATCCTCATTATCCCGCTTCTGATCCTGCCGACCCGAAATGTCGGCCAGAACCGGTATAAGCTCCTGACGAAGACACAGGAGAAGAACGATGAGCTCAACCAGGTCATCAACGAGACACTTTCCGTTTCCGGCTCCATGCTCGTCAAGCTCTTCACCCGCGAGGATAAAGAATATGAGAATTTTGTCGAGGTCAATGAACAGGTCACGAAGCTCTCTCTGAAGGAACAGAGAAGCGGTAAGTGGTTCCGTGTCATGATGGGTATGTTTACCCAGGTCGGCCCGCTCCTCATCTACTTCGCAGGTGGTATCTGCATCATCAAGAAGTACGATCCGAACCTGACCGTCGGTGTCGTTACCGCGACCGTCGCCCTCATCAACCGACTCTACCGTCCGGTCGAGTCCCTTATGAATCTGGGTGTCGATTTCACTAGATCCCTCGCCCTCTTTACCCGTATCTTCGATTATTTCGATCGCGAGAATCCACTGACTTCTCCTGAAAACGGCGTGAAGCCGGATGTGGCGAATAAGGATATCGTCTACGATCACGTGAAGTTCTCCTATACTCCGGAAAAAGAACTTCTGAAGGATGTTTCGTTTACTGTACCGGGTGGCAAGATGTACGCGATCGTCGGGCCTTCCGGCTCGGGTAAATCTACCGTCGTGAACTTTATCCCGCGTCTTTACGATGTCGAGGAGGGAAGTGTCACGATCGCAGGTGAAGATGTCCGTAAGTTCGATCTTACCTACCTTCGTCAGCAGATCGGTGTCGTGACACAGGATACGTACCTTTTTAACGGCACGATCAAGGAAAACCTTCTCTATGCGAAGGATGATGCGACGGATGAAGAGATCGAGAAAGCCTGTAAGATCGCGAGCATTCACGACTTTATCGTAAAGCAGCCGGACGGCTATGACACGATGGTCGGTAACCGCGGACTGAAACTGTCGGGCGGTGAGAAGCAGCGTATCAGTATTGCACGTGTCATCTTAAAAGATCCGAAGATCCTGATCCTTGATGAGGCCACGAGTGCACTTGACTCTATCTCTGAAAATGCGATTTCCGAAGCTTTGGAAGTCCTGATGCAGAACAGAACATCTATCGTCATCGCGCATAGACTGTCGACCATCATGAAGGCCGAGAAGATCGTCGTGATCGCAGACGGACATGTTGCCGAGCTCGGTACGCATCAGGAGCTTCTCGAGAAGAACGGTATCTATAGAGATCTTTATGAGACGCAGTTCCGCCAGGTCCTCGACATGCAGGGACAGGAAGAGAAAGATCCCCCGGAATGGGAAGAAAAGAACATGATCCAGAACGATGTGTATTGATTCCTGATTACACGTTGAAACGGAAGAGTACGACGTCGCCGTCCTTCATGACATATTCCTTACCTTCGGAACGGACCAGTCCTTTCTCCTTTGCAGCAGTATATGTTCCACATGCCATCAGATCATCAAAGGCAACGACCTCGGCACGGATAAAACCTCTCTCGAAGTCAGAGTGGATCTTACCTGCTGCCTGAGGCGCTTTAGTGCCGTTCTTGATGGTCCATGCGCGGACTTCCTGCGGACCTGCGGTCAGGTAGGAGATGAGGCCTAAAAGCTTGTAGCTTGCCTGGATCATCTTATCGAGACCGGACTGGGAAAGGCCGAGCTCTTCGAGGAACATCGCTTTTTCCTCGGCATCGAGCATCGCGATCTCTTCTTCGATCTTCGCGGAGATAACGACGCATTCCTCACCGGAACGGGCGGCGATCTCCTGTACGGTCTTCACATAAGCGATATCCGGATTGGAAATATCGCTCTCTGCGATGTTGGCTACATAGAGGACCGGCTTTAAGGTAAGAAGGGCCAGATCTTTCACAAATTCCATCTCTTCCTCGTCGAAGGTGAGAGAACGGGCCGGCTTTTCTTCTTCGAGCACCTTGGCGATTCTCTCATAGCAGTCGAGCTCAGCCTGGAACTTCTTATCTCCACCCTTCATCATCTTTCTGACCTTGTCGAGACGACGGTCCATGTATTCCATGTCGGAAAGGATCAGTTCGAGCTCGATCGTTTCAATATCACGCTTCGGGTCAGCACCACCATCTACGTGCACGACATTCGAGTCGTCGAAGCAGCGTACGACATGTACGATCGCGTCGACTTCACGGATGTTGGCGAGGAACTTGTTTCCGAGACCTTCACCCTTGCTGGCACCGCGTACGAGGCCGGCGATATCGACGAATTCGATCACGGCCGGAGTGTACTTCTCCGGGTTATACATCTTCGCCAGTTCATCGAGACGGCTGTCCGGAACGGAAACGACACCGACGTTCGGCTCGATCGTGCAGAAAGGATAGTTCGCGGATTCCGCGCCTGCCTTTGTGATGGCGTTAAAAAGTGTGCTCTTGCCGACATTCGGTAAACCTACGATTCCGAGTTTCATGATGAATATGCCTCCTCAAGTTGACGTGTCTATATGTGTTTTTATTCTTTCTTATTCTTTGACAACGACGAATTATACCATATTTACACTATTCTAGAAAGAATCGACAATCCTCGTCATTTTGTCGATATTTGTCGAAAAAAACTCCGGATATGTACAGAAATCTGCGATAAGATGGCGTAAATCGTCGGGGTTTCTTATCGGTTAAGTGAGCCGGGCTTGCTTATTAAATGTGTTAGAGGTGCATATATGGGGCAGACACTCACGCGTAATGCTAAAGTAAAGACGCTTTATCTTCAGGGACTGGAAGGGAATGTGGCAGAGGTGGAAGCGTCGATATTCCCGGGTCTTCCGAGCTTTGAAGTAGTCGGTCTCGGGGATTCGTCCATACGCGAAGCGAAGGAACGGGTGCGGGCCAGTATCCGGTCATGTGGTTTCACGTTTCCGAACCAGCGGCTCCTGGTGAATATCTCTCCGGCTTATCTTCATAAATCCGGATCTTCCTTCGACCTGGCTATCGCGATGGCGATCCTTCTCGCATCCGGACAGGTTGCCTCCCGGAGAAAAAATATTGTTATCTACGGGGAACTGTCACTGGTAGGACAGGTACGGCCGGTTCCGGGCTCGATCTCAAGGCTTTTGTGTCTGGAGACGATGGACGAGCCGGTACTTTGTATCGTTCCTTCCAAGGATATGGATGAGGCCGGACTTCTGGGGTGTGATGTGTATGGCGTAGATACGCTTCAGGAATCGATAGCGCTAGTATCCGGAGATCGCGATGTGCCTTCTGTACGGCATGTGGAGGCAGATGAGCCGGATCTGCTTCCGGATCCGGCTCCGGATCCGCAGACGGATATCTCGGCTCTTCGCGGGCAGCCGGATGCCGAGCGGGCGATCGTGCTTGCGGCGGCAGGGTTTCACAACATGCTTCTGGTCGGCTCTCCGGGGACAGGGAAATCTCTGTCGGCGAGGATACTTCAGGGTATCCTTCCTCCGCTTTCGAGGGAGGAGAAGATCGAAATTCTCCGTGTAGAGAGTGCGCTGTCAGTCTTATCGAAGGAAGATGTCGCTTCCGGTGCACGCCCATTCCGCTATGTGCATCACACCTGCACGCCTACAGCGATGGTCGGGGGCGGGAGGAATGCTTCTCCGGGGGAGATATCGAGAGCCCTTCACGGGATACTCTTTCTGGATGAACTTCCGGAGTTCGTGCCGCATGTCCTTGATCTTCTCCGTGTCCCGATCGAGAGCGGAGAGATGGTCATCTCGAGGAACAACTGTACTAATGTCTTCCCGGCGCGATTTATGCTGGTGGCTGCCATGAATCCATGCCGGTGCGGCAAATGTATGGAAAACCCATCCGAGTGTACCTGTACGCCGTCCATGATCGCCAGTTATCAGGGGAAAGTCAGCGGAGCGCTCCTTGACCGGATGGATATCTCGTGCACACTCAATCATATTTCGGAAGAGTCTTTACTTGAGACGATGAAGGGAGATTTCGAACCCAAGAGCATGTACTGGCGCCGAAGGATCGAAGAAATATGGGAGAAGCAATACGAAAGATGTGATGAAGCCGGGATAGCGCGGTGCAGAAACGGGGAGATGAGGGAGAAGAATCTCGGCGAGATATTCCGGCTTGGGCAGAAACAGATGGAGTATGCGGCCATGGCGGCGCATCAGCTACGTCTCTCAGTGCGAGGACTTCAGCGTGTCGTAAGGCTTGCACGTACGGTGGCGGATCTTGATGAGAAGAAAGATGTGGAGTGTGAGCATATCATCGAGGCGATTTCATTTCGCCTGCCCCAGTGGGGAAGTAACAGAGGAGGATAAAGATGGATGAGAAATTAAAGGCGGATCTGTTCTGTTCGCTACTGATGGCCAGACACATCATGACGGGAAGTCAAATCAAAAGAATCACGGAAGAGGAGCATCTGCCGTCCATAGAGGCTTTCTATGAGGAACATAAGAGATTCATAGATGATGACCATATGTCTTCTGACCAAAGGGAAAACTGGGAGAAGTTTACTTCTAGTGATGCATATTTACGCATCGGCGAGTATGTCGAATATGTCTCGGGCAGAGAGATACGTTCGATCAACCGTCTCGATCCGGTTTATCCCGAATATATGCAGTGCCTGCCGAATATGCCGCTGATCCTTTACTACCGGGGCGATCTTTCTCTTCTTGAGAAGAGAAGGCCCCGGATCTGTATTGTCGGCACCAGACGGCCGTCCGTATATGGAAGAAGAGTCACCCGGGATTTCAGTAAGAAAATCTCGATGCACGGAGTAGCTGTCGTGAGTGGCATGGCAAGAGGTGTCGACAGTTGTGCCCACGAAGAATGTCTCTCGTGCGGCGGAAAGACGATCGCGGTCATGCCGTGCGGGCTTGACCGGATCTATCCGAAGGAGAACCGCGAACTGTATGAGAAGATCGCCAGAGAAGGACTTCTCCTTTCAGAACTTCTTCCGGGTACGGAGCCGATCCGTCAGTACTTCCCGGCAAGAAACAGGATCCTTGCCGCTATCTCGGATGCCGTTGTGATTACGGAAGCCGGGAAGCATAGCGGTACACTGCATACGGCGAGCTTTGCCGCCGCACAGGGCAGGGAAGTGTTTGTCGTACCAAGCACCATTTACTCAGAGACGGCAGAAGGAAACCTGGCACTTCTTAAAGATGGGGCGGCGGTGGCGACTGAACCGGAGGATATTCTGGCATTCCTGGCGCATGTTGTTTTCTTCCGCGAGATGGAGGAGATCCGTGACCAGTGCTATCAGAAGCAGTTGAAAGAAAGAATCGAGTCAGCTCCGGAGACGATCACATCTTCGGAGATCCGCAAGATCATCTTAGAGCTTCTGGCCGTTTCCGGAGTCAGTACGGATGAGATGGTGAAAGAGAGCGGCCTTCCTTACCGCATGCTGGTTTGTGAACTGGGAAAGATGGAACTGGAGGGAATAATCGGTAAAGATGGGAACAAATATGTTTTGACAATTCGCGTTTAATGAATTATATATAAATACTGTCAGATAAAACGACAGGAGAAAGAAAGCATGAGCAAGTATTTAGTCATAGTAGAGTCACCTGCGAAGGCCAAGACGATCGGCAGGTATTTAGGGAAGGATTACCGGATCGCCGCATCTGTCGGACATATCCGTGATCTGCCTTCTTCTACCATTGGCGTAGATGTGCGGCATGATTTCAAACCTACATATATAAATATGCGCGGCAAGGAGAAGGTCATCCGTGAGCTCAAGGAGCAGGCCTCGGCTGCAGAGCGCGTCTATATCGCAACCGACCCTGACCGCGAGGGAGAAGCAATTGCCTGGCATATTGCCAAGGTTCTGAATATTGATCTTACCGATAATTGCCGTATCTCTTTTAACGAGATCACGGAAAAAGCAATTAAGAATGCGATTCTTGCTCCGCGCACGATCGATATCGATCTGGTCAATGCCCAGCAGGCCAGGCGTGTGCTGGACCGTCTGGTCGGCTATGAGCTGAGCCCTCTTCTTTGGAAGAAGGTGCAGAAGGGTCTGTCGGCCGGCCGTGTGCAGTCCGTAGCGACAAAACTGGTGGTAGACAGAGAAAAAGAAATCGAAGCGTTTATTCCGGAGGAGTACTGGAACGTGAATGCCGAGTTGACACCGGTTGATCAGGAGTTCCCGTTCAAGGCAAGATATCATGGCGAGAAGAAGGGATCCCGGATCGAGAAGGTCAAAGTAGGCAGTAAAGAAGAGACAGATGCACTTCTGGCTTCTCTTGAAGGCGGAGAGTATGTAGTCGACTCGATCAAGAAGGGAAGGAAACTCCGTCAGCCTTTTGCTCCGTTTACGACAAGTACACTCCAGCAGGAGGCATCGAGAAGAATCAGTTTCACTTCTCGTAAGACCATGAGTGTCGCCCAGCAGCTCTATGAAGGTGTCGAAATAGCCGGTCAAGGACAGATCGCGCTTGTTTCCTACATCCGTACTGACTCGGTCCGAATCTCGGATGAGGCAATGGCTGCAGCCAGAAGACTGATCGGCGAGAAGTACGGAGAGAAGTATCTCCCGAAGTCTCCGAGAAAGTATACGAACAAGAACTCTGCTCAGGATGCGCACGAAGCGATCCGTCCGGCTCACTTTGAACTGAGTCCGGAATCGATCCGTTCCTCTCTGAGCCTCGATCAGTATAAGCTCTATAAACTGATCTGGGACCGCTTCCTGTCCTCCCAGATGGCTTCAGCTGAGGTGGATACAGTATCTCTCGATGTCAGATGTAACCATTCGATCTTCCGTGCACAAGGCGAGACGATCAAGTTCCAGGGATTCCTGGCGGCCTATGCCGATCTTGCTGAAGATGTCAGTGAAGATGAGAAGAATGCGAAGGCCAAGCTTCCGGAACTTGTAGACGGACAGGCGCTGAAGCTTCTGGATATCAAATCGGAACAGAAGTTCACGCTGCCGCCTGCGAGATACACAGAAGCGACACTGATCAAGACTCTGGAGGAAAAGGGTATCGGCCGTCCGTCTACTTACGCGCCGACGATCTCGACTATTCTTGAGAGACAGTATATCGATAAGGACGGAAAGGTCATCCATCCGACCGAACTTGGTAAAGTCGTTACCGAGCTTCTGGCCGATAACTTCACGGAGATCGTTGATGTATCTTTCACCGCGGATATGGAATCGAAACTTGATGAGATCGAAGTCGGTAAAAAAGACTGGGTGAAAGTCCTGTCGGATTTCTATCCTTCCTTCCATGAACTCATTGAGAAAGCCGATACAGCTGTCACGAAGGTCAAGATGGAAGAGAAGAAGACCGGTGAGAAGTGTCCGGAGTGCGGCGGGGATCTCGTCATAAAGAGAGGCCGCTTCGGTGAATTTGAAGCTTGTTCGAACTTTCCGGAATGCAGTTTCACCCGTAATCTTGAGGTGGCAGCGAAGGGCACTTGCCCGACATGCGGCTCCGGCCTGGTATCGCACCGTTCCAGAAAGTATAAGGGACGCGTATTCTATACCTGCGACAAGAAGGGCAGTAATCCGGATTGCGATTTCATCAGCTGGTATCTGCCGGTCGATAGTCAGAAGTGCGATGCCTGTGGCAGTTATATGATCTGGAAGCGTTTCCGCGGTCGTGCGTATCCGAAGTGCGCGAATCCCGAGTGTGTGAAGAATAAGACGAGAAAAACCTCGAATTCAGAAGACGGAGAGGGAAGTGCCTCTTCCGAGAAGAAGACGACCCGCAGAAAATCCGGTTCCGATAAGAACAAAGAGGAGTGATTCCATGTCCAAACCGGAAATCATAGTCATCGGTGCCGGCCTGGCCGGTTCGGAGGCGGCATATCAGGCGGCAAGACTAGGCGTCCATGTACGTCTCTACGAGATGAAGAAACAGAGAAAAAGCCCGGCCCATCACAGTGACGGGTTTGCCGAACTGGTATGCAGTAATTCCCTCCGGTCCAATCAGCTCGAGAACGGTGTCGGACTTCTCAAGGAAGAACTCCGTATCCTCGGGTCGCTGATCATGGAGTCTGCGGACAGGAGTGCCGTGCCGGCAGGTGGTGCGCTTGCTGTCGACCGTGAAGAATTTTCTTCGTATATCACAAATAAGATCGTAAATGACCCGAATATTGAAGTCGTTCATGACGAGGTCAGGAGGATCCCGGATGACAAGATCGTAGTGATCGCGACTGGACCGCTTACGGATGGGGATCTTTATGATGATATCATGAATAAGATCGGCCATCAGGATATGCATTTCTTCGATGCGGCTGCGCCAATCGTTCTGAAATCCAGTATCGATCTTTCGATCTGCTTTGCGATGTCCCGCTATGGCAAAGGTGGAAACGATTATCTGAACTGCCCTATGAATGAGGAAGAATACCGCCGTTTCTATGAGGCGCTTGTCTCTGCCGAACTTGTAGATGTGAAGGATTTTGATAAGGAAACGGTTTTTGAAGGCTGTATGCCGATCGAGACGATGGCGAAGCGCGGATATGACACGATGCGGTTCGGTCCCTTAAAACCGGTCGGACTGATCGATCCGAGGACCGGTGAAGAACCGTATGCCTGTGTGCAGCTTCGTCAGGATGACCGCATGGCATCGATCTATAACATCGTCGGGTTCCAGACGAGACTTCGTTTCCCGGAACAGCAGCGTGTCTTCCGCATGATCCCCGGCCTGGAAAATGCTGAATTTACCCGCTTCGGAGTTATGCATCGGAATACCTACATTGAATCACCGAGGCTTCTTGACTCAACCTACAGGATGAGAGAATACCCGAGTGTCTACTTCGGCGGACAGATTACGGGAGTAGAGGGCTACATCGAGTCCACGGCATCCGGCTACATCGCCGGATACTACGCGGCACTTCAGGCTCTCGGACAAGAAAGCCCGGCAACCTTCTCTGCGAACACGATGATCGGCGCAATGGCGCAGTACTGTTCAGATCCGGTGGTGAAGAACTTCGTTCCGATGAATGCTAATTTCGGACTTATCGCGCCTCTGGGATACCGTGTGAAGGGAAAGAAGAAGGAGAAGTATCTGGCTTACGCAGAACGCGCCCTCACTGAAGTGCGGGAAAACAAAGAGAAAATGGAGAGACTCTGGAAATGACGCAAAGAACGTTTGATGCTTCCCAGTGGGAAGGATCCGGAAAAACCAAGGGATTCTGGCGCTCGTATGCGCGTGACTGGGGAAAGGTGTGCGGATGCAATGCCTTGCTGATGGGGGTGAATATACTCTCGTTTGTGATCGGGATCTGTCTGGTGATGTTCCTGCTTCCGCTGATTTTTACCTCGTTTACGCCGGCCGGCCTTAAGGATTTTATTCTCGAATCAGGAATGGTAGAGGCGGCGAGTGTTACGGACGAAGCGGTCGAGAATATCTTCTATACGCTTTGCATGCTCAGTTCATTTCTCATGATCGGCATGCTGCTTGTCGTAAATGGTCCCTTCTATTCAGCCATCAGTTTCTACTTCCGCAATCTGCTTACGGGCGATGGAGATTTTAAGGCCGACTTTAAGAACGGGCTGAAGGAGAACTGGAGAAAATCTCTTGGTGCTTCCATACTGTCGATCGTGGTAACTGTCGTGCTTCTTTTTAATATCGGATACTATCAGCGCGCTGAACTGGGGACACTCTCGCTCGCGGCCAAGTCTTTCTTCACCGTGCTGCTGTCGTTCTGGTGCTGGATCCAGCTCTTTGTGTATCCGCTGATTGCATGTGTCGAGTTGAAATTTCGAGAAGTGTACCGAAATGCTGTGATTATGTCGATTAAGAATTTCCCTGTTGTTATAGGCGTTTTCTTCCTGCAGATTGTCCTTTTCGGTGTGATTCCATATACTCTGATGCTCTCCTTCGGTACGATCGGATATGCGATCACGATGCTTCTGTATCTGATCTTCTCGTTTGGATTCATCAGTTATGTTTCGATGTATATTACATGGAAAGCGATCCAGAAGATCCTTCAAACACAAGATTGAGCTTACCGCTTCCTGCCTCGCCATTTAAGAAAATCGCATCTTTTTGATTTGTTTGTTGTACTTTTACAAACAAATACGGTAAAATAAAGGATAATACGTAAAAGTGAGGTAGTAGCCGTATGATTCAGTGTGTACGTGGTCATTTCTTTGATGAGAACCGATATGCAGACTGTCCTTATTGCAGTCAGGCTTCCAGCAAACCGAGAGCGGTCACTCCGCCGGTTGCTCCGAATATGGAGATCCCGAAGCCGTCCTGTGGCAAGACTGTTGCCGTCGAGGGAGTCGCAACAGAACCTGCGGTAAGTAAGACAGTCGCGATTGAGAACTTCGAGGAGACACTACCTCCGGTTAATAAGACTGTGGCGATTAGTGAACAGCCTTCTGCATATGCTCCTGGACCGTCTCCGGACGGACTTCCGAGTATGGCTCCGGTTGCTCCGGCAGCACCGATGGCACCTGTTTCGCCAGTGGCTGCCCCGGCGGCTCCGATGGCTGCGCCGGTCGCACCCCAGGCTCCTGTAGAGACGCCTTTTGTTCCGGTTCAGGTTCAGCCGGCTCCGGTCGCTCCGATGGCCACTCCGGTGGCACCGCAGGCTCCGGTTGATGTCCCGGCAGTTCCTTCGCCTGTACCGGTAGCCCCTCAGCCGCAGATGGATCCGATGCAGCGTCCGGTTCCTTCCTATACGGCTGATCTTCGTGCCGAGATTCCTTTTGACGGCGTGTCAGATGTTCCGGAAAGAATACTGACAGAAGAAATCGCTGTGGATATTCCGGTTACGGGTCTGGGTGTTTCTGATCATCCGACACCGATTGCCCCTGATGAGAATTTCTATCACTCCAATCCGGATAGACCGTATGCGGTTACCGGTCTGGGTGTAAAAGAAAACCCGACTCCGATCCCGAATGATACGGGCGCGACGTTTCCGATCCCCGGTGGGGAAGGCCAGAGAGCTCCGGCTGGACAGCCTGCTTCTGCTGAAGCGGCCGCGTTTGCAGCTTTTGGATTCCCGGGTGGACCGATGCCCGGAATGATGCCGGGTGGACCGATGCCAGGCGCTCCGATGCCGGGGGCTCCTGTTCCGCCACCGGCTCCGATGGCTCCGGTAGATGTCACACCGGCTCCTGTTGTGGAAGCGGTGGCTCCGGTTGATGTTGCACCCGCTCCTGTTGTGGAAGAAATCCCGGCTCCTGTAGTTGAGCAGGCACCGGTTGAGCCGGTCGCGCAACCTGCACCGATGGCGGAAGTGGTTGCTCCGGCCGCACCGATCCCGCAGCCGGCCCCGATGGCGGGCGTGGTTGCTCCGGCCGCACCGATTCCGCAGCCGGCTCCGATGTTTGTGGATACGAAGCCAAGAGATCCGAATGCGACTGTTGCGATGACCGAGTCCGATATGGATTATCTGCCGCGCGTTCATGCCAGAGCTTTTCTCGTATGTGTAGATGGACCGATGACAGGCGCAAGCTTCGTTTTCCAGGAGAACAGAGCCGTTATCGGACGTCAGAAGAACTATGAGATCTCACTTTTCCGTGATAATTCCGTCTCGAGAAGCCCACATGCGATTATCGCATATGATAAGGATACGCTCCGTTACACGGTTTCTCAGGGTGATCCGGAGAAGAAGGTATCCGTCAACGGTACATTTATCAATGCTGAGCAGGAACTCAAACTGTACGATATCATCGGTATCGGACAGACGAGGATGCTCTTTATCCCAGTCTGCAGTGAGAAGTTTGCATGGTAATAGATTGGGGAAAAATTAAAGATACCTTTCTGAAGTACCTGAGCGATATGCGATGGATCTTCATCGCGTGCGCCGCGGTGATCCTTCTGATCGTGGTGATCGTACTTATCCTTCGGAGTATGAAGAAAAAGAAGTCCGTATCTCAGGATAAAGCGGAAGAGAAGAAGCCTGCACATAAGAGTATGGTCATGGATAACGGAAGATTCCGTATCGAGATCGGTAATGTCCAGGGAACCGGTGAAAGAGAAGAACAGCAGGATGCTTTTGCTTTCTCTCCGACGGCGAAATGGAAAGAGAAGGGCTTCCTGGCCGTGCTCTGTGACGGCATGGGCGGTCTGGACGCAGGTGCGGCGATCTCCAATAAACTGGTGTCCGACATCATTTCTGAGTTCCCGTATTCTTTCGACGAGCTCAAGGACGGCTGGATCCTCGATTCTCTATCCAATGAAATCTATGAGAACTACCGTGGCCGTGGCGGCACGACGGTGATCATCACCTACCTCAAGGATGATAAGATGTGGTTTGCTTCTGTGGGAGACAGTGATCTGCTGCTACTTCGTGACGGCCGTATCTATGCCATGAATATCCGTCAGGAGTATGGCAATACGCTTCTGTCGCGTGCGCTCGACGGCGCTGTGTCGGTCGAGCAGGCACTGACGCACCATGATGCACCGGCACTGACGGAGTTTATGGGTGCACAGCATGCCAATCCCGACTATTCGATCGTTCCTTGGGATGTCAAGGACAAGGATGTGTATCTGTTGTGCTCGGACGGAATCAGTGATACGCTTTCATTCGAGGAAATCCGTGAAGCGATGAAGCATGACCCTTCGGAGTGCGCCGAGATACTTGAGAAGGGGATCATGACGAAGAACAAACGTTATCAGGATAACTACACAGCTATAATCTTTGCTGTGCATGAAATAGGAGGTAATTAGTATGAAGTGGGTAAGAAGAATCTTTATGTTCCTCTTGATCATTGCAATTGGCGGTTCCGGCTTTATGGCCTTCCGTAATTTCAAGCCCTGGCGCGATGCCCAGGAGGAGCTTGATGAGATCAAGAGTGAGACGTTCCAGGCCGACAGTGTGAAGAGAGGCTTCACGGCGGACGAGAACCAGCAGTCTGTTGCTTTTGTACTGTGCATCAAGAACGGTTCGGGTTCTTGCGGTTCGTCCTATGCGATCGGTGATCCGGATGGCAAGGTCCAGTACTTCGTGACAAACGGTCATGTTGTTCAGGATCATGTCGAGAACGGTTACGATATCGCCATCTATTTCGACGACCTGGAGTATCAGGTACCGGAAGTGGTCTTCTATCAGTATGACCAGAATCTCGATATGGCTGTTCTGAAGATCCCGGAGCCGATCAGCGCCAGAAAAGCAGTCGTAATCCGTGACTCTGATGAAGTAGCAACAGGTGAGAAGTGCACAGCGATCGGTTATCCGGATAAGTCAATGGAGTGGGATGCAAACTTCATCGGTGACATCAACGGTCAGACTGTATCGAGTGGTGTTATCTCTAAGGTCAATTTCCAGCCTTCCTATTCCGGTTACAGCTTCTACTACAGAACATTCCAGATCGATACATTTATCTCCCACGGTAACTCCGGTGGACCGCTTCTTGATGAGAACGGTTTCCTGATCGGTATGAACACACTGGGAAGCCCGGATTCTGAGAGCGTCAACTTCTCGATCGTTTCCAACGAGATCACGGCGATCCTGGATCAGGAAGGTATCGATTATACTTCCAGCAAAGATTATCTCAAGGCAATCGATAAAGAAATCGAGGCCGATCAGAAGAAGTTCGACAAGAAACACAATGCGGCTGTCGAGGAAGCAGAAACGGAAGTAACTGAGACAAGAAACAAGTTCCTGCTCTTCTGCGCGATCGCAGCGGCTTGCGCAGTTGTGCTCCTGATCCTCTTCATCGTCGGTAACAAGAAGGTCGTTATGGTCGGTGAGCAGGATGATGGAAAGAAGTCTTTCGTTTACTGCACGAAGGGTGTATTCGCAGGACAGAAATTCGAGGTGACCGGTCAGACGATGACGATCGGACGTGACCAGAATTCCTGTACGATCGTTTTCCCGGAAGATACACCGGGTATCAGCTCTAACCACTGCTCCATCTACTTCGATGCCAGAACGAAGGCATTTGTTCTTACGGATAACGGTTCTACATACGGTACATATCTCAGTGACGGCAGAAAGCTGACGAAGGGTGTTCCGGAGAAACTTCTCCCGGGTTCCACTTTTGCTCTGGCTGATAAGGCAAATGAGTTTGCTGTAGACCGTGAAGCCGGCGATGGCAAGAAAAAGAAGAAGGATTGAGCTGGAAACAAATAAGAAGGTAGATTACTATTACGATGGATCACTATTCATACACCAATGTAGGTGGCCACGAGCCGAACTGTGATTACGCGCAAGTCATCGAGCATGATGATCAGGTCCTGATCGTCCTGTGTGACGGGCTCAATGGTCTTCCGAGCGGTGATCAGGCAGCAAAGATCATATCAGACGCAGCGATGGAGGCTTTCCTTGAAGGAAAGTCTCCTGCTGACGCCTGTATCTTCGCCAATGAGAAATTTCGCGGGATGCAGTTCGATAATGTAGATCTGCGGCGTGCGGGGGCAACGATCTGTGCGGTAAAGATCGCGAACGGTAACTGCAGCTGGGCCAATGTGGGTGATTCCCATATCTACCATTTTTCACAAGGAAAGCTTCTGCACCATTCTGTTGATGATACGCCGACATATAAAGCCTTTACCCGTGGTGAACTTGATTATGAGGGGATCCGCGAGCAGGATGACCGTACGGGCATGACCGTCTGTGTCGGACAGAAAGAGACGATCGAACCGCATGAAGAGTCCTTCGATATGCAAGAAGGCGATGCGATCCTGGTTTGTTCGGATGGGCTCTGGGAATATGTGTATGAGACCGAGATGCTCATCGATCTTCACAAGTCCTTCAACGCGAAGGAATGGGCGGATAAGATGCTCCTTCGGGCGACGCAGAGAAGTCACCTCAAGGGAGACAATATGACTTTAGTTACATATTTCAGGCTGGCAGGTTGACGACATGGACACGAATAATCTCTGCTTCGGATGTTTTAAAGAACACAATAATGTTGGCCCGTGTCCGCACTGCGGCTATGATCTGTCGACGGCCAAGCATCCTTTCGTGGCGCTGCCTATAGGTACGATCCTGAATGGACGTTATCTGACGGGACGTGTCCTCGGCGTTGGCGGTTTCGGTGTGACGTATCTTGCTTTTGACATGACGCTGGAGATCGCTGTGGCGGTCAAGGAGTTCCTGCCTTCCGGTATTGCACTTCGTGAGTCGGACCGCTATACCATGACGGTCAGTTCGCCGGAAGAACAGCCGAAATTTGATACAGGTGCGACAAAGTTCCTCGACGAGGCCAGACTTCTTGCCAAGCTCCGTGATGTCCCGAACATCGTAACGGTACAGGACTATTTCCGAGAGAACAACACAGCGTACTTCGTCATGGAGTATATCGAGGGTGTCGATCTCATGAAGTATGCGCAGAATAAGGGAGGGACGCTCTCTTATAATGAAGCGCTGTATCTGATCCTGCCGGTTATCGATTCTCTTGCCCATGTGCATGCCCACAATCTCCTTCACAGAGATATCAGCCCGGACAATATCGTGGTCATGAAGAACGGCTCGACGAGACTCCTTGACTTCGGTGCGGCACGAGTGGCGATCGATACCGATAAGAGTAAGTCGATCATCCTTAAGCATGGTTTTGCGCCGGAAGAACAATATAGAAAACACGGTAATCAGGGCCCGTGGTCTGATGAATACGCACTGGCTGCGACTATGTACCTGATCATCACAGGTGTGATGCCGCCGGATGCGATCGAACGTGTACACGAAGATACACTGGTCTCGCCGAAGGACCTCGGCGTAGATCTCCCTGATTATGCCAACGATGCGATTATGAAAGCACTGTCCGTCCATGCTTCCGGTCGTTTTCCGGATATGGCGTCTTTCTCTGTCGCGCTGACGGGTAATCAACCGGTCGGACCTTCTGTGTCTTACGCCCCGGCCATGACCGTGTCTTCGCAGGATGCCCTTCCTACCGGTATGGGTGGACAGGATGGGCCGATGGTCCAGGGGAAGACTGTCGGTATGGATCAGGAGATGGTCCAGCAGCCCTATGCGCCGCAGAAGATGATCTCCCCGTCGATTCTTGCCGGTGAGAACGGAAAACCGGATACGGAAGAAAAGTCTGAAGTAGAAAAGCCGACGACGAAAAAGAAGAAGAGTATCTGGAAAAGACCGATTACTTATGTTCTCATCGGCGTGGTAGCTCTCGCGATCGCGGCATTCCCGATTGGTAACTATATCACGGAAAACTACGAGTGGGGCCCGACAACAACCACTGCAAAGAAAACATCGAAGAAAACGTCCAAGGAGACGTCCAAGCCTACGACACCGCCATCTGAGACGATTCCGGATCCGAATACCATGGAGGATGGGGGCATTATCACATATGACGATAGTGTACGGCTCTTCTCCTTGTCAGCGCCGAAGAATTATTCGTTCACGAACGACGACGGACTCTTTATGTTCGAACGTGAAGATAAGAAGTGTTCGGTAAGTGCCAATGCGGTCTCCAGCGTGGGCGGTTATCGTGTCGAATCGTTAAATGATATGATCGCACAGAGCGATGAAGTTATCACTTCATATCTCGAATCGGTTCTCGGTCTTTCGGATATTGATATTGATCAAGAGTACTTATATATCTCTGTGATCGGGAATGACTCATGCATGCTTGAGTACGATGTTAACGCTTCCGGCACGGACGGGAAGGTGAATGTGACTTTCCTTACTATCGAGAGAAAAGCCGATACGGGTGTCTTCATTGTCTGCGGTCTGATGCCGATCGATGATTACGGTATGTATTCCGGAGACGACTGGGAAGACCTGAAGAGTGTCCTTACAACATTTAAGGAAAATTCGGATGTTCCGTCCTCTTATTCGTATTACTATGGCGAGAATATGCCGGACTTCCTTTATAACAACAATACGGTAAGTGCAATCGAAGAAGTCAAGATCGGTAATAATCTGGATTGCCTCGACCTGCAGCTCGCAGGTATGGAAGAGAAGGAGTGCAAGGTTTATGTGATCAACCTCGGTGAGCAGGACTCGATCACTACGGCATGTGCGGCTGCGGAGCAGGTCCTCGGAGCCAATTATAAGTTCGGCGGGTATACGTCCGTCACCCCAACGGTCCGTAAGAACTATGAGATGCGTATCCGCAACTATACACTGACGAAGATCTACGATGAGGATGTAATCGTGGAGGGCACGGTCTGTGTTATTAATCTTAGCGGTACCTACTATGCGATCATGGCCACATGCGATGATGACGCGCTCCGCGAGAGAATTACACTGGACTTTACTATGGTCGTGCTTTCTCTTACAGACTAAGATTCGAAAAGATAACAAAAAGCAAGCGGCCTGTTTCTTAACAGACCGCTTTTTTGTTGTAGCGCGTTTTTTGTTGAATATTTACTTATGGTAATATCTGGCAAAGAATTCATCGCGGAAATCCAGAAGCCGGTCTTCGGCGATCGCCTTTCTTACATCCTCCATCAGATGCAGAAGGAAGTGGATGTTGTGCCAGGAGCAAAGACGCAGTCCGAACATCTCCCCGGCCTTGAGAAGGTGGCGGATATAGGCACGGCTGTAATTCTTACATGCGTAGCAGTCGCAATCTTCCTCGATCGGGCGGAAATCTTCGGCACTGTTCTTGTCCCTGACGATGAGACGGCCGTCCTTGGTGAGTACCGTTCCGTTTCTTCCGATACGGGTCGGAAGTACACAGTCAAACATGTCGATTCCGCGGATTGCGCCCTCGATGAGGTAGTCCGGAGTGCCGACGCCCATGAGATAACGGGGCTTGTCTTCCGGCATGAGAGGGACGGTCTCCTCGAGCATCTCGTACATCAGTTCGGCCGGCTCACCGACAGAAAGACCGCCAATCGCATAACCTGGCAGATCGAATGAGATGATCTCCCGGGCACTCTGTTTGCGAAGATCCGCATAGCAGGAACCTTGGATGATGCCAAACAGTGCTTGTTTATCGGGGTTCTGATGTGCCTTGATGCAGCGTTCGAGCCATCTGGTCGTGCGCTCGAGCGACTGCTTGGCATACTTGTGTTCACTCGGCCAGGCGCAGCACTCATCAAAGGCCATGATGATATCCGATCCCAGATCGTTCTGGATCTGCATCGAGAGCTCCGGTGTGAGAAGATGCGCAGAGCCGTCAATATGGGATTTGAAGTGTACGCCTTCTTCCTTGATATCCTTCGGTCGGGCAAGAGAAAATACCTGGAATCCGCCACTGTCCGTGAGAATGCTGTGCTTCCAGTTCATGAAGGAGTGAAGGCCGCCGGCCTTTCTGACGATATCATTTCCGGGACGCATCCAGAGATGATAGGTGTTCGACAGGATGATACGTGCGCCCATACTCTCGACCTCTTCGGGAGCCATGCCCTTAATCGTGGCCTGCGTGCCGACGGGCATGAAGACCGGTGTGTCAAATGTCCCGTGAGGTGTGTGAACTCGTCCGAGACGTGCTCCGGACTGTTTACATGTATGGATATGCTCGTAATAGACGGGATAATTACTCATTCTTCTTCCTCCAGAGGACTTTTGAGACGTGGCTTCTCGGGTGTGATGAACATGGCGTCACCGAAACTGAAGAAGCGATACCTCTCGGCGACGGCAGTCTGATATGCTTGGAGCACATGCTCTTTGCCGGCGAAAGCCGAAACGAGCATGATCAGTGTAGACTCGGGTAGATGGAAGTTGGTGATGAGACCGTCGATACAGCGGAAGTCTACTCCCGGATAGATGAATATATCTGTCCAGCCGGAACAGGGGAGCATCCGCGGGTCTTTGGCGGCGACGGTCTCGAGCGTCCGGCAGGAAGTGGTGCCGACAGCGATGACACGGCGGCCTTCTCTTCGGGCTCTTCTCAAGATGGAGGAAGCTTCTTCCGAAAGCTCATACCACTCGCTGTGCATATGATGGTCGGAGATATCTTCGACCTTTACGGGACGGAAGGTACCAAGTCCGACGTGGAGCGTGACCTCACATATCTCGACGCCCATCTTTCGAAGACCCGAAAGGAGTTCGGGCGTGAAGTGCAGTCCTGCAGTCGGCGCTGCAGCCGAGCCGGTCTCTTTCGCGTATACGGTCTGGTAACGGCTCTGGTCTTCAAGCTGTTCGTGAATATAGGGAGGAAGCGGCATCGTGCCCGCCTCGTCGAGGATCTCTTCCCAGATTCCGTCGAAATCAAAACGGATGATGCGGTTCCCGTCTTCTTTGACCTCTTCGCACTCCGCCTCAAGCTTCCCGGGAAGGAAAGTCATGCGTTTCCCGGGACGGATCTTCTTGCCCGGGCGGGCGAGCGTCTCCCAGTGATTCTCGTCGATTCTGCGAAGCAGCAGAAGCTCAATGGCCGATCCGGTGTCGGACCGGACGCCGAGGAGTCGGGCCGGAATGACCTTCGTATTATTGATGACCAGTACGTCTCCCTTCTTAAGAAGCGAGGGCAGGTCGGAAAAATGCATATGGGACACTTCACCGGTCTTTCCGTCCAGGGTCATCAGGCGGGAGCCGGACCGATTGGCAAGCGGGTGCTGTGCGATGAGTTCTTCGGGTAATTCATAGTAAAAATCTGATGTTTTCATAGCCTGTTATTATAAATGCAATTGACGGTTCTGTATAGTAGGTGGTATCATTTTATAAGTTTTCTATAAGACTCCCGGACGTTCCGAAACGGTACGGGTAGGATTCCGGAAAGCCCTAATTTTTCGAAGAAATGGAGGCATGAGTTATGAAGAAGCCCGTTTTTGTCGGTTCGGCAGTAGCGCTGATCACACCCTTTAACGAAGGAGGTGTGGACACGAAAAAACTTCAGGCTTTGATCGACTTCCATTTAGCACATAAGACGGATGCCATTCTGGTCGCTGCGACGACAGGCGAAGCGGCTACAATGCCTGATGAAGAGCACCTTGCCACGATCCGTACGGTCGTAGAGTATGTCAATAAGAGAGTTCCGGTCATTGCCGGTACAGGAAGTAACGATACGGCGCACGGTATCAAGCTGGCCCGTGAAGCAACGGCCATCGGTGCCGACGCTCTCCTCGTCGTCACTCCTTACTACAATAAGACATCCCAGGAAGGTATCTATCGTCACTTTAAGGCCACAGCCGAAGTAACGGATCTGCCGATCATCGTGTACAACGTTCCTTCGAGAACGAACCTGAATATCACCCCGGCTACCTACAAGCGTCTCTCGGAGATCGATAACATCGTAGGTGTCAAGGAGTGCAACATGAACCAGGTCCCGGAGACCGTGAACCTCTGCGGAGACGATTTCGTGCTGTATTCCGGTGAGGATGGCCTCGTCGTTCCGCTTCTTTCCATGGGTGGTAAGGGTGTCATCTCTGTAGCAGCGCATATCGTTCCAGAAACGATGCACGATATGGTCCATGCGTTCCTGAATGGCGATGTGGCCGGTGCGGCGAAGATGCAGGCGGATATTATTCCACTGGTCAAGGCGCTGTTCTCGGATGTAAACCCGATTCCGGTAAAGGAAGCGCTCAATGATCTCGGATGGGATATCGGTTCCTGCCGTATGCCGCTTTGCGACATGAGTGAGGAAGGTAAGGCCAAGGTCGCCGAGACACTGAAGAAGTACGATCTTTCCTTCCATCCGAAGTTCTGATACTGTAATGCAAGAATTCCCGCAATGCCGGTTCATAGCGGTGCTGCGGGAGTTCTTATAGAAAGAGAGATAACTATGTCTGAAGTAAGAATATTCCTGAGCGGCTGTATGGGCCGTATGGGTCGTGTCATCACGGAGATGTGTGACGGCTATGAGGATGTACAGATCGTTGCCGGTTCCGATGTGGTGGAAAATGCCACATCCGCATTTCCGATCTATAAGGATCCGAATGATTGTGCCGAGGATTTCGATGTCATCATCGACTTTTCCCATGTCAGTGCTTTTGATGGCGTGACAAAGCTTGCCGAATCGAGAAACAAGCCGATCGTCATGTGTACGACCGGTCTTTCGGAAGAGCAGAAGACATCGCTTCTTAAGCTCTCACAGAAGGTCGGTGTCTTCTACTCCGGGAATATGTCCCTCGGAATCAATGTGCTCATCAACCTCGTGAAGAAAGCGGCAGCGAAGCTGTATCCGGATTTCGATATCGAGCTGATCGAGGAGCACCACAACAAGAAGCTCGATGCGCCTTCGGGAACGGCGCTGATGATCGCGGATGCGATGAACGAGACGCTCGACAATCAGCTTGAGTATGTCTATGAACGCCAGTCCAGACGCCAGATGCGCGAGAAGAAGGAGCTCGGTATCCATGCGATACGCGGCGGCAATATCGTCGGAGAGCACAAGGTGATGTTCATCGGCGGCGAGGAGATCCTGACGGTCTCCCATAGTGCCCAGACGAGATCTGTCTTCGGCAGAGGCGCGGTCGCAGCGGCCAGATACATGATCGATAAAGGTCCCGGCATGTACGATATGCAGGATATGATCGGGGACGATTGATAAAGGTAACAGAAACGGGAGGAAAGTATAGATGTTTCGATTTTTATTAGATGCAACGGCAAATGGGGCTGATGGCAGCAGTATGTTGATCATGGTGGCGGTCTTCGCCGTCTTCTTCATTCTGTGGTACGTGATCGCACTTCGTCCGCAGAGAAAGAAAGAGAAGGAACTTCAGGAGAAGATCAGTAAGATGCGTGTCGGAGATCAGGTCGTCACGATCGGAGGCCTGGTTGGCAAGGTAGCCAATATCCGCGATGATGAGGTCACGATCATGACTTCGGCGGCCAATACACTGGTCACATTCAAGAAATCGGCAGTAAGTACGATCATTTCCCGTGATGCGAAGCCGGAAGATACGGCTTCTAAGGAAGAGAAGAAAGACAAACTGGTTCTGAAGAAGAAAGAAAAGGCATCTTCGGAAGAAATAGAAACAGAAGAGAAAACAGAAAAGGAAGCAACGGATCTGGGTAACATCAAGGAGTAAGATAGGACGGAAAAATGAGCAACGGCGGCCACGGCAGAATTCCTCAAGAAGTAGTGGAAGAGATCATCGCCAAGAACGACATCGTCTCGGTCGTGGGCCAATATGTGCAGTTTACAAAGAGCTCCGGACGGAATCTGTTCGGGCTCTGTCCTTTTCACTCGGAAGATACCCCTTCGTTTTCGGTGTCGTCTTCTGCAGATAAACAGATATTCTACTGCTTCGGATGCCATAAGGGCGGCGATGTCGTCAAGTTTATCCAGGAGATCGAGCACCTCAGTTACGTGGAAGCGCTGCGGCTCCTGGCGGAGCGCTCCGGTGTGAAGATCCCGGAGTCCAATGATCCCAAATATCAGAAGGAAGAACAGCTCAGGAAAAGAGTATATGAGGTCCTAAAGGCTGCAGCGATCTATTTCTATAAGAGCTATGTGTCCGAGAAAGGACAGATGGCCCGGGAATACCTTCAGAAGCGTGCAATCACGAAGTCTACTGCGATGAATTTCGGTCTGGGGTATGCTCCGGACGAATGGAACGGACTTTATACTTTCCTCAGTGCCAAAGGCTTTACGAAAGAAGAAATCATGGCGTCCGGGCTCTTCGCAACAGCGAAGAACGGTCGTCCGTATGATCTTTTTCGTGGAAGGCTCATGTTCCCGATCTTCGACTCGATGGGGAAGATCATCGCTTTTGGCGGACGGATCATCGGAGACGGACAGCCCAAATACGTCAATTCTCCGGAAACGATCGTGTACTCCAAGCAGAGGAATCTCTATGCTTTGAACTTCGCCAAGCAGGATAAGCCGAAGCAGATCATCGTGGTAGAAGGTTATATGGATGTCATCTCCATGCATCAGGCCGGCGTGACGAATGCGGTGGCTTCGCTGGGCACGGCACTTACCGAAAGACAGCTCGATCTTCTGGAACGGTATTGTGAAGAGGTCGTGCTTTTCTATGACTCGGACAAGGCCGGACAGACGGCGGCGGTACGTGGTCTCAAGATGCTGATGGACAGAAAGAAGAAACACACCGCCATGACGACGCAGGTCCGCGTGGCGAAAGTCCCGAACGGTAAAGATCCGGATGAATTTATCCGCGAATACGGGAAAGATGAATTTGCCAAGGTCGTCGAGCAGGCGATGCCTGTCCTTGATTATCTCGTTGACTCGGCTCAAAGACAGAGCCTCGTGGACGGGAAATTTGATCCGGTGAAGTTCCAGCAGCTCGTTTCGACATATCTGTCATGGGAGCCTAACGAGATACTAAGAGAGCGCGGAGCCTATCAGGCGGCGCAGATTCTGGGTGTGTCCACGGCTGCCGTGATGGCGGAAGCGAAGAAGAGTTCGGATCAGACACGCGAGGATCAGGTGCTGCAGACCAAGAAGATCGTGCAGAAACAGACGGAACTCGCTCCGCATAAGAATCCGGGCGAGACCGCGACACGGGACGAGCTGGTCTTGATCTGTCTTCTTGCGTCACTGGGACAGAACTACGAGGCTTTTGTGAATAAGTACAGGGAAGAACCGCTCGTGACGGACTTTACGATGGGATCGATGCGCACGATCGTCAAGGAAGTCCTGCCGGACCTGAAGGCAGGGAAACTGAACGGACGACGCCTCGTGGAAGCGGGCGAGAATCTGATCCTCAATCAGAAACCGGCAGAGGCGACATTATCGGAAGCTCTCGTTTCCGTATCTTACGGCGAGGGACTTGATTCTCTGATGTTACATACGATCGATTATCTCTATCGTGTCCGTACGGATGTGTATACGAGACAGAAGAAAACTCTGGCCAAACAGCTCGATGTGATGCCGGAAGGTCCCGATCGTGTGGCGACACAGGAAGCCCTGAAGAAGACGAGCGATTATCTTAAGTACCTGAAGGGAAAGATCGGGAAGCTCTGAGTATGGGAAATACAGATGTAGTAGCACTTGGCGGCAGAGAGGAAGGACGCGCTGTTCCTGATCTGCCTTTGCGGTTACAGACAGTAGCCGGACTTATCCCTTCCTGCGGTACCGTCGTGGATGTAGGCTCCGATCACGGAAAACTCGGCGCATGGTGTCTGATGAAGAAGGTCTGTAAGTCGGTGATCGCGACGGATATTCATGCACTTCCGGCCAGAAGGACAGAGGAACTTTTTACTTCTTTAGGCCTTTCCGGGAAGAGCAGCGTGCAGGTCACAGACGGGCTCTGCGGGATTGCTCTGAAGGAAGATATGACAATAGTGATCGCAGGAATGGGCGGACTTGAAGTCTGTAAGATCTTAAGATCTGCGATGGCGGAGAAGGAGGAAATTCCATCCGGGATGAAGCTTGTGTTACAGCCGCAGCGGTCTTTTTACGAAGTGAGGTCTTTCCTCTGTGAAAGCGGGTTTTCGATTCGTAAGGAACGGATCGCCAAAGATCGCGGCCGATACTATGTAGTGATCCTTTGCGAATTTACAGGGAAGACCTACGAGATCTCGGAGCCGGAACGGTTTCTGGGTCCGCTGATACTTAAGGAAAAGCCTGAGTACTTCGATGAATATATGGCGCATCAGAAAGAAGTGATGGGCAAGCGCGCACTTGGAGATCCACGCTGCGCGGCAATACTAAATGATTGGGAGAAATGGTTATGAGTCAGGATTATTATGTTCAGGATCTGATCGCGGCGATGGAGAAGATCGCACCGGCTGAGCTTGCATGTGAATGGGATCATGTCGGACTGATGATCGGAGAACCCGGAGCGAAAGTAAATGGTGTCCTCCTCGCGCTCGATGCCAATGCTGCAGCGATAGACAAAGCGATGGAGGTAGGGGCGAACCTTATTATCACGCACCATCCGCTTCTCTTCGAGCCTCTCCATCAGGTCGATTATTCGACACCTCGTGGTGCCAATATCCGTAATATCATCCGCAATGATCTTCAGGTCTTCTCGGCCCATACGAATCTCGATAAGGCGCCTAACGGTGTCAATCACGCGCTGGCGACGGCACTCGGACTCGTGATGCAGATCAATCTGGTCGATGTGGAGATCGGCCTTTGCGGAAGTGTCGGACAGGAGTCAATGACGCTCTTCGGTTTTGCTGATGTCGTCAAAGAGAAACTCGGCGCGAGCGGTCTTCTGTTCAATACGGACAAGGATCGGGAAGTATCACGTGTATTTGTGCAGGGCGGTGCTTTTGACGAGGAGGCAATTCCTGTACTCAAACTCTATCGCGTCGATGTGGTTGTGACGGGTGAGATGAAACATCATCACATGCTTGAACTCGAAGATGCAGGAATCGCGGTCATCGTGGCCGGCCATGAGGTCACAGAACGCATAGTGCTCGAAAGCCTTCGGGAGCAACTTTTGCACAAATTGCCGAATTTGCCGATTACGGTCTATCCAGGCCATAATTGGTGAGAAAAGCGGTAGCACTCACGGCGTGGTTCGATTATAATATACATGTTTTCTGAGCTGGACCGGATGATCGCGGGCACAGGTGCCGAAAGGCCGTGCGTGAGGAAAGTCCGGGCTCCACAGGGCAAGGGTGCCGGGCAGTTCCCGGTGAAGGTAACTTTAAGGAAAGTGCAACAGAAAAGAAAACCGCCCCGGTCTTCGGATCGGAGTAAGGATGAAAAGGCGAGGTAAGAGCTCACCGGCGGTGCGGTAACGTACCGGCCTTGTAAACCCCACCCGGAGCAACGCCGTGGAAAAGACATGACTGTGACCCGCAGGTCTTTGAGGAGGCGGCTTGAGCCGGAACGAGATTTCCGGTCTAGATAGATGATCATCTGAAACAGAACCCGGCTTACAGGTTCAACTTAGAAGACGTTTTATTGATAACAACATCGCGAGGAAGCGGTGACAGAAAGAGAGGACATGTTTTATGGCAGAATCATATCTCAGTCGCGGAGTATCCCCTACGAAGGATGATGTTAAGAAGGCAGTAGCCAATCAGGATAAGGGTGCTTTTCCAGGTGCTTTCTGTAAGCTGATCGATGACCTCGCGGGCGATCCGGACTATTGCTCGGCGATCCACGCTGACGGTGCGGGTACGAAATCTTCTGTCGCGTATATCGCCTATCGTGAGACGGGCGACCTTAAGTGGTTCCGTGGAATCGCGCAGGATTCCCTGGTCATGAATACCGATGACCTTGCCTGTGTCGGTGCCATCGAGAAGCTCTCTCTCTCGAATACGATCGGACGCAATGCCCACCGTGTGGATGGCAAGTGTATCGCATCCGTGATCGAAGGCTATAACGATATCGTCGGCAAGCTTCAGGATATGGGCTTTGATATCAATATGTGCGGCGGTGAGACAGCCGATGTCGGCGACCTCGTGAGAACCCTCATCGTAGACTCCACACTCGTTACGCGTGTAGCCAGAAAGAATGTCATCAATGCCGCGAATATCAAGCCCGGTCACGTGATCGTAGGTCTTGCCTCTTTCGGTCAGGCAACATATGAAGATTCTTATAATTCCGGTATGTCCAGTAACGGCCTTACCGCGGCCCGTCATATGCTTCTGTGCAAGGATTATCTCAAGGAGTATCCGGAGTCCGTCTCCGAGACGATTCCTGAGGATAAGGTCTATTGCGGTAAATTCCGTCTGTCGGACAAGCTCCCGGGCAGCGAGCAGACCGTTGGTGAAGCGATCCTTTCTCCGACACGTACTTATCTTCCGGTCATCCGTGATGTACTCGATGCCTATCGTGCATCGATCTCCGGTATCATCCACTGCACCGGTGGCGGACAGGCCAAATGCCGTGACTTCGGTAAGAACCTCCGCATCATAAAGGATAATCTGTTCCCGTTCCCGCCGCTTTTCCAGGCGATCTACGAGTCCGGTGAGATCCCGATGAAGGAGATGTACCAGGTATTTAACTGCGGACACCGTATCGAATTCTACTGTGATGAGAGTGTCGCACAGGGTATCATTGACATCGCCGGCAAGTATAACATCGAGGGCCGCATCGTCGGCCGCGTCGAGGCACTTCCGGAAGGTTCCGAGAATCAGGTCGTCATCCGTAGTAACGGTGAAGAATTCATCTACGGCTGACCGGTATAGATCCGTTTTTGCATGTCGCTTCGGAAAAGAACAGAATGAAGAACAGAAGGGCAATACAAATTTGTATGAAGATGGCATCGCTATCCATCGTGATGGCGATGCTTCTGTCTTTTTCATCCTGCTCTCTTGGCAGTATGCCGTCGCGTACTTCTGCTGACGGATCGCTATCCGATGCTTCTGATTCGTCTTCGTCATCAGATGTGTCACAGTCTTCGGAAAGCTCCGGTGATTTGGTGGAACTCGATAGCATGGAAGATCGGATATATGGGTATTTGGACGGGTATATGTCGACACTGTGTCTGGGTGATCCGAATCTGGTATGTGAGGCTTTTGATGTCCGCTATGAGGAGATTCTGCCGCAAACCTACGATTGTGATGATCTGGTTTACGCGACGCTTTTTAAGACGATGAATTACTACTACAGTGCCGTAGTCACCAGCGATTATGAGGATTATACGATAGACGTCACCTGCAAGATCCCGGATATACGTGGCTGTGTAGAGGAGATCCTCGCGGATGAAACATTCATGAATGATGTATGCCGACCGTGGTTTCTTGCGTTGATCGGCGGGGGAGATACTTCGGATCTGGCCGATCCGGACAAGGAATATTCGATGATGAAAGAGAAGATTTTGCTGGAAGCGCTGGATCGTATCACGAGTGGCGAATACACGGAAAAAATCATCCGTACCGACTACTTCTCCCTCCACAAAAACGGCCTTGAGGATTGGCTTTGCACCGGATTTCCAGATATTATATATATCTGCGGGAAGGATAACTTCCTTTTCAAACTGACCTATATTGACATGATTTCCGAGTATTACCTCCTCGAGCAGTGCGGCACGGACATGGTCAGTAAAGGGGAGCTGGAACAGGAACGACTCGATGCATTTCTAGATCAGAAAAGACAGGAAATCACTGATGCACAACAGGGATAGAGAGGTCCAGGATACACCTCCTGTAGAATTTTATCAGGGATTCGAAAAAATGTGTTGACATCGTGAATGTCTATCGCTATAATAATCAACGTTCGCAAGAACAGATGTACCTTTAGCTCAGTTGGTAGAGCAACTGACTCTTAATCAGTGGGCCCAGGGTTCGAGTCCCTGAAGGTGCACCAGATAACCGGATCAGACGATAGTCGGTCCGGTTTTTTGTTTTATCCGAAGAGATTACAAAAAAACACGCGTGTTCGTCCTGTAATATATTGTTGAGGCAACGGAGTGTGCTATAATCTTCATGTTATATTGATAAAGCCATTTATCAGGAGGAAGTTAGCATGGATAATAAATTCAGTATCGAGACGAATTGCGTACAGGGAGCTTACCAGCCGAAGAACGGTGAATCAAGAGTCATGCCGATCGTGCAGAGTACGACATGGAAGTACTCCACCACCGAGCAGATGGGCCGTCTTTTCGACCTCGAGGAGAGCGGTTATTTCTATACACGTCTTGCAAACCCGACCAGTGACCTCGTAGCGGCAAAGATCTGCATGCTTGAGGGTGGTGTAGCTGCCATGTTGACTTCTTCCGGTCAGGCGGCGAACTTCTATTCGATCTTTAATCTCTGCTCTGCAGGAGATCACATCGTATGTTCTTCCGCACTTTACGGCGGCACATACAATCTTTTCGCCCACACCATTAAGAAGATGGGCATCGATGCGACATTCGTTTCTCCGGATGCGACAGAAGCAGAGATCGAAGCAGCGATCCAGCCGAACACCAAGCTCGTCTTCGGTGAGACGATCGCGAACCCGGCTCTCAACGTTCTCGACATCGAGACATTTGCCAAGACAGCACATAAGAACGGACTTCCGTTCATGATCGATAATACCTTCGCAACACCGATCAACTGCCGTCCGATCGAGTGGGGGGCCGACATCGTTATTCACTCCACGACCAAGTACATGGACGGTCATGCTACCTCTGTAGGCGGATGTATCGTCGATGCAGGCACCTTCGACTGGACAAAGTATCCGGAAAGATTCGCTGGACTTGTCGAGCCGGATGAGACTTATCACGGCGTATCCTATACGGGCCGTTTCGGTAAGTCCGCTTTCATCATGAAGGCCGTCGCGCAGCTGATGCGTGACCTCGGCTCCATCCCGGGACCGATGAATGCGTTCCTTCTGAACCTCGGTCTCGAGACACTCCACCTTCGTATGCCGCGTCACTGTGAGAATGCTCTTGCAGTTGCCGAGTATTTGCAGAATCATCCGAAGATCGCATGGGTATCCTATCCGGGTCTTCCCGGCGATAAGGAATACGAGAAGGCGAAGAAGTACTGCCCGAACGGCACATGCGGCGTTCTGTCCTTCGGTGTAAAGGGCGGAAGAGAAGCCTGCATCAAGTTCATGGATTCCCTGAAGCTCGCTGCGATCTGCACACACGTTGCTGACTGCAGAACCTGCGTATTGCACCCGGCTTCCCATACACACCGTCAGATGAATGATGAAGAACTGAAGGCAGCCGGCGTAAGTCCGGATCTCATCCGTTTCTCTACGGGTATCGAGAGCAAGGAAGACATCATTGCCGATATCGAGCAGGCCCTCGCGAACGTCTGATTGAAATAACGAAATCGATTTCGAAAAACCATTTCATTTTGCGCTCCTTTTATGTAGAATAGAAGGAGCGTAAATTATTTCCTTAAGGAGGATCAAGACATGAAGATTTACAGCGTTCTCGATAAAGAATTCGCACCCTACGGCAAGGTACTCACAGGTTACGATGTATCCGGTCTTATCAAGGCTCTCGATGAGAAGACACCACTTCCGGACGGCGTCGAGTATGTGATGAGCTGTGCAGATCTCGAGTACACCGATGCTTTTGGCGTACTGCAGAACAATGCATACGGCGGTATGCCGATCCAGCTTGGTTACTGCAATGGTCATAACACGAAGCTCAACTGCCTCGAGTATCACCGTGACAGCGAGCTGAACATCGGTTCCACCGATTTCATCCTGCTCCTGGCAAAGGCCGACGATATCGTAGACGGCAAGCTCGACACATCCAAGGTCATGGCTTTTAAGGCAGAAAAAGGACAGGTCGTCGAAGTTTACGAGACATCTCTCCACTATGCTCCGTGCTCTGCCAAGAAGGGCGAAGGCTTCAAGGTCGTTATCGTTCTGCCGAAGGGCACAAATGGCCCGGTTCCGGCTCTGACCGCTTATAACGAAGAAGACAAGTGGATGACCGCCTGCAATAAGTGGCTCCTCGCTCACGAAGAATCCTCCGAGGCACAAAGTGGCGCTTACGTAGGACTCACAGGCGAGAATCCGGATATTGCGGATCTGATCTGATTTCCGATTAATTGATTATTGCGAAAAAGAAAAGCTTTCTTGTGCTGACCTTCGGAGGCACTTGAAAGCTTTTCTTTTTGCGCATATGCAAGTTTCTCGGAAAAGGCGAAAAATATTAGGCCGCCGGAGAGATTTCTTTTGCTTTGGATTTATTAGCGGTTGGGAATCCTTGCCGTGTACTGCGTGAGGTGGGCGAGCATGACAGAGAGTTTTTCTATAAAGATGAGCGGATCGATTGGGAAAACCTCTGATTACTACACTGATTTTGACAAAACGGCGATGAAAGTGTAAAATTTCGTTTAGAGTTTGGAAAGGCAGAGTGGCTATCGTTTTCGGATGTGACGTCATTCTTTCTTTTTGGCTCAAAAAGAAATGAGTGAGGTAAGTAGTATGAAAAACACAACGAAATTCTTATCTGTACTGCTTGCTCTTTCCATGACTGCCGGTTTGGCTGCTTGTGGAAGCAAGGAAACAGAAAAGGAAGAAAAAGACGACAAGACGAAGAAGACTGAGGCGTCAGGAGACACGGATGATACCGAGTCCCAGCCGGATGCTACGACAACAGAAGCTACCGAGGCGACAACAGAGGAAACAACCACCGCCGAGACCACGCCGGCTATTCCGGATGGATATGAGCAGATCTCTTTTACTGACACCAAGTTTGGTGTAGAAGTTACTATGAATGTTCTTTCCGGCGGACTTCTTGAGCAGAAGTATGATGACACATACTATACCTATGAGATGGCGGATAAGAGTGATGAGGGGTATCGCATCTCTTATAAGTTCGATGTCATTGCCGTAAACTATGACGATGATTTCTGGGCATATAAAACCAAAAATTCTGAAACGATCGACGGCGGAAACCATCCGATCATGTACAATCCGCATAGTGAAAGTCTGCAGTATCTTTCTATTTGGGGCGGAGAATGCTACAACGGTCAATATCTTGCAAAAATCACACTCAGTAATTCAGAAGGAAAATATCCGGAAGATGCTATGAGAGAACTGGCTGAAAATGTCGGACGTTCTGTCGAATTCCATTCTATCGGCTCTGATGAGTTTACGGATGCAGATGGGAATTTTGTATGCACACAGGATTATATCAAGTTCGGAAAAAGTATGACGGTCGATGGCAAAGAAATGACTCCTTATATCTACATCGATGAGGGGGAAAGTGCCTATCCGTACTGGAAAGTGGATTTTGAAAATGCCGAAGGTGAACACATTGATGTGCTGGCCCGTGGCGGATATAACGGAACATACTATAATGCCCGTCTGGAAAATGATGATTGGAGACAATGCATGGTTTCCGGTTATCCGGCGATCTGTCATCTGTCTAATGACGGCGGAAAACTCGTTGCTGAATATGTTATCGTTCTGGGTCATGAGGATAGAGAAACATCTGATGGCGATAAGTATGAAGAAGATGTGATGATCTATGAGATCATCGACGGTGATTACGGTGATGATTTCATTAAGGATCTCATCAAAGGCAGTTCTGATCATCCGGAGCTTTACGAGCGCATGGATGCCTATGCCGGCGGTTACCTCGATGCTGTGATCTACACACCGCTTGAAGGTGCCACTCCGGTAGAAAAGCAGGGCTGATTTTTCCTGCATAATCGGGTAAGCGGATACAAGGCGTATTCGCTTGCTTTCTAAAAGAAAGACAAAAAGAAATCTCTCCAGCGGCGAGTTTTGCGGTTTCGCAAACTGTTTGAGCCGAGGGAGAGATTTCTTTTTGCCGATTAGCGAATCAATTAACCGAAGAACTCCTTGTAGAGCGTCCTTACTGCATAGGAGCAGTATTCTTCGCGTACGCCGAACATGACGGAGATCTCGGAAGCGCCCTGGTTGATGAGCTCGAGGTTGATACCGGCTTTGGAAAGGGCAGTAGCGGCACGAGCTGTGGTACCTACGGTGTTGGCCATCGCTTCGCCGACGATCATGACGATAGCCAGATCACGGTGGACGGAGATGGAGTCGACGTTGAGCTCGAGGCTGATCCGCTGGATGATGCGACGCTCTTTCTCAGGGGTGAAGTCTGCGGATCGCAGGATGATGGATACGGAGTCGATACCGGAAGGCATGTGCTCGATCGAGAGACCTTCGTCTGCGATGATAGACAGTACTTTGACCACGAAACCGACTTCACGGTTCATCAGGTATTTGCTCATGTTCAGTGCACAGAAGCCCTTCTCGCCGGCGATACCGGTCACTAGTGAATCGTAGTGGGTACGCTTGTTGACGATCATGGTGCCCTTGCTCTGCGGATTGTTGGTGTTTCGGATATTTACCGGGATGCCGCGTACGAAGGCCGGGTAGAGGGCTTCTTCGTGCAGGACGGAGAAACCGGCGTAGGCAAGCTCGCGCATCTCATCATAGGTGATCTCGGTGACCGGGAACGGATCTTTCACAAGGTTCGGATTTACGGCGTAGACGTTGTCGACGTCGGTCCAGTTCTCGTAAACGGAAGCGTGTACAGCTGCTGCGAGGATCGCACCGGTGATGTCTGAACCGCCGCGGGAGAAGGTGATGATCTCGCCTTCCTTGGAGAATCCGTAGAAGCCCGGGAATACACAGATCTCACGGAGTTTACTGATATCTGCCAGGTTGTCATAGGACTCCGGAAGGATCTTAACGTGGCCACCGACCTCGGTCTCGAGGAAGAGTCCGGCCACTCTCGGGTTGCAGTAAGTGGCCTTGTGACCGATCTTCTTGAGGTAGGTTGCGACGAGGCGCGCACAGCTGTCTTCGCCAAGAGCCTTGGTCGCGTCCATATATCTGCCGGCATCTTTGATCGGGGAATTGATCGAATCTTCGATGTTCTCCTTGATGGAATCCATACACTCGGGGATCTCGAGTTCTTCGCAAATAGAAGAGAAGCGGTCGAGGACGGCCTGCAGTTCCTTCTCACCGGACTGTCCGGAAATCTTCGCGTTTGCGAGCGCGATCAGAAGGTCCGTCACCTTGATGTCGGACGGGAAGCGCTTGCCTGGAGCTGAGACAACGATGACGCGTCTTTCCGGATCACTGAGCAATATTTCGCAGACCTTCTTAATCTGGGCGGCGTCTGCGCATGAAGAACCACCAAACTTTGTAACAATCATATGTTTATCAGGAGAAATCCTGAGCCTCCTTATTTTTTCACACGCTATTATATAGTTATAATAGGCGTTCGCGCAAGAGAAAGGCGGTATACTTGCGGTTTTTCTTGAGGATTGGTATTCTACTACTGGTTTTCGGGCGATCTTCCGGCTTCTAATGAAGTGGACGATTCTTCCGTATTCCGAAGAGAAGGAAACTGTGAGGAGCGATCGAATGGGCAATATTTTCCGTCCGAATCTGTGTGCGAAGAAAGTCAGCGATCTTGATTTTTCTGACCTTTATGCCAAGGGTTTCCGCTACGCACTTCTTGATTTCGACAACACCCTTGCTCCGGACCACTATACGGAGCCGATCCCATACTCCTACGAGATGGTAGAAAAGATGCAGGAAGCAGGTTTCTCCCTGTGTCTGGTATCCAATGCCAAGTCTGAGCGCTCTAAGAAGATCGCCGATATGCTTAAGATCCCGTGCGTGTCCTATGCGAATAAACCGGGAACATCCGGTGTTCTGAAGGCCATGGAACTGATCGGTGCGAGTAAGGAAACCACCATGATGATCGGTGACCAGCTCTTTACGGATGTGGCCGCAGGGAACCGGGCAGGACTCTTTACCATCTTTGTTGAGAGATACGCAAAGAAAGAAGTCTTCTACGTCGTGCTCAAGCGCTTCCCGGAGTGGATCATCCGAAAGGTCTGCCGTTTCTAAAGGACTGTTCGTGTGCACGGGCGGTAAACCGTCACAGTGCTTTTTGTGAAAAATAGATAAAATCGCGATTTTCTCGCCTTTTCACTTGCAGATTCACTTTCCTTCAAGTAAACTATAGTATCGTGAATAAATTTGTTATCAAATATATGTATATTTCGGAGGATTATTTATGATTAGCGCTGGTGATTTTAGAAACGGTATGTGCTTCGAGATGGACGGCCAGGTTTTCCAGGTAGTGGAATTCCAGCACGTTAAGCCGGGTAAGGGTGCGGCTTTCGTACGTACGAAGTACAGAAACGTTAAGACTGGTTCTGTTGTTGAGCGCAGCTTCAACCCGAACGAGAAGTTCGAGCAGGCTCAGCTGGAGAGAAATGATATGCAGTACACCTACAATGATGGTGACCTGTATCATTTCATGGATATGGAAACTTATGAGGATCGTCCGATCGCTAAGGAGAGCATCGGTGAGAACATCCGCTTCCTGAAGGAAGAGATGATCTGTAAGGTTCTTTCTTACAAGGGCGAGATCTTCGGTGTAGAGCTTCCGATCGTTGTTGAACTCGAGATCACTGAGTGCGAGCCTGGTGTTCGTGGTGATACGACAAACAACGCGACCAAGATCGCGACACTGGAGACAGGTGCTACCGTTAAGGTTCCGCTCTTTGTTAACCAGAATGAAATCATTCGTGTTGATACACGTACCGGTGAATATCTGGAGCGTGCGTAATCTCACGTTCTGATCTTCGTCGAGAAGGGAATTCACGAAATGGGAGAGAATCTCGTATCGGAATCGATTAAAGGCGAACGCTCGATGTCGCAGGGCTTTGTTGCACAGTATGCAGCAGAAGCCGCCCTGCGTGCAGAGGGCGTTGCTCGTCTTACGGCTTCCGTGCCGGTAGTCCTCAAGGAGTCTCTCGGATTTGTCCATGAGGGTAAAGGCGTACGGGTCGAGTTCTCCGAGACGGAAGAAGGCTTCGTCTCCGTGACTGTCTATCCTATCGTGTATTATGGTATGATTATTCCAGAGGTGGCCTGGGCAATCCAGGAGCGCGTCAAGGAAGACGTCGAGAAGTATACCGGACTGGTCGTCGAATCGGTCAATGTTCATGTCTGCGGCGTGGTATTAAGGGAGGAAAAGAATTCATGAACCGAATCATTCGTTTTGTGCTGATTATTTATTCGACACTCCTTGCGATTCTGTCTCTGCTGTTGCTTTATGCACTTGCGGATGACGGTATCTTCGCCGATCTTCTGTCGCCTCTGGCCAATATTGTTACCGACCCGTATAAGAAATATATCTATCTGGCCGTGCTGCTTGTTATCCTGGTCTCGTGTGTGATCACGGTGACGTATTGTCTCTTGAACGGCCGTCTCAGTAAGACCCGTATCCGTCAGACGGAGATTGGTTTTGTAGAGATCGGCGTCGATGCGATCGAGAGTATCGCTCTGAACTCCGCCAAGAGTGCACAGGCCGGCATCAAGGCAGCGCGCGCACGTGTCTCTTCAGCGAAGAATAACGCGATCCGCGTATATATGAGTGCCGTTCTTTATTCAAATGTCGAGGTCCCGTCTACGATGGGCAAGGTGCAGGAGCGCGTCAAGAAAGATATCGAGCGTTATACCGGTATCACTGTGGAGAGCGTCTCCGTCAAAGTCAGCCGCGTCGAGCCTGTCGTGGCGAAGGTCGAGAGGTAATCCCGATAAGGCAGTTGGAGTGGAGCGGTAAGACATGAGAGCCCTGATCATCAAATTTTTCGATATGCTCAAGGACAAGAGTTCCGGTAAGATCGGCGCCGGTATTGCTTTTGTCTTTGCTCTTTTTCTGGTGATCTTCGGGTTCTTCAAGACATTGTTTATAATCATCCTGACCGTGGTAGGATACGTCGTTGGCGCACTCCTGTTCTCGGATAAGGACAAAGTCAAGGACTGGATGGACAAGATCCTTCCACCCGGGAGGTTTCGATGAGCAGAAGAGAATCGCGTGAAGCGGCTTTCGCATTTTTATATCAGCTGGATTTCCGGAAAGAACCGGTTTCCGAGCAAAGAGCCATGTATCTGGAACTGCATCCTCTGGAAGAAGAGGATATTCCTTACTTTACTCTCATTACGGAGGGCGTTTTTGACGAGCGCGACAAGCTCGATGAGACCTATGCCCCGTATCTCAAGGACTGGAAACTCTCCCGCCTTCCGAAGGTGGACGTGATCCTTCTGCGTATCGCAGTCTATGAGATGCTGCATGTCGAGGATATCCCGACGAGTGTCTCGATCAGCGAGGCGGTCATTCTGGCCAAGCGATACAGCACTGAGGAGTCCCGTAAGTATATCAATGCGGTTCTCGGTAAGGTGGGCCGCGACCTCGAGAAATGATGGAAAGATCTGTTCTGACCGTAACCGAGCTCAATGAATATGTCGGCGCACTTCTAAGTTCCGACAGTGTCCTGAGCCAGCTGTGCGTCAGCGGTGAGATCTCCGGCTATAAGCGGTATCCTTCGGGTCATGCCTATTTTCAGCTAAAAGATAAGAAAAGCTCTGTACAATGCGTCCTCTTCAACGGAAGTTTCGGGCGCATCTCATTTGTTCCGGAAAACGGTATGCAGGTCCGGATCTACGGACGTGCATCGCTCTATTCTGTAGACGGTAAGTTCCAGGTGATCGTGTCGATCATGCAGGAGGAAGGCCTCGGGGACCTGTATAAGGAATTCGAGAAAAGAAAGCAGAAGATGGCCGAGGAAGGCCTCTTCGATGATTCGCATAAGAAACCGATCCCGTATCTTCCGAATAGGATCGGTGTTGTGACTTCGCCTAAGGGTGCCGTCATCCAGGATATCCTGAATGTGCTTTCACGGCGTTTCCCGAACTTTAACCTTCTCCTGGCTCCGTCGGCGGTACAGGGAAAGGAGGCCGCTTCCGAACTGATACGCGGGCTGAAACTTCTCGATGCCAGAGACGATATCGATGTCATCATCATCGCCCGTGGAGGCGGCTCGATGGAGGACCTGTGGTGCTTCAACGATGAGGCGCTGGGACGTGCCATCTACGATGCAAAAAAGCCGGTCATATCGGCCGTCGGACATGAGACGGATTACACGATCTGTGATTTCTGTTCGGACCTTCGTGCTCCGACACCTTCAGCCGCAGCTGAACTCGTGATGCCGAATAAGGAAGAGGTGCTCGCTCGTCTGTCCGTGTCGCAGAGAAATCTATCTTCGGCGATGCAGCACTATATCCGCATGAAGACACATTCGTGGGAGTCACTCGCGAAACATCGTGCACTTCTGGCTCCGCAGGTCAGGATCGAGAAAGAGATGCAGCGTCAGGATAATCTCGAATCGAGACTGGATGAAAGATTTAAAGCGGAATACGAGAAGAGAAGAAGTGCGCTGGACACTGAAATGGCGAAGCTTCAGGCTCTGGACCCGATGCGGGTATTGCTTCGCGGGTATGCACGGGTAACGGATACGAACGCTCACACGGTAGACTCCGTAAATTGTGTTAATATAGAAGATGAGATTTCGATAGCGGTCGCGGACGGTGTGATCCGTTCGCAGGTCGTAGCGATCGAGAGGAAGGAGAGGGAATCCGATGGAAGAAAAGATTGACCTTACTTATGAGCAGGCGGTTGCCGAATTGGAAGGAATCATCAGGAAACTCGAGTCGGGAGAAGCATCCCTCGATGATTCGATCTCGCTTTATTCACGTGGAATGGAACTGTCGAAGTTCTGTAAGGAGAAACTCGACTCCATCGTCAAGCAGATCAGCAGCCTCGGTGTAGACGGTACGGGCGAGAGCCCGCTGGACGTGTGATGGGGGAATACCATGAGCGAGAAGATCTCATTTTTTATGAAGAAGTATCAGGACCGGATCGAGGAACTGCTCCGGGATGTTTTTCCAGCGGACCTTACTGAAGATCCTACTGTAGTAGCTGCGATGTACAGCCTCCTTGCCGGCGGGAAGAGGATCCGCCCGGTTCTGATGTATATGGTGGCAGATATGCTTCATGTCGACCTCTCTGTGATCGACGATTTTGCCGCGGCAATGGAGATGATCCATACCTATTCGCTGATTCACGATGATCTCCCGTGCATGGACAATGATACGCTGCGTCGCGGGAAGCCGACCTGCCATGTGGCACATGGCGAGGCATTTGCCCTTTTGGCCGGCGATGCGCTTCTGAACCGGGCCTTCGAGCGTGTACTGCTCGCAGTCAGCAAAGATCCGAAGACGGCGCGCGCGGCAGTGTACTTCTCGGACAATACCGGTATTTGCGGCATGATCGGCGGACAGAGTATCGATCTGTCTTCCGAGGGAAAGAGAATCGATACCGGGCGGTTGTGTGAACTTCATGAGAAGAAGACAGGAGCCCTGATCAATGCATCGTGTCTGATTCCATACTATATCTACGCGGCCGAGCATGGTGAGGACACCGGTCTTTATGACCTGATCCACCGTTTCTCGGCGGGGACAGGGCTGGGTTTCCAGATCAAGGATGATCTTCTGGATGTGCAGGCCGATGCCAGTGTACTCGGCAAGTCGACAGGCAAGGACCAGCGTGACCAGAAGTCGACGTTTGTGACGGTTTTCGGGGAGAAGAGCGCGCAGCAGATGCTCGACGATACATATAGTGACGTATACGATGCGCTCGATGAACTTGCGAAGCGTGGCTGGGATGTCACGACACTCCGTCAGTTCAGCGATCTTCTGCAGAATCGGGTGCAGTAAGATATGAAGCCGACTCCGATATTAGACAGGATCTCGCGTCCGGAAGATGTGGCGCAGCTGAGTTACGATGAGTGTAAGCTCCTCGCGGATGAGCTTCGTGACGTCATCGTCGACCGCGTCAGCCAAAACGGCGGGCATCTTGCTTCAAGTCTCGGCGTTGTCGATCTGACGATCGCTCTTTTGTCCAAGTTTACGCCACCGCATGATCAAATCGTGTGGGATGTCGGCCATCAGGCATACGCATACAAACTTCTGACTGGAAGAAAAGAGAACTTCGAGACTCTTCGCCAGTATGGCGGTATCTCGGGTTTTCCGAAGCAAAGTGAAAGCATCTACGATGTTTTCGGCGTGGGACACAGCAGTACGTCGGTCTCGGCAGCTCTCGGGCTTCTGCGTGCGAAGAAACTTCAGGGTGATGACGGACATGTCATCGCCGTGATCGGTGACGGTGCCATGACCGGTGGTATGGCCTTCGAGGGCCTTAATGATACAGGGCATTTCAGTGAAAACCTCACAGTCATCCTGAACGACAACCAGATGTCGATCGATAAGAATGTCGGCGGTCTTTCGCGGGCACTGGCCAATCTTCGCTCGACACAGAGATATATCAAGGCCAAGAGCAAGGTCGAGCGGTTTCTTCTGGCGATCCCGCTGATCGGAAAACCAATCGCACGCTTCATTGTCATGATCAAGACATGGATCCGACTTCTGATCCGCAGAAACACTCCGCCGGTTATTTTCGAGGATCTGGGATTCCAGTATTTCGGTCCTTTCGACGGCCATAACATCGCGCTTCTTAAGAAGAAACTCGAGATCGCCAAGACGATCAACGGTCCGGTGCTGATCCATATCGTGACACAGAAGGGAAAGGGCTATGCTCCTGCCGAGGAGAATCCTTCGATTTATCACGGAGTCTCACCATTTGATAGGGAAAAGGGTGTCCAGCCCTCGAATACACCTACCTTTACATCGACGTTCTCGGATTCTGTCGTGCGCGTCGGTAAGGCGAATGAGAAGGTGGTCGCGATCTGTGCGGCCATGATGACCAGTACCGGTCTTAAGTCCTTCCGTCAGAACATGAAACTCCGTTTCTTCGATGTAGGTATTGCCGAGGAGCATGCGGTCACGATGGCGGCCGGTATGGCGACAAACGGTTTCATTCCTGTTGTCGCGCTGTATTCGACGTTTGCTCAGCGTGCCTACGATCAGATGCTCCATGATGTGTGTCTGCAGAATCTGCATGTGGTCTTTGCACTTGACCGTGCCGGTATCGTCGGTGCGGATGGTATGACGCATCAGGGGATCTACGATATATCCATGATGCTCTCGATGCCGAACACTACGCTTCTTTCGCCGTGTAATTTCAGTGAACTCGACAGGATGCTGGAGTGGGCGGTCGAAGAAGGTACTGGCCTGGTTGCCGTGCGCTATCCTCGTGGCGGGCAGAGTACGGTGCTCGAAGCGATCCCGGCTGAGCCGGGGATCGGGCCACGGATCATACGGAATAGTTCTGATGACGGATGCGTTTCGGAAAACCATGGAACTGTGGCGATCCTTGCGCTCGGTGTCATGTGTGAGCAGGCGCTTCAGGCGGCGGATATTCTGGTGAAGAAGGGAATCTCCTGCCGTGTGATCGATGTACGTTGCTGCAAGCCACTGGATATGGCAGCCTGGCATGAAGTGCTCTCAGGGGTCTCGGCCGTGGTGACGATCGAAGACGGCGTGGCTCATGCAGGATTTGGCAATTATCTTCTCTCGGAACTTCGTAAAGCCGGGGATTTCCCTTGTGTGGTACACGCGGAGGTACTTGGTGTATCGGATCAGCCTCTGGTGGCCGGTAAGCGTGCACAGCTCCTGGAACTTCAGGGAATGGATGCAGTTTCCGTGGCGGAATCTGTGGAGAGATTACTCGCTTCGATCTAAGAAGTTCTCGATTTCTATACTTATATTGCATATATTTTGTTCTATCATACCGAGATTGTATATAAATTCGGATATATCATCATGCAAGTCACGCGATTTCTTTGTATAATTGTCTGTATAAATTCTTGAAATGGAGTATAATTATGCAAAAGCGGCATAATTATGCAACATGGTTTGGGAGGTCTGTTTCCTCGTAGGCGGATATAGACGGAGTGGCTCTCATTTCGGAAGGAGATCGAACGATGCGTTTCGGTATTGTGGTGAACGAAGATAAAGATCCGGGCTTTGCTTTTACCAAGCATGCGACAGAAGTGATGAAGGCGCGCGGATGCGAGGTCGTGCTTGATCCGGCCTATGCAGATACGGAACTAGCAAATGTTCCTGGGGTGATCCTTGACGAATATAAGAACTGTGACATCCTCATCTCGATGGGAGGTGACGGCACGTTCCTTCGTACGGCACACAAGCACCTCGATTCCAAGGTGCCGCTCATCGGCGTCAATCTCGGAAGTATCGGATTCATGACCGAGATCAGCAAGGAAGATTTTGAAGATGCGGTCGATCGGCTGATCGACGGAAAGTATACGCTCGAGATGCGGACCCAGCTCGATGTGACACTGATGTCCGAAGACGGGACGGTCAGGGAACATGGCGTCTGTCTGAATGACGCGGTCGTCGCTCGTGGCGCCAACCTTCATGTCGTGACGCTGGATCTGCTGATCGACCATGACCATGTCGAGCGTCTCTCCGGCGATGGTGTCATATTGTCGACCGCGACCGGATGTACGGCTTATTGTCTTGCGGCCGGTGGCCCGATCGTTAAGCCGGATCTGGATATATGCATGGTCACGCCGATCTGTCCGCATACACTTCATAACCGTACCTATATCGTTTCCGGTGACAGTTCGGTCGAGTTGATTATCGAGAGATTCTCCGAGCCGCCGATCCTCTCACTCGACGGACGGCAGAATATCGAGCTGGCACTCCATGACCGTATTGTAGTAAGAAAGTCCGAGGTGGGCGTCGTTGTCGCCAAACTCGGCTATAAGAATTTCTATCAGACTGTGAGACAGAAGATCCGTGCAAGAGGTAGTTTCTATGAAGATGGCAAAAAATGAACGTCAGGAAGCGATGCTGCGTCTGGTCCGCGCCAAGGAGATCAGTACGCAGGAAGAACTTGCCCGTGAACTCGAAGCGGCGGGCTGGCAGGTAACGCAGGCAACCGTGTCAAGGGATATCAAGGATCTGGGCATCATCAAGGTGACGCTCCCTTCGGGCGGCACGAAGTACAGCGTACTGGACAGGACCGGAGATGTGGCACCGGGACGCCTGCTGTCTGTCTTTGCACACTCTGTCCTTTCGAGTGAGGTGGCGATGAATCTCGTGGTCATTAAGACGCTCCCCGGCATGGCCAATGCCGCGGCTTCTGCACTTGACTCGATCCATCTGACCGGGGTAGTCGGATCCATCGCCGGCGATGACACGATCTTCGTCGCCACGCCGAGCTATGAAGATGCCCTGGCCATCAATGCCACCATCAAGGACATGAATAACAGAAATTCCATCGATTATCAGTGAGGCACAGGTGTTAGTTCAGCTTACTATACAAGATTTCGCCATAGTGGAGTATGCCTCCTTCGCACCGGGACGGGGCCTGAATATCCTGACCGGTGAGACAGGCGCGGGAAAATCACTGATCATCGATGCGATCGGTGCGCTGCTCGGGCACCGTATCGGACGTGACTATGTCCGGAAGGACTGCGACAAAGCGATCATCGAGGCAGTCTTCGACGGGATCACTTCGATCATTCCATCTTCGCTTCTTGCTGAGTACGGGATCGAAGCGGAAGAAGATACGCTGATCCTCCTTCGTGAGATCAGTAAGGACGGAAGGAGTATCGTTCGGATCAACGGCAGAACGATGCCGGTCTCGGTTCTCAAAGCAATCGGAGCGTATCTTGTAGATATTCACGGCCAGCATGACCAGCAGACGATCTTTGATAGTAGCAAGCATCTTGGGATTCTTGACGATTATCTCGGTGTTACGATCAAGCCGCATATCTCAGCTTTCTCTGAGAAACTTGAAGAGTACAGAGCGATTCTGCAGAAGAGGAAGCAGTACGAGACTGATCCCGAGAAGAGCCGCCAGATGCAGGAACTGCTGAAATACCAGATCAGGGAAATCGAAGAGGGAGCTTTTGCCGAGGAGGAAGAAGAGCAGCTTGTCGAGAAACTCAAAGTCCTTAAGCAGGAGGAGAAGAGACGATTCCACCTGTCCTTCGTGCAGGGAGCACTCTCGACAGACGACTCGGCATCCCCGCTTTCCGAACTTCAGAGCGCGGCAGAACACCTCGACGCACTTACCTCTATAGACAGTGCTTTTGCCAAGCCGGCAGAGCAGCTCCATTCCATTGTCATGGACCTCGAAGGTCTTCGTGATGACCTCGGATCCGATGACCCGATGCAGCAGGAATCTTACGATGAGGTCGAAGCACGGCTCGAGAAACTCCGTGCCTGTACGATGAAGTACGGCGGATCTGTGCCGGCGATGCATACGTTCCTCAAAGAGGCGAAAGAGAGACTCGAAATCCTTTCTGAGGGGGATACGAAGCTCAAACAGCTGAATGCCGAGCGGGTTCGTGTGGAGCGGGAACTGGTCGCCCTGGCGGATACGATTCATGATATCCGTGTCGAGGCCGGAAAGCGCCTGTCGGCAGATATTGTCGGCGAGGTAGAGTTCCTGGGGCTTCCCAATGCGACATTTGAGGTCTCCTTTACCAAGCGACCCAAAGAGCGTTTCTTCAGTAAGACCGGATACGATGAGGTAGAATTCCTGTTCTCGGCAAATAAAGGTGAGGAATTAAAGCCTCTTTCCAAGACGGCATCCGGCGGTGAAGCGGCGCGAATCATGCTGGCGATCAAGACGATCCTGGCAAGAGCCGATGCGACGCCTGTACTGATCTTCGACGAAGTGGACTCCGGGATCTCGGGTGAAGCAGCCAAGGCCGTATCCCAGTCCATGAAGAAGCTCTCGCAATTTCATCAGTTGTTCTGTGTGACGCACATGGGGCAGATTGCCGCGGCAGCCGACCAGCATTTCTTTATCAGTAAAGACCAGAGCGGTGAGAGGACCAAGACCAACATTTCTGTACTCGACGACGAAGGCCGCATCACCGAAGTGGCCCGACTTCTCTCCGGTAACTCGGCAGATGAACAATCCCGAAGCCTCGCGAAAAGCCTCATAGAGGAAAGACGATAGATTATCTGAGCGATTTGAGAAAAAACGAAAAGCTTTCGAAAGCCTCCACAGCGCGCAGCCCGAGGACCAGCTGAGAAATCTTTCTCTTTTTTCATAAGATCAGATTCTTCATGTCATCGGGCATCTCGGAGGAGAACTCCATCCATTCATTGCTGATCGGGTGATAAAATCCGAGCTTACAGGCGTGGAGGGCCTGACGTGCGATCCGGTCCTCGTTCTCGATATGCGGCATATCCGGGTTCGGGAAGTCATTCGATCTTGGACCATAGAGGCCGTCGCCTACGAGAGGATGACCGAGGTACAGGGAATGGACGCGGATCTGGTGACAGCGTCCGGTCTCAAGCTTATAGGAGACGACAGAAAGATTTCTGTCGGGAAGAACCTGTAGCGTTCTGTAGTGTGTCACGGAAGGATGGCCGTCTTCCCGGACGATGCGGATCATGATGGAGTTCTCGTCGCGGCCGATGGGACGGTCGATCGTGCCCGCTTCGGGTTCAAAAGAGCCGTAGACGATGCCGACGTATTCCTTTTCCATCTTATTCTTCGAGACGGTGTTATGAGCGTAGCCGTTCTTCGCGATGACGATGAGACCTGATGTTTCGCGGTCGAGTCGCATGATCGGATGCAGGCGCTGGTCACTGAGCCTTTGCAGGAGCGAATCGTCCATGTGCTGCCAGGAGGGGTGAGTCACCAGGTTTCCGGGCTTTTCACAGACGACGATCCAGTCATCTTCAAAATAGATATGGATATCCGTATCCTTCTTCGTGTGAATGATCCCCTCAGCGTCATCGTAGATGATGAGGATCGTATCTCCTTCTTCGGGCTCGGCGATCATGCGTGCGGGAAACCCGTTGAGATAGAGCTCACCGTAGAGGCGGATGCGCTTACAGAGAAGATTGGACATCTGGTAGCGGGTACGCAGGATGTCATAGATCTTCTTACCGGAATCTTCGGGAAGGATTCTGAACGTAAGCTGCATGACGGCTCTCCTTTTCTGAAAAGATGCTACCCATTGTAACGCAAATGATTTTCATTTTGAACAAAAACTGTGACCATTCTGTTATTTTTCAGTAGAACTTGACAAGAAATTTCTTCTTTTCCATTGAGTAGAATTTGAGGATATGTTATCCTACCATGTGGGAGGTGAGTCAACTGTGGGAAAACAAAAAATGACTCCGGAAGAAATGAGCGCAAAGCTCGATGAAGTTCTTTCGAAATACAAGGGCCAGGGCCAGAAGGCTTTGATGGCCACGTTGCAGCAGGCGCAGGAAATTTACGGATATCTGCCGCTTCCTGTCCAGAGAAAAGTAGCGGATGCACTTGAGGTGTCTGTTGCTGAGGTGTACGGCGTAATTTCGTTCTACTCTTTCTTCTCTTTGAAGCCAAAGGGAGAAAACGCCATCAGTGTATGCTTGGGTACAGCCTGCTATGTTAAAGGTTCGCAGGCCCTGCTCGACAAGATCGAGGATGAACTGGGCATCAAGAACGGTGACGTTACCAAGGATGGTAAGTTCTCGATCTCTGCGTGCCGTTGTGTAGGTGCCTGTGGTCTGGCACCGGTTATCATGATCGGTGACGATGTTTACGGTCGTCTGACACCGGATGAAATTCCCGGTATTATCGCAAAGTATAAGGAGGCTTAATCATGGATTTATTTCGTGCGCACGTCCTTGTTTGCTGTGGTACAGGATGCACATCCTCGAACACTGCTAAGATCTTAGAGCAGTTCGAGCAGCAGATTCCGGCTCAGGGACTTGAAAAAGAAGTAAAAGTAGTTCAGACAGGATGCTTCGGCCTTTGCGCCCAGGGTCCTATCGTTGTAATCTATCCGGAAGGCGTTATGTACTATCGCGTGACTCCTGAGGATGTTTCCGAGATCGTTAGCGAGCATCTCCTGAAGGGCCGTTATGTCGAGCGCCTGATGGTTGCTAAGCACGATACTCCGGCTGCGGAGAATACATCTGCCAATGACAGCAACTTCTTCAAGAAGCAGATGCGTATCGCTCTCCGTAACTGCGGTAACATCAATCCGGAAAATATCGATGAGTATATCGCTCATGACGGTTATCAGGCTCTTGGTAAGATCCTTACTGAGAAGAGAGATCCGGATGAGATCATCGAAGAAATCATTAAGTCCGGTCTGCGTGGCCGTGGCGGCGGCGGATTCCCGACAGGTATGAAGTGGAAGTTCGCTTCCGGTAACAGAGGCCAGGGCATCACCAAGTATGTATGCTGTAACGCCGACGAAGGTGACCCGGGTGCATTTATGGACCGTTCCATCCTCGAGGGTGACCCGCATAGCGTTATCGAGGCTATGGCTATCGCTGCTTACTGCATCGACGCTCATCAGGGTTATGTTTATATCCGTGCTGAGTACCCGATCGCGGTTAAGAGACTGCAGATCGCTATCGATCAGGCAAGAGAATATGGTCTCCTCGGCGAGAACATCTTCGATTCCGGTTTCTCCTTCGACCTCGATATCCGTCTCGGCGCCGGTGCTTTTGTCTGTGGTGAAGAGACAGCGCTCATGCGTTCTATCGAAGGTAAGCGTGGTAACCCGACACCGCGTCCGCCGTTCCCGGCAATCAAGGGCCTTTTCGGCAAACCGACGATCCTCAATAACGTTGAGACTTATGCCAATATCCCGGTTATTCTCAATAAGGGTGCCGACTGGTTCGCATCTATCGGTACTGAGAAGTCCAAGGGTACGAAGGTATTCGCTCTCGGTGGTAAAGTCAATAACGTAGGTCTCGTTGAGATCCCGATGGGTACTACTGTACGTGAGATCGTTTTCGATATCGGTGGCGGTATCCCGAATGGCAAGGCCTTCAAGGCTGTACAGACCGGTGGTCCGTCCGGCGGCTGTATCCCGGCTTCTCTGCTTGATACTCCGATCGACTACGATAACCTCGTAGCAGCCGGCTCCATGATGGGTTCCGGTGGTATGATCGTTATGGACGAAGATACCTGTATGGTAGATATTGCGAAGTTCTTCCTCGAGTTCACCGTAGACGAGTCCTGCGGTAAGTGTTCTCCGTGCCGTATCGGTACAAAGAGAATGTTCGAGCTTCTGACCAAGATCACTGACGGTACAGGTACTCTCGCAGACATCGATTCCCTCGAAGAGATCGCTCTGTCCCTGAAGAATGGTTCTCTGTGTGCCCTCGGCCAGACAGCAGCTAACCCGATCCTGTCTACACTCAAGCATTTCCGTGAGGAATATGTCGAGCACGTAGTGGATAAGAAGTGCCGCTGCCATGTTTGTAAGGGTCTTACCGAATACTACATCGATCCTGAGATCTGTAAGAAGTGTTCTCTGTGCGCGAAGAAGTGCCCGGTCAACGCGATTTCCGGTGAAGTTGGTAAGGTAGCTTACTCGATCGATACGACGAAGTGCATCAAGTGCGGCGCTTGCATCGAGAACTGTAAGTTCAAGGCTGTTAAGAAGAGATAATTCAAGTGACGATCGTCAATTCGATAAAGGAGTGTGAAACAATATGGATATGGTCAATGTAACCATTGATGGGGTTTCGGTACAGGTTCCTTCGAACTACACCGTTCTTGAAGCAGCTAAAAAAGCCGGCATTAAGATTCCGACCCTGTGTTATTTAAAAGATGTTAACGAAGTTGGCGCCTGCCGCGTCTGCCTCGTTGAAGTTGAGAAGGCCCGTGCACTTGCAGCTGCCTGCGTTATGCCGGTAAGCGAAGGTATGGTCGTTCATACAAACAGCAAGAAGGTTCGTGATACCAGAAGAGCTACACTCGAAATGATCCTCAGTGATCATAACCGTGACTGCCTCTCCTGTATCCGTAACCAGAACTGCGAACTCCAGACTCTGGCAGAAGAGTATGGAATCCGTAAGGTAACTTTTGAAGGTGAGAAGAGCCCGTCTAACTTTGATGACAAGTCTTTCTCCATCGTTCGTGATGGCAGCAAGTGTATCAAGTGCGGACGTTGCGTATCTGCTTGTAAGAAGCAGGGTATCGGTGTTCTTTCCTTCCTCAACCGTGGTTTCTCCACCTCTATTGGTCCTGCTTATGACATCTCTATGGCAGATGCTCCGTGTATCTATTGCGGTCAGTGCATCATCGCCTGCCCGGTCGGCGCTCTCCACGAGAAGGAAGAGACCGAGAAGGTATGGGATGCTATCAATGATCCGAGCAAGCATGTCGTCATGCAGGTTGCTCCGGCTGTTCGTGCCGGTATCGGTGAAGAGTTCGGTCTGCCGATCGGAACACGTGCTACAGGTAAGATGTTCGCGGCTATGAAGCGTCTCGGCGCAGATAAGGTCTTCGACACCAACTGGGGTGCTGACCTTACGATCATGGAAGAGGGCACAGAGCTTCTGAATCGTATTCAGAACGGCGGCGTGCTCCCGATGATCACTTCCTGTTCTCCGGGATGGATCCGCTTCTGCGAATTCTACTATCCTGAGTTTATCCCGAACCTTTCTACATGTAAGTCTCCGCACGAGATGGAAGGTGCGATCATCAAGTCTTACTATGCGAAGCAGAATAACATCGATCCGAAGGATATCGTAGTTGTATCTGTTATGCCTTGTACTTCCAAGAAGACTGAGGCGGCTCGTGAGCAGATGGTTAATGCAGACGGTCTCCGTGATGTAGATATCGTTATCACCACTCGTGAACTGGCCCGCATGATCCGTGAAGCCGGTCTGGACTTCAACGCTCTTCCGGATGAAGGTCCGGATCAGGATCTTCTGGGCGAGTACACCGGTGCTGCGGTTATCTTCGGTGCGACTGGTGGTGTTATGGAAGCGGCTGTTCGTACAGTTGCCGACATTCTCGAAGAGAAGGATCTGCCTGAGTTCGAGTACAAGGCAGTTCGTGGCGTAGAAGCCGATATCAAGGAAGCAGAGCTCACTCTCGGCGGAAAGAATATCCGCGTAGCTGTTGCCCACAGTACAGCTGCAGCCAGAAAGCTTCTTGATTCGATCCGTGACGGTTCTGCTCCTGAGTATACCTTTATTGAGATCATGGGTTGCTCCGGCGGATGCGTATGCGGTGGTGGTCAGCCTCAGGTTCCGGCTCAGAAGCTTATGGATATCGATATCCGTGCTGAGCGTGCAAAGGCTCTCTATGAGGAAGACCTGATCATGCCTGAGCGTAAGAGTCACAAGAACTCTCAGGTAGACAAACTCTACAAAGAGTTCCTCGGTGCTCCGAATGGTCACCTGGCTCACGAACTCCTGCATACTACTTATGTAAAGAGAGAGATCTATCCGGATTCCGTTCTCGAAGAGTAAGTCGTATAGGAAAAGCAAAAACAAAAAGAGAGCGTCCTTCGGGACGCTCTTTTTTGTGGGATGCGAGTTATTCTTATTGTGCAGTTAAATCGTAGTTGGTTCTTCTATGATATACTCATTTTGGATGGTAGAACTAGATGACATGTATTTAAGAGGGAGGTGAGAAGATGGCTGAGAAGACTTGTCCGCTTTGCGGTGAGAAGATGGCCCTGGATGACTTTACCCGTGCGTGGGTCTGCCCGATGTGCGGAAACAGCATCTCGGAAAGACGAAATTCGGATGTAGGTTCATTTGCTGTTTCTCCTTCTGCACCCGTCTTCACGCCGATCGCTGAACCTGTCGTGTCTCCGGATAATGAATCAGCGCCGATTTCTTTGAAGAAAATGCCCGAGGAGAAGAAAGTGACGGCGAAATCGATCGCGTCGCCTTCAGCGACTGTTTCAAAGGAGGAAAGGCTAAAGCGTGCGAAAGATGCACTGCAGAGTCGTGAATTCGAGAAGGCAATGAAGGATCTGAATGAACTTCGAAAGAAGAGGTTCTTTTTCCCTCAGACTTATATTCTGACGATGCTCTGCGGGTATCAGGTGTGTTCGACAGAGGAACTTCTAAATAAGTATTCGGAAAATGTCCCGGCAATTTGCAAAATCGCAGAACGAGCCGACTGGCGTGATCTGGCAATGGCGCTTCCGAGAGAGCAGCGAAAGTATATCGCGCTTGTAATCGAATACTGTGCGATCGAGGTCGTATTGTCCGGCAATGCGAAGATGATTCTTCAGCGTGCATCCGGACAAGGCAAGAAGAGAGTCTCGACGTTTGCGCGTATGGATGAGGAAGATGTGCACAATATGGAAAGGGCAGAGAGTCTGAAGAAGGCCAGAGGTTCGCAGTTCGGTAAGACGATCTCGGAGATGGCGTTTGAATTAGCTGAAGAGATGTCAGGTAAGCTGTATGATGGTTCCGTCGAGTACTATAGTTCGGAAGCAATGATGAACGATGCGTGGGAATACATGAAGGAGGAACCGGCTGATTCTGCGTTTGTGTCTAAGTTAGCCGCGGTTTCCGACAAAAGGGGAACACTGCGGGCAACTGAGTCTTTCCGTACTTTGGTCGCGACGAAACAGAAAGTGAAAAGAGAAGAACTTGAAAAACGAAAGACCGAAATTCTCGGAGTAATCCGGTCTGTTGAATCGCAGATCCTTTATACACTCAGTTAAGAAGAACGGTATTTCTTGAAATACAGTTGATAAATAAGAAGAAGCGCTGGCTCAGATACTGAGTCAACGCTTCTTGTTAGTGCGTCTGTGTGCACTTTTTATTGTTGATTAGGAATGCTCCAGAGCCAGTGTTCTGGTGGTCAGATCGCAGACCTCAGCAGGTCCGTAATACTGGATCGCACCCGGATAGGTGAAGCATGTCTCTACAGCCCACT
>JAFZVE010000021.1 GCA_017617995.1 Clostridiales bacterium
CGGCTCATATTCCTCCTTTTTACTGGTGTGTTGGCACTATCAGTATAAAGGAACACCGGTCGAAATGGCTATTTTATTTGAGCTGGATTTGGCGATTTTAGCTGGGCTCTGGTGTGGCTATTTTAGCTGGTCGCTAACAGTGGTTTTATCGTAGTAATCATCATCTACGACACAGATATACGATTTGCCGGAATTAACCTCTATCTCATTGCCGTCTTTATCAAAATGAATATTACGGTTCGACAGAGCCACCTGTCCGGTTTTGTCTGAGCCACTATTCCGGAGATTCAGAGCCAGTGATTTATGCCGCGAAAGGCTCTTGACATGAGTAGCATATGATAGGCTTCTTGCCTCGGCAAAGAGACCGAAAGGGCCTGTTGGCCGCATTGCCGGGATATCATATGCGACAGAGACTTATGTCAAGAGCACCGTGGAATAAACTTCGAGCAGGTGGCTCTCTTGTTTCGGAACGCTGGCTCTCGTTTTCCGGACAGGTGGCTCAAAGTGGTCCGGAATATTCATCAAAACATGTAATCGGATCATTGGGCGTGGGCTTTGTCCAGGAAATCTCTTCTAGCTTACCGTAGGAAATGTAGTATCCTGTACCTCCTTCTTCCATGTGAATGTCTTTGTGACGTTCGCCCTCGGTCTCACCTGGCCGGTAGTTAATGGGGCAGTAGAGTGCGAATACATTCGTGAAACTAATCTGTTGGTTGACATTGCAGTCCACTTGAGGTGCACCATCGTACTGGCTTTTGTAATAGACCTTGTCCCGCTCGTTATAGACGAATAAAGCATCATCATTAGTTTCGGAAAAGTACACGTTAATCTGCGAGTGTTAGCGACCAGCTAACACGGGAGATTCTCGACTGACAAAAACCCTGTGGATCTTGGAAGTAAGTGCGAGGGTGTCGGATATGATCCGGCACCCTCTTTATTATGCGGAGTATGTTGTTTTGTCGTAGTAGTCATCGTCTACGACACAAATATACGATTTCCCGGCGTTGACCTCGATTTCGTTGCCTTCCTTATCGAAACACCGGATCGGATCATTCGGGGTTGGTTTTGTCCAGGTGATCTCTTCGAGTTTACCGTAGGAAATATAGTATCCTGTACCGCCTTCCTCCATGTGGATGTCCTTATGGCGTTCACCTTCGGTCTCACCGGGTCTGAAGTAGATTGGGCAGTATAGTGCGAATACATTTGTGAAACTGATCTGCTGGTTTACGTTACAGTCGACCTGAGGAGCACCGTCGTACTGGCTCTTATAGTAGACCTTGTCCTGGTCGTTATAGACGAACAGGGCATCGTCGTTTGTCCCTGAGAAGTACACATTGATCTGAGTGCAATCCTTCGCATCGGTCATCTTTGCAGTTCCGGATTCTACGAAATTGAATAATCTAGGTGTTTCGCCTTCGAGGTCTATACCGAGTTCTTCAGAACACTTCAGAATAAAGTCGCCACGCGTAACACCGCAGTGCTCTATGCCGGTTCTATGACCAGGCTCATCCATCCACTCGCGATCGCGCCAGCAGAAACGACCTTCCGGGACTTCGTCTGCATCGTGTCCGTGTGTCGAGTCGTAGATGTAGTTATTCAGATCCATCCAGGTGATGTCGTTCTTCTTGACATGAGAGGGGACGGCAGTATAGTCTGCACCCCAGCATACGAAGATTGCGCCTGTTCCGGCGCACATGTCAGCGGAGCCGATACGTCCACTGCGGATCGCACCGACTAGCGGAACCTTGGAGATATCTGGGTAAACGCAGAGTAGTCTTGTCTGTCCGCCTTCGGTTTCGTATTCGAAAATGACCGAAGCGTCGGCAGTACCGCGCTGGGGATTAGCCACTTTGCAGTTATTGACGGTAATTCCAATGCCTCTCTTTCCGACGTTCTCAACATCCATTTCAAGTAGACCGGTATATGGGTTCTCAACGATATCCGGATCAATTGGCTCTGTGGTCTGCTCTGTTGTTACATTCGGAGATTTTGATGATGCATTATTATCTTGACTGGAAGATTCAGATGAGTTGACTATGCTGCTGGTTTCGTAAGATGTTGAACTTGTCTCCTTCTTTCCACATGAACATAGCGGTGAAGCGAGAAGGGTGAGTGTCATAAAAAGAGACATGGTCTTTATGAATTGATTTTTCATCAGATTCTCCCTTGGTTTGATTCGTTTCCGAAATATTGCCCTTAAGTATACCCTCTTTGTGTTTTCGAGGCAAGTTTGCAGCAATATTGCTAATCATATGCTTGAGTTGCTGAGAAAAAAGAGGGTTATCGCATGAGCAACAACCCTCAAAGAATACAGAGTAGATGGAATAATCCATCAGCATAATCAATTATACAACAAAAAAGGCGATATAATTCACGAATTGGTTTGAAGTTCCGTGGATACAGTTAATTAATTATGCGTTCTCAGAGCAGATGGTGGACAAATGTGAGAGGATGGATCTAGATCATATGAGGAATAGAACAGAAAACAGAACAAAAGTATCCTGAAATAGTTAAGACTGGTGTTGACAAGTTGAAGATAGATGCTGGGAATGTAGTAATGAACGTTGGAGTTCATCTTCTTACGAATGGTATTACTAGCATTTGGGGGTCTGTTATTCTGTAAAGAATTCGATAAATGCAAAGTGGTCGGTTTAACAGAAATCGCGGATGGGCACAGAGTGAGATTTCTCTATCCTCCTTCAACCAAGTGATTAGAATTGGGGAGAAGGGATTCTATCATTTGCACGAGTTAGTTGACTTAACAGATGTATAGTTTTTCTGCGTAGCATCTGGAAGGAAGTTTAAATTGTGATTATATTCAAAAGGATTCGAAATGAAAAAGCAGTGGGAGTTGGCGGAAATGAGTCGAGTGAGAGAAACTAATTGGATTCTTGGTGATGAGCTATCGAAGTGTCACAAATACGCATATCCGTAAACTATTACGTTCACTTCAGAATCATTGAGTGAGATGTACTCTTGCGCTATAATGTTCTCAATTGTTTATATGAAATGCAGGAGAATCGATTTGGGTTTGCCGTTCTATGTAGTGTTTATTGTTGCCGCGTGCATTGCGATATTGGCGGTGGTCGTCTGGGTTACAGAGAATCGACAGACTTTAGGCGTACTTCTGGGATTCTATATCATTGGCGTACTGATCATCACACTTCTGGTACGGACCTATGATACAGAAATCCGGACCATCTGCAACCCTTTCGCAAAATACATCAATCTGGCCCGCGCTGTCAGTTCTAGAGGAACTTCCGGTCTCCCCTCTCAGAAGGATTCAATCAGGGAGATCATCCTCAACATCCTTCTTTTTGTGCCTTTAGGCTTTCTGGTTCCGGTACGTATCGAGAAGATGCGGCATTTGTGGAAAATCCTTCTTCTAGCCTGCCTATTTAGTCTCTCCATCGAGATTGCGCAACTTATCCTGCACATGGGCTGGTTCGATACATCTGACATCGTACACAATACTCTTGGCGCTTGTATCGGATATGTAATCTGGTGCAAATGGCTGAGAAGTGTAAGGGAGACATAGAGCCGATTTAGCCTCAGGAGCTTTCATAACCTAGATGAATACTTGTTCGCAAGTTATGCTCTGTAACCGGCATACCACTTCGCGAACTTTCCAAGCCCTTCTCTGATTCCGATCGTCGGAGTGAAACCATAATCTCTCTCTAGTGCGGTGCTGTCTGCATAGGTGACAGGTACATCTCCGGGCTGCATGCCGACGAGTTCCTGATGGGATCTAAAATCATAATCACTGGGGAGAATGCCTGCATCAACTAGAGAATTCTGAAGTGTCGAGATAAAATCCAGAAGGTCCTCCGGGGTGCCGCCACCGATGTTGTAAACCGCATACGGCGGGATGGGAAGCCCATCTTCGCCGTTTTCTTTCTCAGGTGCACCCTGCATCACGCGATACACGCCCTCGATAATATCGTCAATGTAGGTGAAGTCGCGTTTGCAGTTTCCGTAGTTAAATATCTTGATCGTTTCGTCTCTTACTAATTTCTCTGTGGCGGAATAGTAGAACATATCCGGTCTTCCGGCTGGGCCGTATACTGTGAAGAAACGGAGTCCGGTAGAAGGAATGTTATAGAGTTTGGAATAGCTGTGTGCGAGTAATTCATTACTCTTCTTTGTTGCAGCATAGAGGGATACGGGATTATCGACCATATCATCTGTGCTGAAAGGAACCTTTTTGTTTCCTCCGTAAACGGAAGAGGAAGAAGCATAGACCAGATGCTCGACAGGATTGTGACGGCAGGCTTCGAGAATGTTGAAGAATCCGATGATGTTACTCTCGATATAGACATCCGGATGGTCTATGGAATAGCGGACGCCGGCCTGTGCGGCGAGATTGACGACGACGCTAGGCTTGTAATCAGTAAAGACCTTGTCCACAAGTGCTTTGTCGGCGATGCTGCCTCTGATGAAGATGTGCCGGGCTTTAGAAGACTTGGCTTTCTCTTCAATCAAACTCAGACGGTACTCTTTGAGGTTCGGATCGTAGTAATCGTTCATGTTATCGAGTGAGATGACCGTGCCGGATGAGAGTTCATCCAGAAGGCGCATCACAAGATTTGCACCGATGAATCCGGGGGAGCCGGTAATCAGAATTGTCTTTCCATTTAGTTCTACAGGGTGCTTCATACTAGTCTCTCCTAAACAAATCTCTTGTATATACTTTCTCTATGACGTCGTCGAGACAGCTGTCATAACGGTTAGCGATAATGCAGCCGCACTGCTTCTTGAACTTCTTTAGATCGTTTACGACTTTGCTCCCGAAGAAGGTAGAGCCATTCTCCAGAGTCGGCTCGTAGATGATGACAGTGGCACCTTTTGCCTTGATGCGCTTCATGATGCCCTGGATGGAAGACTGTCTGAAATTGTCGGAATTGGCTTTCATGGTGAGACGATAGACACCGACAATGACTTCTTTCTGTTTCTTTTCCTTGTCAACCGAGAAGGATTCACTATTGCCATATGTGCCGGCAATCTCGAGTACACGATCTGCGATATAGTCTTTCCTGGTCCGGTTGCTCTCTACTATTGCGGTCATCATGTTCTGAGGAACGTCCCGATAGTTAGCGAGGAGCTGCTTCGTGTCTTTCGGGAGACAGTATCCACCGTAACCGAAAGACGGGTTGTTATAGAAGTCTCCGATACGTGGATCGAGGCAGATACCCTTGATGATGTCGCCTGTGTTGAGCCCTTTAACTTCAGCATATGTATCTAACTCATTGAAGTAACTGACTCGAAGGGCAAGATAAGTGTTGGCGAAGAGCTTCGTAGCTTCCGCTTCGGTATATCCCATGAACAGCGTATCGATCGGATTCTTGATGGCACCCTGCTGGAGGAGTTCTGCGAAGATGTGTGCGGCTTCTTCTGTTGAGGCATCGCATCCGACGATGATTCGTGAAGGGTAGAGGTTGTCATATAGTGCTTTTGACTCCCGCAGGAATTCCGGACTGAATAAGATGTTGTCGGCATGGAACTTCTCGCGGATGCTCCTTGTGTATCCGACAGGAATGGTGGACTTAATGATTATGGCTGGTTTTGTCTTGCTGTTTTTGGTGGTGTCGAGAACGAGCTTGATCACGGACTCGACTGCAGAACAATCGAAATAATTGGTCTTGGGGTCATAGTTGGTGGGCGCGGCAACGATAACGAAATCCGCGTTCTTATATGCCGAGGCTCCGTCAGTTGTAGCCTTGAGGTTGAGTTTTCTTACTCCTTCCTTGGCTTCTTTCAGGTATTGCTCGATGTAGTCGTCCTGTATGGGTGAGATGTAGTTGTTCAGCTTCTCGACCTTCTCCGGGAGGATGTCCACTGCGGTGACATTGTTATGCTGGGCAAGAAGTACAGCTAGAGAAAGACCGACGTACCCAGTGCCGGCCACGGCGATGTTGTACTTCTTCGGCGGAGTTTCCGGTGTTCTGGGTGCTTCCCTATACATCGTGGTCGGATCGAAGTCCAAAACTTCGCTAAGTGAGTCAAGCTGCTCCATGCTGGGGGTGTAATTCTGATTCTCGAGATTGGAGAGAACGGAACGATTGATCCCGGTCCTCTTGGCCAGTTCAGTCTGGGACAGTGATAAGGCTTTTCTTCTTGAAACGATCGTCTCCGAAAGGAGAGAAAGAGAAAACTTCTTCATGATAAACTCCAGATATTTGTTGCCGGAAATGTTGTTTTCTGCAACAAATTACGCAAAATACAATTTGATTTCGACACATTATACACCTAGATGATGAACAAAACAACAGAATAATGGGCTTTGTTATCTTTTTCGATATGAAATGAAGGTAAAATATGATATATTGTTATATGGCATTGTAATGAGGAGATACCATAGCGAATGATACCTAAGAAGATACACTACTGTTGGTTTGGACAGAAGAAAACAAAACTGGCGAAAAAGTGTATCCGGAGCTGGAAGAAATACTGCCCGGATTATGAGATTATCGAGTGGAATGAAGAGACGTATGATTTATCTTCTGCTCCTCTGTATGTCAGGCAGGCGATGGAAGCGAAGAAATGGGCTTTTGTCACGGACTATATCCGCTATAAGGTCGTGTACGAACAGGGTGGGATCTATCTAGATACGGATGTAGAGCTTATCCGAAGCATTGATGTCCTACGAGAGAACAAGGCTTATTTCGGCGTACAGTACAATAATCGTATCGCCTCCGGATTGGGATTCGGTGCGGAGCAAGGCTTGCCGATTCTTCTGGAATTGATGGAATACTATGAGAAGAACCCGTTTATCCTCCCGGATGGGACCATGAATACCGTGACTTGTCCGCAGAGAGAAACAGAGGTTTTCGAATCACACGGGCTGATTTTCGATGGAAGTGAGCAAATATTGGACGGAGGAATACATATCTATCCTTCAGAATATTTCTGCCCCCGCTCCTGGAGTGTCAATCCCAAGCGCCTCTCGGAGAATACTTTTTCGATCCATTGGTTTGCAGGGAGCTGGCAGCCGATGATGATCCGCCTGAAAATCGGAATCAAAAGATTGATCAGAAGAACACCGTTCGTGGAGCATATCATACGGATCAAGCGTGCTCTGTTTAAGGAGCATAAGAGTTAGATTATGCCGAAAATCAGTGTAGTAGTGTACTCTTACGCTATAAGGTTCTCAATTGATTATTGAGAAGTTCAGGGAGTCAAGTTGGGGTTACCGTTCTGTGTAGTGTTTATTGTTGCCGTCAGTATTGCGATGTTTGCAGTTCTCGTCAGAGTCATCGAGAACCGGCAGATGTGTGGGGGACTTCTGGGATCCTATATCCTCGGTGTTGAAAAGTATGGTATATTTAGATGAGATGAGGGAGAGGAGAATCCGCCGAGTATGATACCTAAGAAGATACACTACTGTTGGTTCGGACAGAAGAAAACAAAGCTGGCGGAAAAGTGTATCAAGAGCTGGAAGAAATACTGCCCGGATTATGAGTTAATCGAGTGGAATGAAGAGACGTATGATATCTCTTCGGCGCCTCTTTATGTCAGGCAGGCACTGGAAGCGAAGAAATGGGCGTATGCCACGGACTATATCCGCTTTCAGGTCGTGTACGAACATGGCGGGATCTATTTCGATGCTGATGTAGAAGTTATCAAAAACATCGATGATCTACTAGAGAATAAGGCTTTTTTCGGCGTGCAATTTGACAACATCGTTGCTTCCGGATTGGGGTTCGGAGCGGAGAAAGGCTTGCCGATTCTACGGGAATTGATGAAAAACTATGAGGATGACACATATATTCTTCCAGACGGGAAAACAAACAACATGGTCTGTACGCGTAGAGATGCATCGGTATTCGAAGCACACGGTTTTGTATCAGATGGAAGTGAGCAGATATTAGATAATTTGACACATATTTATCCTGCGGAATATTTTTGTCCCCGCGCTTGTAGTAACGGCAAAGTCAGACTTACTGAGAACACATTGACGATCCATTGGTTTGCGGTTAGCTGGATGCCGCCAAAGATGCGTTTCAAACTCGGATGCATAAGATGTATCAGAAGATTGCCTGGTGGCGAACGTATATGGAGAAAATACGAGCAGCATAAGAAACGGAAAAAGGAGAAGTGAATGCCGGAAATCACTGTAGTCATGCCAGTGTACAATACTCCCGCTCTGTTTCTTCGAGAGGCGGTGGAGAGTGTCCTTAAGCAGTCTTTCTCGGACTTCGAGTTTCTGATCGTCGATGATGGTTCCAGGAATTCAGATACACTGGAGTATCTGGAGAGTATCTCCGATCCGCGTGTCCATGTGATTCGTAATTCCGAGAATTTGGGCTGTACCAAGTCCCTGAATGTGGGGCTTCGGGCGGCCAGCGGGAAATACATCGCCCGTATGGATGCGGATGACGTGTCTATGCCGGAACGATTCGCTAAACAGTATGATTTCATGGAGAACCATCCGGATGTGATCGGGTGCGGATCCCGGGTGACCCACAATTTGAACGATACAACGCCCTCGAAAATGAAATCGGATAGCATGGAGCTTTTCCGTATCAAGTTGCTCTTTGTGAACGCGGGACCACATCATCCGACCGCCTTCTTTCGGCGAGAGGTGCTGGTGCAAAACCATATCGAATATAATGAAGAACTTCGCTATGCGCAGGATTACGATCTGTGGATGAGGCTCAGCCGTATCGGAGAGAGCTATATTCTGCCGGATAGATTGCTATATTACAGGAAGCACGCCGGCCGGTCATCTCAGGCACACCGCGAAGAGCAGATCCGATGCGATAAAGTCACACAGAAGAAGCTCCTTTTGGAACTTCTGGACGATGTCACGGAAGAAGAGCAGGATCTTCACTACCTCTACTCGACCGGGTATTATCGCGGACTGAAACTCACGAAGGAAGTGAGATGCTGGTATAGGAAGCTGATCCGCGCGAACGATAAGAAACACATCTACCCGCGTTTGCTTTTTCGAAAGCGCGTGTACTGGATCTTGCTGCGTGTTATCGTGAAGTCGAGAAAGTGAATGATTTATTAATTTGTTCGAGGAGTTGAATTAGTATGAGTGAGATGAATCCTAAGCAGTTATTGAACAATCCTGTGTTTGCAATGTCGCTCTCGTCCAAAGAGCTCTTCCATTCAAATTTCTGGGCATGGCTGATCGAGAGAAATATCGAGTATGCGAAGATTTTCTTCCCGGATGATCTGTCGCGTGATCCACAAGACGATAATCTGGTGCTTGCGCCACTGGACAATGTGGCAAAGGTAGAAAGAGAAGAGGGACACCGGGATGTGACGGTGTGGAGGAAGGAGATCCCTGCGCGGCAGAAAAATGGCAATACGAAATACGATGAGGCCTTCGTCATCGAGAATAAATTTAAGTCGATCCCGACGATGGACCAGCTTCTCCGGTATCAGGAGGTGCTGGAGAAACCTAAGGATTCAGATGGAAATTGCAAGGAGAAAGAGAAAAAAATATTCTGCCGGGGTCTTCTGACGGGGCTTGAGAGGCCGGACTTCATGGATGATCCGAAACTTCTAAAGTGGAAGTTTCTTTCTTATGACGAGATCGGGAAGAGAATCATTGAAGTGGCGAAGCGTGTGGAAGCCCCGGACGAAGCGTGCGCGACGGAAGTGCCGTTTGAACAGACACTCATTATCCAATATGGAGAGATGATCCGGAATCTCCACGCCTTGCTTCATGGGAAACTGGACAGCCTCGGCGAATACTGGAAGACTTTTGATGCCGATTGCGAGATGCTTCGGATCAACGATATTTTTTCCAAACTGGTTGCGGCCCGACTCGAGAAATATCTGAGAGATCGGCTGCTTGGACAAGTGCTGCCGGAGGAGATTGGGGATTACGAGCTTCGCATCGAGGCGTATTACGCTCAAAATGGAGCAGGTGTGGATGTCCGGTATGTGATTCCGGATAAGAATCTCTATGTCGATGGAAAAAGGCCTCCCGTGAAGGAAAAGTTTAAAGAGAAAGTACAGGTCCTGGGCATTCAGATCGAAGGGAGTCAGTACCGCTGGTGTGCGCAGAGCGCAGAATACCTGGGAAAGTATGTACCTAAGACAGATGCATTCTTCGAGAAATTTCATATCGGAGGCAAAGCATGTAAGTACGGATGGTTTGTCGATTACGATCACACGAAGTTTAAAGAGAAAGAAGTGAAGAAGATCGAAGATCGCCGGGCCGGGATGATGCGAAAGACCGGGATGAGCGCGGTTAAGGGAAAGACGAAGTCGTATCCTTACCGTCTCTATGCAGCGGAGGGCAAGGGCGCGTATACGTTCTTGTATCAGTACTGGACTCTCGGGAAAGAAACGGAAGAAGAACTGTTCTCTTTTGCGGAGCTCCTCGAGCATATCAAGAGAGATATGCTTGTAGCTTTAGAGATCATCAGGAAAGCATAGTGGAGTATTCTCCGGCGATATGATATACTCGCCTTGTATCTTAATCGGTTTCGACATATATGCTGTGCCGGGACCAAGGAAAAAGGAAAAAGGAAACTGTATTTGCGAGGTATCACGTATGAAAGGATTGGCTAAAAAAGCAGTATGTCTGGTCATGTCTCTTGCCATGATCAGCTCGTTTGTCGGATGCTCTAAGAAGTCCGATAAGTCATCAGAAGAAGTGGTCAGTGCGGCACAAAATGTCATGGATGCATTGATCGCGGGAAACGGTAAGAAACTTAGTAAAACCGGTGAATTCTCCGATGAGACGATCTCTCTGGTCGATGATCTTCAGTCCAGTGAATCTTTCAAACTGGTCATGGACAAAGCCAAGTACGAGGTCGATGCGGACAGCATCAAGGAGAGTAAGAACAGCACGTCCGTGAAGGTGGAAGTGGCGTACCCGGATCTGACAGCTATCTCGGAAGAGGCCTCTCTTGATGAGTTAAAGGATGAGATCGAATCCCAGAAGGAGAAGGACTACGCAAAGACGAAAATCACGATGGAGTTCGCCCAGGAGGACGATGCGTATGTGATTACGAACGGCGATGATGTAGTCGAGGAGCTGTATAAAGCGATGTTCGATTCGCTCTCGGGGAACGGTGGAGAGAAGTCTGTCGTGACGGAGAAAGATCCGACGGAAACCGATCCTACAGTCACGACGGATACGGCTCCGACCGATACGACTCCGACCGAGACCGAGACGGAGCCGACGACACCTCCGACAGAACCGCCGGCGGCAGCTTCCGCGACCTACGATGTGATCGTCTATTCCGACGATAAGACTATCTTCCACTTTAACAAAGTCGACACTGAAGGTGTGCACTTCACCGTCGAGAACCTTACTGACCATGAGGTGAAGATCCAGGCGGAATCGCTCTCGATCGATGCGATTAGTATCATGGACATCATCATGAGTGATGCGGTTCCGGCCGGTGGCTCGGCAGAAGTCGTGGCCAAGTGCGAAGCACCGATCCACGATCTGATCGGAACCGTAAGCGGACGCTTCAACGTGGTTGATTTCGAGACGTATTCGAATACCTATTCCGCGCCTTTTGATACGGTTGTGATCGATGATACGGCACCTGTTCCGGCGGTGGCCCCGACCGGCGTGCTGATCGCCGAGGATGCCAATCTTCAGATCTATTACAAAGGACTGAATTCCGAGGGTGTGGTCTTCGAGATCGTCAATGTGACGGGTATCGACCTCTCCCCGCGTGTCAATTCCGTTGCGATCAACGGCAGAAACATCAAGGATGTCATCTGGTACATCAACGATCTGGCGCCGCACAGCATGGGCGAGGTCGTCGCCAAGAGTAAGGATGTCGATGCTTCGGAAACGGTCGGTACGATCAGCGCGCAGTTCGAGCTCGAAGAGCCGGACGATTCTTTCGAAGAATATCGTCTTACGGTCAATACAACGGTGGTCGATGCGGGCGTGACAGTGACGCCACCGGAAGTGCAGGGTACGGTGATCTACGAGGATGTGAACGTAAGGATCACCTTCAAGGAACTCTCCTCCGATGGACCGGTGTTCTTCGCTGAGAACTTGACGGACATTGACGTGATCGTGCAGGCTGAGTCGCTCTCGATCAACAGGCGGGGAATCTACGACGTCTTCATGAGCCTTCACACTGCACCGCACAGTGTCTGTGAAGTGACGGCAGAAGGCGAGATCGATGCAAGCCAGCAGGTCGGCATGATAAGCGGCGGTTTCATCTTCGCAAATCCCGATGACAGAAGAAGCAACTACATGGTCCATGTCGATAATGTCGTGATCGACGCGAATGTGACGGTGGAAGCCGTACCGGAAGGTACACTCATCTACGAAGATGAGAAAATACGGATCTACTTCAAGGAAGTCCGCGAGAAGGGTGTCGCCTTTGACATCGAGAACCTGACACCTTATAACATCACGGTGCAGGATCGGGATCTGCTTCTCAACGGTGTCGAGCCGGAGGGTACGCTGATGAGTGACGATGTCGCACCGAGCAGTGTTAATGAGGTTGTCGTCAAGTGCAAGCCGGATACATCCACACCTGTGACCTCGATCACGATCGACTTTGCGGTATTCTCCTGGGATGACAAGGTGGAGACTTATGACGCGGTTGCGGAGAATGTTGCGATCGGATAACAGGTGATCCGGAAACGCTGTGAATCATATGACTTCTGAGGGAGCTGCTTCCGGCCGTGGCTGGAGGCGGCTCCCTTCTTGTGGTAGAATGTTGACGACTAGTGATTTTGCGACAGAGGTTCGACTTATGAAAGCACTGATTCTTAATTCCGGTCTGGGTTCCCGCATGGGGGTTCTTACCTCGGAGCACCCGAAGTGTATGACGGAGGTGAATAACCGCGATACGATCTTATCCCGTCAGCTGAAGATGATCGCTGCCGCGGGGATCTCCGAGGTCGTCATGACGACCGGATACTACGATGAGGTCCTGATCGATTACTGCCACAGTCTGGATCTGCCGCTCCGCTTCATGTTTGTGAAGAATCCTATCTACGATAAGACGAACTATATCTACAGCATCTACTGTGCCAGAGAGTATCTCGATGACGACATCATCCTCATGCACGGGGATCTCGTCTTCGAGAACGAGGTCTTTGACCGGGTGGTCTCCTCACCCGTGTCGTGCATGACTGTGTCCTCGACACTTCCTCTTCCGGAGAAGGACTTCAAGGCTGTCGTCATCGACGGCATGGTCAGGAAGGTTGGCATCGATTTCGTAAATGACGCGATGGCGGCGCAGGCGCTCTATCATCTTAAGAAAGAGAACTGGAAAATCTGGCTCAAAAAGATCTCTGAATTCTGCGAGTCCGGAAATACCAAGGTCTATGCGGAAAATGCGCTAAATGAACTTGATGGTGCAGCGCAGATCTCGGCTCTGGATGTGGAGGATCTCCTCTGCGCGGAGATCGATAATCCGGAAGATCTTGCGAACGTATGCGGAAAGCTCCGGCAGATCGAATCGAGGACGGTCTATATGTGTCTGTCGGCCGATATTATTCACGGCGGACACATCGCCATCATCAAGAAAGCCCAAAAACTCGGTAAACTCATTGTCGGTGTCCTCTCGGACGAGGCGATCATGACGTATAAGGATCTTCCGCTCGTTCCTGCGGAAGAGAGAAAGGTCATCGTCGAGAATATAAAGGGCGTCTATAAGGTGGTGGACCAGAAGACGCTGAGCTATAAGGACAATCTTCTTTCCTTCCGCCCGGACTTCGTCGTCCATGGCGATGACTGGAACACGGGCGTGCAGAAGCCGGTCCGTGATGAAGTTCTGTCGATCCTCTCCACGTATGGCGGACGCCTCATCGAGTATCCGTACTCGTCAGACCGGAAGTATCAGGATATCGACAGGAAGATGCGTTCAGACCTTCCGTCTCCGGAAGAACTGCTCGCGAAGAAAGGTCAGCTTGAAGAGAAGACAGGTCCTTCCGAGGTGACGGTCATCGACACGACGGACCGGTATTCAGGACTCGATTCGTGGTTCTCGGATAAGAAGAAGATCCTTCTCGTGTGCGGAGAATCGATCAATAACTATACGACGCTTAATCACAAGCTCCTCAAGAGCCGCGTGCCGATCGTGCGTTTCACGGATTTCCATCCGAATCCGGACTACGAATCGGTCGTACGGGGCGTGGAGGTTTTCCGGTCGGAGAACTGCGATTGTATCATGGCGGTCGGCGGAGGCTCGGCGATCGACGTGGCCAAGTGCATCAAGCTCTTCAGCAATATGCCCGGCAGCGGTGAAAACGGCGGATTCCTGCGTCAGGAGATCGTCCCGAATACGATTCCTTTCCTGGCGATGCCTACGACGGCCGGTACCGGTACGGAGGCGACACGCTATGCCGTCATCTACTACGAAGGACAGAAGCAGAGTGTCACGAGCTACAGCATCATCCCGACGGCGATCGTGATGGATCCGGGTGTTCTTACGACGCTCCCGATGTACCACAGGAAGGCGACGATGTGTGATGCGCTCTGCCATGCGATCGAGTCCTACTGGTCGGTGAATAGTACAGATGAGAGCAAGGCCTGCGCGAAGACCGCGATCGAAGGTGTCCTTGCCCACATGGACGGCTATCTGGAGAATACAGACGAAGGGAATGCAGGCATGCTTCGGGCGGCGCACGAGGCGGGAAAAGCGATCAACATTTCCCAGACGACAGCCGGCCACGCGATGTGCTATATGATTACCAGTCTCTTTGGTTTTGCGCACGGTCATGCGGCGATGCTCTGTAACCGTGTGCTCATGCCGTGGATGATAAAGAATACGGATAAGTGCTGCGATCCGAGAGGGGAAGCGTACCTGAGAGATACACTTGACGAATTAGGTGTGCTTCTCGGTGGCCGCGATTCGGAAGACGGAGCAGCGAGAATCAAAGAGATCTTTAGGAAGCTTGATCTGGAAAGACCGAATATCTCGGAAGAACAGTTCGAGATTCTTATCGGTTCCGTTAATCCCGTAAGACTTAAGAATCACCCGATCACGCTTGATGCAGAGACGATCGAGAGACTCTACCGTGAGATGATCTAAAGCATCTGTCTGCCCTTCGAAGGACGGCGATGTGTGGGAGCGTGCAGAGATTGTGACAAAGAAAAAGTCACGATTTCTTGATGATTTGTGCTATACTGTTGCATAGCAGGGGATAAATAAGGAAAAAGAGGTAAAGGATATGAAGAATGTTCTGGGCAAGAAGGCCCGTATTCTGGCGCTTGTTCTGGCCGCGGCCATGATTCTCGGCGCCGCGTCTTGCAGTAAGGGCGGAAGCGACGACTCCGAGAAGGAGGACAAGAAGACCACTTCGGCGAAGTCCGTCGATGACGATTCACTGTGGGGCGAGACGACGGTGGCTACCACGGAGGATGACGGTGACGATTTCTGGGGTACGACCGGGAATTCCGAAGCGGGCGACATCGGCGGCTACTGGGATGAGACGACACCGACGGAGAACCGCGGAAATAAGTATTCCTATGAGACCTTGAAAGAGGATAATCTCGTGAAGTGGGGCTACGCCGGGGCTACGCTGATCCGCTGCTTCAACCCGAAGGGGTATCAGGATACGGCGTCGGTCTTTATCGTCTCTGTCACGAACGTGTCTAAGCAGGATATCGAGATCCACCCGGGTAAGTTCGTCGAGGGCGACATGAGCGATGCGGATCTTTACGGATATATGGGAGACACGCCTCTGGCGTATGTGGAGCTTGCGGAGATCAACGATCCGGCTTCTTTTGATGACGGGGAACCGGTCTGGGAGTGGGCGGAAGGCTGGGCCGACGGCACCCGCGTCCTGGCGCCGGGCGAGATCGTGTACTTCTTCGTCTGCCCGGTGTTCCATATCAACGAATATATCGACATGCGGGATTTCTGGAGTGCGGATATGAAGTTCTATATCTGCGGGACCGATCCGGCGGACTTCTGGTATCGGGATTATTCTCTCTACTTCGAGATCCACGACGGCGAGGACGATCCATGGACTGATCCGACATCCGAGGCCGATGAGCCGTGGAACGATCCGACTTCTGAGGCCGATGAGCCCTGGAGCACGAATCAGGCGGATCCGCGCGACCCGCTCTATGTCAATGACGATATCTTCTACATCAATGATATCATCCTGGGTATGATGTATGATGACCTGAAGGCCTATCTCGGGCCGCTTCCGGTGCTGGACAGATGGGAGTGGGACGAGAGATATACCGGCTACTGCGATCTCCTTTTTAACGGGAACTGGTACACGCTCTTCTTCGATGGGGATGTGCTCGCTGCAGTGAGATATGAGGTCGTGGACGACGGGATCGGCAAGAAGCGCCTGACGCAGTATCAGGCGATGTTCGGCGATCCGACGCAGCGCTGCTACCCGAATACGACCGTCGAGATCCCGGCCGATGAGAACGGCTACGGCTACCAGTACTACACCGATTCCGGTCTGCTGTCCGTCTTCTATAACGAGTATGACGATGTGATGCACGTCGCCACGCAGTACGAGTTCTGGGGATAATGGAGCGGTTCAGGCTTGTAGCAAGATCCTACAAAAACGTGAAAATGTAGGACGATATGCAGGATTTGATATGATTCAATGAGTCGGGCTTCGCGGATCATGCGGGCCCGGCTCTTTTTTGAGATCTGTGCGTGCTTTTTCGCCTGTGCTGTAGATGTCTAGAGGTGACAGCATCTTTGTTAAAAATGTGTAACAGTATTTGCAGATGATTGAAGATGCATGATTTGGAGCGTAAAATAATAATGACAAGATATATTCCTGCTTCAAGGAGGACAGCGATATGAAACATAAGAAACTACTGTCTATGCTTCTGACCGTAGCCATGGCAATAAGTTTTATTCCGGCTACAATCATGGCAGACGATGATGCACAGAATGTGACAATTAGTATTGAGGGTAAGTCAGCAGGAAGTGATACTGAATCAAGCGATAGCGATGTTCTTTTTGCGGGGTATGTTAACCGTCAGTTCGGTATCGAAGATGAAACTACGGCTCCGGTGACGAGGGGTACGAAGTCACGCAGTGCGGCTCCTTCCAATATGGGGTCACAACTTACGGGGAATGATAAAGTTGTCTATGATACAGTCGTTTCGGCTTTGCAAGAAATAGTAGCAGGGACAAGAACGAGTACTGAGATCACTCTTTTTGGTGGAACGTATTCTTGTACACTTGATCAGATCGGAGCCTCATCTTGGAATGACGAAGATGCGATATATCAGGCTCTGGATTATTGTGTGGGATATGATTTGGAGAAAGTGTTTCCGGCACTTCTATATGATCATCCATATGAGATGTTCTGGTGCGATAAAGTGCGCGGAGTTGAAGTGCCCGCTTCGAGCATAAGCTATTTTCTCCAAGGTGATGCGGTTTATTTCCAGGATTATTCAGAGATCCTCCAATTTCGGGTGTTGCCTGACTATTCTGCCACTCATGAAGCGAATACGTTTGAGTTGGGCAATATCGTTAATGTCGTGAATACTGCTGCAACTAATGCACAGAGTATAGTTGATGGCGCTTCGGCACTTTCTGACAGAGACAAACTGGCTGCATACAAACAGGCGATCTGCGACTTGACCTCATATAATAATGCTGCGGGTACAGCAGGTGGTTCGATTGCTTATGGAAACGGGAACCCATGGCAGCTGATATGGGTCTTCGATGGTGATCCGGAAACGGAGGTAGTCTGTGAAGGTTATTCCAAGGCATTTAAGTATCTTTGTGACCAGTCTGATTTTGCGTCGGATCGTATCGATTGTTATCTGGTCGAGGGTACGATGGTCGGTGGAACCGGTGCGGGAGCGCATATGTGGAATATGGTCACGCTGGAAGACGGTAAGCATTATCTCGTGGATGTGACAAACTGCGACGGTGATCCCGGAAATACAGTAAACTCCATCGGATATCCGGATAAGCTCTTCCTAAGGACATACGATGAGAAGGAAACTGTTAATAAGACAGAGAACAATACAGCCTATGAGACAACGCAGTATACATACTACATTAACGCTTCGAATCAAATCACATACTGGTATGGTCTGAATACGGAAAAACTGTATTCTGATGAGCTTCTTACCGTCGCCGGAAGCGAGGGAGATTTTGATAAACTGGATGTGACAATCAAGCATAGTTGCACATTTGATAATAGTCTTGCGATCAACTACTATGTTGAGACTGCCGAACTGTCCGGGTATTCCGACATCAAGCTTGTGCTGAAGAAGTACGGAGAAACAATCGAGCTTCCGGCCAGAAAGAAGATTGTGGATGGGACGACATATTACTGGGTCCAGTACACGGGAATTGCGGCTCATGAGATGGGGATGATGTTAAATGCCGAAATCCGTGCGACGAAGGGTGGAGAAGAATATGCAAGTGAAGTCGACTGTTATAGTGTTAAGACCTATGCATATAACATGTTGCAGAAAAACGGATATCCGGCCAAGTTCTATACCCTTCTGGTCGATATGCTGAACTTTGGAGCGGCAGCACAGCTGTATAAGGATGGGAATACAGCGACAGATCTTGTCAATGCTGATCTTACCTCTGAACAGCAGAGTATGGCTACACAGTCGGATCCGGTTCTTCCGCAGGAAGGTGGTATGATCTATATTGGAACACCCTCGGATCCCGTACTATTTAGCGGGCTTTCCGTGTCACTGTCAAGCAGTTTGGCAGTGAACTACTACATGACTATTTCTGCATCACAATCCACGACGAATCTCAAACTGGTTTGCACATATACGTCCAGTTATGGAGAGCAGATCACAAAGAACATCCCGTTCTCGGAATTTAGAAATGCCGGTGGAGAGTACGTAGCATCGCTGCAATCTGTCGCGGCCGCGGATGCCAGATGTAAGATCACGGTGCAAGTGTACGATGGAGACACACCTGTGAGCGGCACTTTTACGAGCAGTATAGCCGATTACGCAAAGAGTGATTTGGATAATGATGCGAATGAGGCGACGATTATCTACAGCATGATGAAATACTGCGATGCAGCGCACGCATTCTTTAACGAGTGAGGAGGAAATAAGATATGAAGAACGAATACGAGAATCTGGAGATCGAGATCATCGCTTTTGAAGCGACGGATGTTATCCTGACCAGTGACGATCCTGATGATGATACTAATAACGAGGGGTATATGGACGGCTGATAGCATACTGTAAAAGATAACTCTCAGAAGACACCTTGTCGGGACTTGACAGGGTGTCTCTTCTTTTGTGTGAAATGTGGGAGATGTGATGTAGGCTAAAGTTGTGTATAATCTCATGTGGAGGTAGAAAAGATGCACTTCAGGCGTATGACAAAGGAAGAGATACGGGCGAAGAATGAGCCACCGAAGCTGACGACGCTCGAGGAAGTGGGCAATGCGGTTACTCACGGTCTGGGGGCGGCGATGTCGGTCACGGCGTTTGTGCTGATGCTCCTTAAGTCCGATACCGGACTGAAGATCATGGCATCGTGCTTCTACGGAATCTGCCTGATCCTTCTGTTTCTGATGAGCTGCCTCTATCACGCCTGGAAAAGCGGTCTCTTTGTTAAGCGCCTGTGGCGGCGCTTCGACTATAGCTCCATCTATCTTCTGATCGGCGGGACGTTCGCTCCGCTGTGTCTGGTGTACTGGGGCGATACCAAGGGGATCGTCATGTTCTGTATCCAGTGGGGCCTGATTCTTCTGGGAATCACGATCATCGCGATATTCGGGCCTGCCAGGTTCATGCCGTTGCATTTCACGCTGTATTTCGTGATCGGGTGGAGCGGGCTTCTGTTCGTGCCGGGTATGATCCGCCATGACCTGTGGATGTTTATCCTGATCCTGAGTGGCGGAATATTCTATACCGTGGGCATGATCCCCTTTAGTAAAGACAATAACGGGATGCACTTCATCTGGCATATCTTCGTGCTTTTCGGCGCCGCGGCGCAATGGTTCGGCATCTATCTTTTCGTGTATTGATTCTTTTTCGTTCCTGCATGTTCTGCGCATCTGTTCGTGCGTAGTCGTGTATTTTTTCTTCTGGGGAGAAATTTGGACAGATATCCTGTTAGACTTGTGATCGTAGGGACCGTTGATTGAAAAATTAACACTGAACTTTGAAAACAGAATAAAGCAGAAAAAGTCGAG
>JAFZVE010000022.1 GCA_017617995.1 Clostridiales bacterium
ACTTTACACCTTAGTTTACACCTTTTGGGGGCGCAAATATGCCAAATTACGCCATGTTTTGCCAAGAGGTGAATCTTCCAAAGGTGCTTAAATACAGGGTTTTGAGGACATGATAAAAGTACTGTTTGTATGCCATGGCAACATTTGTCGATCACCGATCGGCGAGTTTGTATTAAAGGATATGGTCGAGAAACTGGGGATAAAAGATCAGTTTCACATCGAGTCTCGTGCGACGAGTACGGAGGAGATCTGGAACGGGATAGGCAATCCTGTGTATCCGCCGGCCAGAGATGAGATGAAGAGAAGAGGTCTGGGGAAAACACTGTATACAGATTTCTCGAAGAAGAGAGCGCAGCAGCTCCGCCGTTCGGAATACGATGAGTATGATTTCCTTATCGGTATGGATAGCATGAATATCCGTAATATCGAGCGTATGACCGGACACACGCATGGAGATGGGAAAATCTGGAAACTTCTCGAGTTTTGTGATTCTGCCAAAGATGTCAGTGACCCCTGGTATACCGGCAGATTCTCGGAAGTCTTTGATGAATGCGTTATGGGTTGTGAAGGATTACTGAAGTATCTGCAGGAACAAAGGATACTTTAGTGAAATAAACAGACAAAATTACGATATCCGTTCCCGAGCGGTTCACTTATAATCTATTGCGGTAAAAAGTGATAACTATGTGAAGTTAAGCGTCCGGCGAGGCGCATGGGGAAATCGGATAATGAATAATAGAAATGTGACCGATATGACGGTGGGGAGTCCTGCCCGACATATTCTGAAGTTTACGATACCGCTCCTGATCGGAAATCTGTTCCAGCAGCTCTATAACATGGTGGACTCCATCGTGGTAGGGCGCTATGTCAGTGCACATGCTCTCGCGGCAGTCGGAGCCTGTGGCTCCCTTAATTTCTTGTTTTTTTCTCTAAGCTCCGGTCTGGCCGTAGGTATTGGAATTATCGCGGCGCAGTATTTCGGTGCAAACGATGAGAAGCAATTAAAAAAGACGATTGCCAATTCTTTCTATGTCCTGGCTTCCGCCGCGCTCCTTGTGACATTGATCGGTGTACTGTTTGCGGGTCCGATCCTGCGTCTTCTCCAAACCCCGGAAGAGTATGTCGCTGATTCGATCAATTATTTCCGGGTGACCTGCCTGGGTATCATCGGTATCGCGATCTATAATGGTGTGGCTGCGCTCCTTCGGGCTGTGGGTGACTCGAAGACGCCTCTTTATTTCCTGATCCTCAGCAGCATTATCAATGTTTCTTTGGACCTCGTTTTTGTCATATATTTCGATCTCGGCGTAGTTGGCGTCGCACTGGCTACGATTATCGCGCAGGCAGTAGCGGCAATCGTCTCGATCATCTATGCATATAAAAAAGTCAGCTATTTCCGCCTCGGGAAGAAGGATCTTCGTCCGGATTTCTCGATGATCCGCGACTCTTTTAAACTTGGTTCTCCGGTTGCCGTACAGAATTCCATGATCGCGGTATCATGTATCGCGCTCCAGGCTGTAGTTAACGGTTTCGGAGCGGACGTGGCTTCAGCGTACACGATCACGGGCCGCATCGAGCAGCTGGTGCAGCAGCCCTATGGATCGCTGGGTATGGCACTGACTTCCTATACAGGACAGAATATCGGTGCCAAGAAGCAGGAGCGTGTGGTAGAAGGATACCGGAAAGCGACACTTACAGTACTGGCATTCAGTATCGTTATGCTGGGATTATTCTTCTTCCTCGGCCGGTATATCTGCGGAATCTTTGTGAAAGAAGAGGCGGCTGAAGTGATTGCGCTCGGTGCACGTGCACTTCGCATCACGAGTCCTTTCTACTTCGCACTCGGCATGATCTACGTTCCGCGTGCAGTCCTGAACGGTTGCGGCGATACCGGATTTGCCCTGATTAATGGCATGACCGAAGTTGTCTGCCGTATCGTCTTTGCCAATGTGCTGACGCGTATTCCGGTTCTCGGATACTGGGGCATCTGGATCACGACCGGTCTGACATGGACATTTACGGCGATCGTATGCGTAGCACGTTATAGAAGCGGAAAGTGGCGCTATAAGGCACTCGAACACGGCGTTAAGGAACCCGTGAAACCAATCGAAAAAGAACAAAGAAAAGGGTGCAGTGCTTTTGACACGGCGAAAAGACAGCCGCAAGCAAGCAGAACGAGAGCCTCCTGATATTACGGCAATCTTTGGCGGAACCTCCAAAAGTATGATATAATTGATAAATCTATCGTCTATATCAGAAAAAAGGAGGCAAAGTGACATGGATATTAAGAAGATTGCGAAATACTCTTCGAACCAGCAGCCGATCTGTGTGAAGAACGACACGATCGAAGACGCGCTCTTTGAAAAATACGGCGTGAACCGCGGTCTGCGTGATATCAACGGCAAGGGCGTTCTGACCGGTCTTACCAGGATATCGAAGATTGTTTCCTTTACCTCAGGCCCGGATGGAAAACAGGTGCCCTGCCCGGGAGAACTCTGGTACCGTGGGTACAATATCAAGAACCTGATCAAAGAACTCGGCGATCACGAGTTCGGATTTGAGAAGACGGCGTACCTTCTTCTTTTCGGAGAAAAACCGAATGAGAGTCAGCTGATCGAGTTTCAGGCAATACTCGATGAGTGCAGAAGTCTGCCGACGAATTTTACACGTGACGTCATCATGAAAGCACCGAGTAGAGATATTATGAACTCGATTACGAGAAGTGTCCTTACTTTGGCGTCTTATGATGAGAGCTCGACGTCTTCAGATGTAGCAGACAGCCTTCGTCAGTGTATCCAGCTGATCGCGCAGTATCCGATGTTTGCTGTATACAGCTATCATGCATACAATCACTATGACAATAACGAGAGTATGTACATTCATCGTCCGCAGAAGGGTAGATCGACTGCGGAGAATTTCCTTCTCATGCTGCGTCCGGATCAGAGATATACGGAACTTGAAGCAAAGGTCCTCGATGTTGCTCTGATGCTTCATATGGAGCACGGCGGCGGCAATAACTCGACGTTTACGACACGTGTCGTTACTTCTTCCGGGTCGGATACGTATTCGGCCATGGCGGCTGCGATGTCTTCCCTTAAGGGACCGAAGCATGGCGGTGCCAATATCAAGGTCGTTCAGATGATGGACGATATCAAGGATCACGTTTCCGACTGGGAAGACCGCGCTGCGATCAAGGATTATCTTATGAAGATCCTCTCAAAGCAGGCATTTGATAACAGCGGACTTATCTACGGTATGGGGCATGCGGTATATTCGATGAGTGATCCGCGTGAAGAAGTACTCAATGCATATGTCGAGAGACTGGCGAAAGAAAAGGGGATGGAACGTGACTATATCCTCTATAAAAATGTTGAGGAACTGGCTCCGGAGGCAATTGCCGAGACGAGAAAGATCTTTAAGGGTGTCAGTCCGAATGTAGACTTCTACAGTGGTCTGGTCTATAAGATCCTTGATATCCCGCCTGAACTCTATACTCCGCTGTTCGCGACAGCTCGTATTGTCGGCTGGAGCGCACACCGTATTGAGGAACTGATTGGTATGAATAAGATTATCCGCCCGGCGTATAAGAGTGTCATGGAGGAAATCGATTAGGAAAAAGAAAAGGAAAGAAGGGGTTGTGATGAGTACATCGCGATGGAGTAGAGTGCTCGGATTTGTTTTGGCTCTGATGTTGAGCCTGATTATTCCGACGCAGGTGATGATGGCATCAGGAACGTGTGGTGTCGCTTATGAAGGCGAAGGAGGGGAAGGATCTGTTACGATTTCCCTTGCAGACTTTCCGGAGAGTTCTATCGTCACAGTAACAGTCACTTTCACGGTGAGTGATGTTTCTTACGGATCCGGAAGCTCCGGAATCAAAGTAGCTTCCAATGGAGGCAGTTATATCACGTTTACCGTGACGGGAAGTGGAGGAAACCCGAACGGCAGCTATACGTTCTCCGTATCATCTTCTTCTGATGATCTGAGCGTAGAAGGAGTCAGCATCGACAACGTCGAGAGTCTGAATACCCCGACGCCGGCCCATATTAATACTCCGACTCCGGAAGGATCGACAGTTGCGGATACGCCGACACCGACACCTGAGGCAACAAACACGCCGACACCAACTCCTGAGGCGACGAGTACTCCTACGCCTGCATCTGAAGCAACGAATACGCCGACGCCTACTCCGACCGTAGAGGTGACGACGGCCCCGGCCCCGGTGGAAACGCAGACGCCGACACCTTCGCCTACAGAAACACCGACGCCTACTCCTTCTGAAACGACGGAAGCAACGACGTCGGAAGAAACAATGAATACGGATGATACTACGGATGTCGTAGTCGGTAATGAGACCGATGAAGAACCGGAAGAAACCGGCAAATCCAAAAAATCGAAGAAGTCCTCGAAGAAATCATCGAAGTCTGATGAGTCCGATTCGTTCGATTATACGTTGTTGTTCATTATAGGTGGAGGTGTGCTTCTTGCTGCCGTCGTGACCGTCATTATCGTTGTCGTGGTGAAGAAGAAAAAGGCGAAGAAAAAGGCGGAGGAAGAAACTGCACAGGAAGATGCACCGGTCGTTATGAACGGTTATCTCCAGAAACCGACGGTAGGTATGGAGGCTGCGCAGAAACTACGTCCGCAACCGCCACAAACTCCTGCTGGAGTATATCTCCCACCTGAAGCGACTCAGCCACGGTCTCCTCAGATTCCGGCAACTCCGGTCCAGCCGCAGATCCCTCAGACTCCGGTTCAGCCGCAGGTTCCGCAGGCTCCGATACAACAGCCCGGAATGAATCCGAATCCGGGACAGCCTGGCACAAACCCCGGTGGTAACGATACTCCTCAGCAGTAATCGATCAGAGTGTTAGTCGAAGGGGGCGTCTCTATGAGATGCCCCCTTTTTCTGTATGCCTCAGTTTTTTGCTGGGTAAACAAGAAGGAAAAATGAAGGTGACGAGGTCTGCCTTGTGAAGCGGATGGATCGTACTTTGAATTGAAATAACAGTTTCCATCTGATATATTGAGTCTGTAGAGTATGCCATTTTGTACTAGGGGTTGAGGGGTTGATGAATACGAAGCGCGGAATAAGAAAATGCTTTCTGTTAATCAGTGTTCTTGTGATGCTTTTTATTCATGCGGCTGTTTTACAAGCAGATGGTACATTATCTGTCTCAACAGAATCCGGAGATTATGACAATACTATCGTCACATTAACATTAAACGGATACAACAAAGGTGAGACCGTAGTTATCGGCGTCGACTTTGACTCAAGTGATGTTTATATCAGCGTGAAAAGAGATCAGGGAATCGAGCTGACCGATCAGTCTATGAAACAGGAGATGTATGCTCAGTTTACGGTGACCGGAAAAAACGGAGATCCTAACGGAACGTATGTTTTTGATTTCTCAAGTATGTCAGGTATGGGTGTGACGGTGTATGTAGAGAAGGTGATCAAACCGGTGACGCCTCCGACAGAACCGACCAAGCCGTCGGAGCCTACGAAACCGTCGGAACCGACTAAACCATCTGAACCGACTAAACCATCTGAGCCAACTAAACCATCGGAACCAACTAAACCGTCGGACCCTGATAAACCGACAGAACCGACCAAACCGTCGGAACCGACTAAGCCTTCCAATCCGACTAAACCGTCTGAACAAACCAAAGCGTCCGAGACAACAACCAAGACGACAACTACCACGAAATCTTCTGAGACAACCAGAGCCTCAGAATCCTCAAGATCCTCCGAAACGACGAAAGCAACGGAGACAGCAGCGACAACGGCTCCTGTTGAAACTAAGGCACCTTCCGAAACGTCTTCGAAGCAGGAGCCGACTGCGACCTCGTCAGAAGTGACCTCGACTAAGGATACGTCTGCGACGACTACACCTTCGGACACGTCCGCTTCTGTGACGGAGTCGACGAGCGTTTCGGAGCCGGAGATCTCCTCTTCAGAAGACACATCGGAAGAAACGACAAGCGAGTCTTCTCTGCCATCTTCTGCGGCGACTTCAGAAGAGTCAGAAGAACCGGGGGCAGGTCTGCTCCTGCCGGGTGACGGGGAAGATCCGACAGACAAACCAACGGAATCCATGCCGACGGAAGATCCGTCTCCGGAAATAACGACGGGGAAGGTGAACGCGGCGAATTCGAAGGAGGAGGAATCGATCCTTTCTTATGTGATTTGGCCTTTCATCATTTTGGTACTATTGCTTCTGGCTTATCTTCGTTATAGACATCTTGAGAAAGAAGATAAGGGATTTAAGTATATTGCGGTGAACTTTATTCCGATCATTCCTTTGATTAATAAGATTAAAGGGAGCAAGGATGCGGAACATAAGATGGAAACCCCAACGGATGAGGCTAAGCCTGTCGTGATGAATGGATATCTTCAGAAGCCTACGGTCGGTACGGCTGCGGCCAGAGCGATTCGACCGATACGTTCCAATGTTTCTTCGCAAGATGGGATGCGGCCGGGAAGCGCTGCGCAAACTAAAAAGGCGCCGGAAACGAAGACTTCTGCAGTAGTGCCCGAAGAGAAGAAGACCGTCCCGGCTGAAGGATCCGGTGACTCCGCTGCAGCTTCCGGTATGGCGCGGGATACGGATCTTCCTGAGATGGTGAAGGCGCAAAGAGAACTGGAACAGAGGATGAAGTACCTCGAGAAAGAGATGAAGAGACTTCCCAATCTGGATGATCAGGCTCCCAAATCGTAAGCGACGCAGAAATGATGAGAAGAATAAAACAGGCGGTCTCAAAATTGAAACCGCCTGTTTTGTGGTGACCCTAAGGAGAATCGAACTCCTGATTGCGCCTTGAGAGGGCGCCGTCTTAACCGCTTGACCATAGGGCCAAGTCACCACACACTTTCCGAGTGCATGAAAGATGATACCATAAGATTATGAGCGGTGCAAGTCCAAAAATCAAAAAAGACTCTATATCGTCGGTTGGCTTTCTGTTGTATACTTTATTGAATAATTGTTGTATACTGTCAAAGTAGAACATATTTTCTGATTTGAAAGTGAGACGTCTATGAATGACTATATCCGCATACGCGGTGCTAGAGAACATAATCTTCAGAATATTAATGTGGATATTCCGAGGGATAAGCTTGTCGTGATTACCGGGCTTTCCGGTTCGGGAAAGTCGTCGCTGGCATTTGATACGATCTATGCTGAGGGACAGAGACGTTATGTCGAGTCGCTTTCTTCCTATGCGCGCCAGTTTCTGGGACAACTTGAGAAGCCGGACTTTGACAGTATTGATGGTCTTTCGCCTTCGATTGCGATCGATCAGAAGACGACGAGCCGAAACCCAAGGTCGACGGTGGGTACAGTTACGGAAGTGTATGACTATTTCCGTCTTTTGTATGCGCGCATCGGTGTCCCGCATTGCTATAAATGCGGTCGTCAGATCGAGTCGCAGTCCATCGATCAGATTATCGAACAGTTAATGTCGTATCGCGAGGGAACCCGTATGATCCTTATGGCGCCTGTTGTTAGAGGACGAAAGGGTGAGTTCTCCAAGCAGATCGAGGACTATAGAAAGAGCGGATATGCACGAGTGCGTCTCGACGGAAACATGTATGAGCTCGATGAGGATGAGATCTCTATCGATAAGAATAAGAAGCACGATCTCGAGGTAGTGATTGACCGTGTTGTCGTCAGGGAGGAATCCAGATCGAGACTTACGGATTCCTGTGAAACCGCTTTGAAACTGGCGGATGGTCTTCTTCTGGTCGAGGTGCAGGAGCCGGAAGAGGGGGGAGACGGAGAGCGGACGTATAAAAAGAGTGAGGTGCTCTTCTCCCAGAAACTGTCCTGCCCGGATTGCGGCATTAGCGTCGAGGAGCTTTCTCCCAGAATGTTCTCGTTCAATAATCCCTATGGGGCGTGCCCGGAGTGCCTGGGCCTCGGATCCCATACGAATGTTGATCCGGACCTCTGTGTCCAAAATCCCGAAGCATCAATTAATGAAGGGGCGATCCAGACTGCCGGGTGGAAGTTCGATGATCCGAAGAGCTGGGGGAGATCGTATATTGAAGCGCTTTCGAAGAGATATAAGTTCTCGTTGGATACGCCTTGGGTGAAACTTCCGAAGAAGATCCAGGACATTATTTTGTTTGGTAATGGCGGCGAGAAACTGGAGATCGATACGAGTAACAGCGTATATCAGCGTGATGGTATCTACCTTCATGACTGGGAAGGCGTGGTGCCAAGTGTCGAGAGAAGAAGCCGTGAAGCTTCCTCTGAGGAGATCAAGCAGCACTACGACCAGTATATGACGACGAGAGACTGTGACAGCTGCCACGGAGCGAGATTAAATCCTCAGGCGCTGGCAGTGACGGTTGGCGGGAAGAATATCTACGAAGTGACGCGTCTTCCGATAAGAAAGTGCATCAAGCACTTGCAGGGGCTGACACTGAAGGCCAGAGAGAAGAGAATCGCAGAGCCGATCCTGAAGGAGATCCTTGCCCGACTCGGATTCATGGTGGATGTAGGACTGGATTACCTGACGCTTTCGCGCGCTGCTTCAACGCTGTCCGGAGGAGAGGCGCAGCGTATCCGACTGGCCACGCAGATCGGATCGAGCCTGACAGGCGTACTCTATATTCTTGATGAGCCGTCGATCGGACTTCATCAGAGGGACAATAACCGTCTGCTGGCCACACTTCAGAAATTGAAGAGACTTGGGAATACCGTTCTTGTAGTCGAGCATGACGAGGATACGATGATTGCAGCGGATATTATTATCGACATGGGACCGGGAGCCGGAGAACATGGAGGTTTCGTCGTAGGTGTCGGAACGGCCGAAGAGATCATGAAGGTTCCGGGTTCTGTTACCGGACAGTATCTCTCAGGTGAGAAATTCATCCCTGTTCCTATGACCAGAAGAAAGCCGGACGGACGTTTCCTGACAGTGCTGGGTGCTAGAGAGAACAATCTTAAGAAGATCGATGTCAAGATACCGATTGGCCTCTTTACATGTGTCACCGGCGTTTCCGGCTCCGGAAAGAGTTCTCTGGTGAACGGCATCATCCTGAAGCGTCTGGCAACGGATCTTAATGGAGCGAGAAGAGCAAAGGGACTTTGTGACCAGATCAAAGGTGTCGGACATCTGGATAAGGTCATTGCTATCGACCAGTCGCCGATCGGGAAGAGCCCGAGATCCAATCCGGCCACGTATACCGGATGCTTCGACCTGATACGTGAGCTCTATGCAAATACTCCGGATGCTAAATCGAGAGGGTATAAGAACGGACGCTTCAGCTTTAATGTCAAGGGCGGACGTTGCGAAGCCTGTTCAGGAGACGGTGTGAACCGGATCGAGATGCATTTCTTGCCGGATGTATACGTCAAGTGCGATGTCTGTAAGGGAAAGAGGTATAATCGGGAGACTCTCCAGGTGAAGTATAAGGGCAAGAATATTGCCGATGTTCTCGCGATGACAGTCGACGAAGCACTGGAGTTCTTCAAGAATGTGCCACGTATTGCTTCGAAACTTCAGACTTTGTCTGAGGTAGGCCTCGGATATATCCGGCTCGGCCAACCTGCGACGCAGTTATCGGGCGGTGAGGCGCAGAGAGTGAAACTGGCGACGGAGCTCAGTAAGCGCAGCACTGGCCGTACGTTCTATATCCTTGACGAGCCGACAACGGGGCTTCATATTGCGGACGTCCATAAGTTGGTTGACATTTTGAACCGCCTGGCCGAAAATGGTAATACTGTTCTGGTCATCGAGCATAATCTCGATGTGATAAAGACGGCAGACTATATAATTGATCTCGGTCCTGAGGGCGGCGATAAAGGCGGCACGATCGTCGCGGAAGGTTCGCCGGAAGAGGTGTGTGAAGTACCGGGTTCCTATACAGGCCAGTTTTTAAAGCCGATTCTGGAGAAAACAAGAGAGAGGATGCTCGCGAGCGGGCTTTCCGAAGATCGGGAGCAGAAGGAGAAGATCCGCCGTGATGCCATGGAGATTGCGGTGGGCCCGAAAGTAAGAAGAAAGAGAAAGCCTCTTGAAGAGGATGAGGAAACATGAGTCTTTGTACGATTTGTAAGAAAAACATAGCGGTGGTCTTTACCACCAGAATCGAGAATAACGAGCGCATCAGTGAAGGTCTCTGCCTGAAGTGTGCCTATGAGACAGGCATCGGCGGAATCGAAGAGATGTTTAGTGCGGCAGGAATCGACGATAGCAATATCGAAGGCGTGACTGAGCGGCTGAACCGCCTGATGGGAGGAGCCGGATCTGCCGATCCGCAGGAGCTTTTCAAGATGCTGGTCAACGATGCGCAGATGATGGATGATATGGAATTGGATGACGGCGAGGGTGCGCAGTCCATATACGAATCTGATGGGGAAGATTTCGAGGAGGCTTCCGGCGAAGAGGGAGCGGATGATGACCGTCTGCCTTTTGAGGATGTCGAACTTCCGGAAATGGGCAGGAGAGGAAGAGGTTTTCCTTTTAACATCTTCGGAAAGCAGGAATCTTCTGAGGGAGATGATAATGATTCGAATCTCGGATTTCTGCATCTCGGACGTGATTCTAAGAAAAAAGAGAAGAAAACCGTTAAGAACAGCAGGAAATTCCTGGAAGAATATGGTACGAACCTGACAGCGCTTGCCCGCGAAGGGAAGATCGACCGTCTGATCGGGCGACAGAAGGAAATCGAGCGCGTCGTTCAGATCCTCAACCGCCGTTCGAAGAATAATCCTGCCCTGATTGGTGAGCCCGGCGTCGGCAAGACGGCCATAGCGGAAGGTCTCGCAGTGAAAATCGCAAACGGTGAGGTTCCGCAGAAACTTCTCAATATGTCGGTATATCTTCTGGATATGACAGCTATGGTTGCCGGGACGCAGTTCCGCGGCCAGTTCGAGAGCCGCATGAAGAATGTGGTCGATGAGGCGAGAAAAAATCAGGATGTGATCCTTGTCATCGATGAGATGCACAATATTATGGGTGCTGGTGACGCTGAGGGTGCCATGAATGCGGCCAATATCCTTAAACCTGCGCTGGCGAAAGGTGAGATCCGTGTCATCGGCTCAACCACTCTGGATGAGTACCGCCGTCATATTGAGAAAGATTCGGCACTGGAGCGCCGTTTCCAGAAGGTCATCATCGAGGAACCTTCCATCGAGGACAGTATCGAGATCCTGAAGGGAATCCGTGATTACTACGAGAAACACCATTTCGTAGAGTTCCCGGATGATGTGATCGAGTATGCGGTCCGTATGTCTTCGCGATACATTACGGACAGGTATCTACCGGACAAAGCCATCGATATCCTGGATGAGGCGGGTTCACGCGCTAATCTCGAAGAAGTACGTCTGGTGAATCTTCAGAACATGAAAGACGAGTATGAGTTGCTCGAAAAGGAAGTCAAGAAGATCGAGACGAGAATCGAGATGTCTGCGACCCCGGAAGAAATCGAGAAGGAAAAACTATATGAGAAGCAGGCGGAGAAGAAGTCCCGTGTGCTGCGACTGCAGAAGGAGATCGAATCTTTGGAGGATGAACTTGTGCCGACTATCATTACGGCAGAAGATATCTCCCGGGTAATCGAGATGTGGACAGGGATCCCGGTCAAGCGTATCTCCGAGTCCGAATCCGAAAGACTCCTTAACCTTGAGACACGTCTGCACGAGCGTGTAATCGGTCAGGAGAAGGCCGTAAGTGCACTTGCGCGAGCGATCCGCAGAAACCGCTCGGGTTTCGGGAAGAAGCATAAGCCGTCTTCGTTTATCTTTGTCGGTCCGACAGGTGTCGGTAAGACGGAACTTGTAAAAGCGCTGGCCGAGGCGATGTTTGCTCGTGAGGATGCGCTGATCCGTGTAGATATGTCTGAATTTATGGAAGCGCATACAGTCAGTAAACTGATCGGCTCGCCGCCGGGCTATGTCGGATACGATGACGGTGGACAACTTACAGAACGTGTGAGAAGGAAGCCTTATTCGGTCGTGCTTTTTGATGAGATCGAGAAGGCACATC
>JAFZVE010000023.1 GCA_017617995.1 Clostridiales bacterium
GACGCTTATCCTCTTCTACTTTGACGAGATGAGCACCAAAGAGATCGCAGAAGCACTCGGGATCCCGGAAGGAACAGTGTCGAGACGCATTCACTCTGCCAAGAAGAAAATCAAGAAGGAGGTAGAGAAATATGAAGAAGATAATGACACGAAACTATTTATGGTCGTACCATTCCTGACAAGTCTATTTACAAAAGAAGCCGAGCAGGTGCCTTTCCGGCCTATGCCCGCTTCACTTCTCAATCTGTCCGCATCTACCGGAGCTGCTGAAGCAGCCGGATCTAAGATCGCTGCGGAAGCGATCAAGAAAGGGACAGAGATTACTATGAAAAAGATTATTATTGCTGCTATTTCCGTTGCACTGGCAGGTGCAGCGACCACCGGAATCATTTACTATGTCACCCACAAGGATGACAATACCGGTACGAAAGAAAAAAACAAAAAGAAAGCGGAAAACGAGATCGCCGAGATCGAGCAGGATGACGAGTCCAACGGTGCTTCGAAAGACGGGACCGGATCAGGCTCGGCAGGATCAGGAAGCAATGTCGTATGGGCTGACAGCGCACACTTTTACGTAAACGGACAGGAGATCGTATTAGACCAGAGCAGCGTACAGGATCTGTATGACAGCGGTTGCTATTGTATCTTCTTTGACTCGACCCGTGACTACAAGCAGACCTATTTCTATGAACTTGATGACGAAGTCGAATTTACATCTGCATACATATATCCGGACGAAGAATCGGCATTAGCAGGCCAATCAGGATCAAAAGACCCGACCGGAGCCATCTTCATCGGTATCTCTCATCCCAAAGACCAGCCGGATGACAGTGAGACATATACCGTAAGAGACGGTATCGTCAGGAGGATAAGCGGTACGCCGGAGAATATAGCCTTATGGGGAGACAACCTGAAATTAGATTTCCCTCTCACCATGACCTCTGAACAATTATTGGCCAATTCGGGAAACGCCGATGAAGTGTTTGACAATACTTATCATTATGACCACAGTGAAGAATATGAGTATGCGGAGTTCAAGTTCGATGAGAACGATCAACTGACAGAATTCACTCTTAACGGAGGCGGAAATGATATAAAGACGGAAACAGCTACTGATTCTGGTTCCGAAGGCGGATCCGACGATGATTTTGCGACCGCAGACAGACATTACGTCAACTACGTCGATCTGAAGGTAAGCGTAAAAGGAACCGTCATTACAATGGGCAAGTCTACCATTCAGGATGTTCTCGATGCAGGCACCTATGTGAATCCGCACCTGCTGAACCGAAGCTTCGCGTATGGTCTCAAGCTCGATGATCCTCTGGAGTCCGGAGATCTCGTGTATATGACCGTGTTCGATCTCGAAGATGGTGAGGATCGGCCTTCCGGTCAGAACGCGAATTATCCGATGGTTTTCCTGGCAAAAGCAGAAAAGGCAGGACCGGTCTCTGAAGCGGTAATCTGTGGCGTCCACTATCAGACCAACATGAGCGAAGCGTGGGAGAACGAAGTCATATTCGAGTTCCCGTTCACTCTCACACCTGAGGCATTGGTCGCTGACTCGGGCGAAGCGACATCTGTCGAAATGGGAACAGATGAATCTTATTACCGTTATGAAAATGGAGATTGCTCGATGGTGTTTATATTCTACAGAGGCGAGCTCAAGAGCATCTATGGCGAGTACGACGCGGGCTCCCGTATCGACCTGACATACGGTTTAGTCGGCGTAGAAGAGTGAGGTAGAAAAATGGTAATCGGTGTCATCCAGGCAAGTTCGCAATCCGGGAAAAACGAGTTGATCTTCGACAGCGTCAGCAAGTACGCTTCGGATCACAAGGTCATCAACTTCGGCTGTAAGCCGGATGAAGAAACCAGATACAGCTATATCGAGATCTCTGTTCTGGTCGGGCTTCTGCTCTCGAGCGGATCTGTAGATCTGGTAGTAACAGGCTGTTCCTCCGGACAAGGCATGATGCTGGCCTGCAACAACATGCCCGGCGTGCTTTGCGGGTATATACCGACACCTATGGATGCGTATCTGTTTGCACAGATCCATAACGGAAATGCGGTATCTCTGCCACTTGGCGAAGGCTATACCTGGAACGGTAAAGAGAACATGGATCAGACGATCGAAAGACTGTTCTCGGAGCCATGGGGACAGGGATTTCCGAAGAGCGAGGCTGCCAGAAAGCTGGAAGACACCCGGGTCTTAAAGAAGATCCGCTCCGATTCCCAGGTCAGCATGCCGGAGCTTCTGCGCGGTATGGACAGGACTCTTCTGGAAAAGGTATTATGCAAGAAGGACGTGCTGGACTTTATTTTATCAAATGGCAAAGACGAAGCCCTTGTGTCACTCCTTAAGGATATGTGCGGACAAGACACGGGATCACGATCTGATAGATGAGGTGGAACGGATGAGAAAAGAACTGAGAGTCCTTGGTGCAGAAGCCTTATATCTCCTGGCTACAGCTGTGGTTGCCGGTGTTTCGACCTTGATCCAGATGATCGGCCGGACATACGTCGGTAAACACTCCAGTTTCATCTTTAGTGGAAACGACTACAGATACAATAAGCTCTTCTTTGTCTTCGGACTTGTATTATTCGTCGGGTTCATGTTTGCCGGGTATAAGTTCTTCCTCAAGAAAAAGATCCGCCCCCTCCGCGGATCCGAGGCAATACTAAAGGTCCTCTTCGCTGTCGTTGCACTCCTCTTCTCTCTGTTGACATTTGCAGCCATCGTCTTAAGCTTCTTTCTGATAATCGGAATCACTGACAATATGCTCCCGGAAAGTATGTTTCAGATGACTGTTTTTAGTTGGCCGGTATTTACTCTGGTCTTCATGATCATAGTCGAGATCATAAACTGTAAAGGCGAGTCTTCCGATCCACCATCCCAGAAGGATCCATAATCACATACGCCGGCAAATTAGCTCTTCTAATTCTGTCAGAAAAGAATTTTTTCCCCGGTAGACCCTATGCTATACTTTTGACATAAGATAAGCATTGGGGAAAACTTGTTAGAGGGATTCATTTTCAGGAGGGTACCTATGTTATGGCATTTTTTAGTTAGGGAATTCATTACCGATCACTGGGGCGAAAAATCATATAGCAAGATCTTGTGGACTTGCTTCGGCGCTTTCGTAGTCGTTCTGCTTCTGTGTTTGGTGACTATGTAAACGATACACCATATAAAAGATCGATCAGGCACTCTGTATCCGGACGGATGCAGAGTGCTTCTCATTAGCCGGCGGATGGAAAAGCATCCTCACTTGAAATAATAGAACCAGTTCCCGTTCCAGTCCCGGTCGCACGCTTCCTGCGATGCGAAGCGGCAGTTCTTGATCCCGCTGCTCGGATACCCGTTCTCCCGAAGGACCTTCCTGTGATAGTCCCGGATCTTTTCGGCAAGACCGGAACTCCTCGCTTCCCTAAGGTCGGCTTCGGTTCTGAAAACATAGGCCACGAAGTGCTGCTCCGGCGAGTGATAAGCGCCGAACGAGACGCTTAATATCAGTTCATCGAAATGGGCAACGACCTGTCTTTCGGACTTTTCCACGATCGCTCTATATACCTTGACCATTTCCAGCATCTTCTTCTCATCCCAGAGAAGATTGATCCGGTAACTGATCTCGCTGACCTCTTTCCCACCGATCACGTCGGTCCTTCGTTTCGATTCTCTCAGGAAACCCATCTTCTCATAAAATGCGATGGCGCGGGTGTTTTCTTCGAGCACCCATAAGAAGATCTGGTTAAACCCGAAGTTCTTCATTTCTTCGAGCACCCGCTTCATCAGAAGGGTGCCGTATCCCTTTCGCGTATAGCCCGGCAGAAAATACATCGATATGATCTCTCCGTATCCCGGGAAAAACTCCGGAAATCTGGATTCGCAGAAACTGCAGGTGCCGATGATCTTGTCGTCTTCGAGGCAGACAAGCGTGGCCCAGTCGGGATTATCTACCTTCTTGGCCCAGTTGCCCTCCGGGATACTGTCGAGATAGCTCTTGGGAATGATCTTCTTATAGGCAGACTTCCAGGATCGCTCATAGATATTGCTGATCTCGTTTCTGTCATCGCTTTTGTTTATGTATCTGATGGTGATCATGGCTCTCTCCGAAGACGAATTCTGCTTTGATTATAGGCCTAGCCTTTCCCCTCTGCAACGTTATCCTCGACTGCGCGAAAAGCACTTGCTCGGCAACCGAAGATCATTCTGTGGGGACGTCTGATATAATTGAACTGATACGATCCGCCACCCGGGTGAACTGTTGCAGAAGGTCTTTGAGAACACTTCATCGGGCAAGGAGATCTGCCCCGTGCCGGGTTCCTTTCCTGATCTATCGTTCCTGCACGATCAGAAGAGCACGGTTATCGATGTTCTTCAGGACTTCTTCGGCCGATCTCGTATCTTCGAAATAGCCGGGTGCTTCCTCCATGATGACGCTCATCACGGCCTCATCCGTATGGTAACTTGATTTTGCGTTTTCGATGATGCCCTTAAGCTCCTCGACCTGTCCGTCTTCGACGGGATAAAGGATCACGTTCCAGACCTCATTTTGTGAAACATCTTTCTGGAATTCTGTATATGCGCCGTTGATCTTCTCTTTCTCCGCCTGCATATTCTCATCAAAAGCACTGATGTTCAGAGGAAAACCTCTGCCGATCCCGCTGGTGAGAGAAGTCTGCGCTTCCTTACTGAAGAAGCTTCGGATCACCTCCCAGGCCTCATCCTTATACGGAGAGCCCGCGAAGATCGCCATCGACTCCCCGGACTGCGCCATGACGCCGTTTCCATGAAGTGACGGATAGCCTATAAACTTTCCGTTTCCTTCGGCAATACCCAGATAGAGACTGTAATCGTTCAGATCCGTGATTTCTACCCCGACCATCGCACTCTGGTCGTATCGCAGATAGTCAATGAGTTTGACGACAGGCTTACTGCCTCCCAGACCGGAGAAATCACTCGTATCATAGACCTTCAGTCCGCCGTAAGACGAAGTGCCCACCAGTCCCATAAGGAAACTGCGGTCCGAGAGATCTTCCTTTGCGGCATACTTCTTCACTTCCTCGAAGACGCGTATCATCCCCTCGGAGTTAAAGTTCACCTTCTTATTCGCATAGTCCATGTACGTCGTCAGATCTGAGCCCATGTACTTCTTAAGAAGGTCCGTGCTCTCCGTCGGAGGAATCATAAGCATCCCGTCGGGAAGAGCTTCGGCCGCGCGATCCATGTCATCGAACGTCCAGTTCGTATCGGCATCAAGATACTGGGTATTGGCCAAATACCCTTCCAGCGCGAAACTCATCGGGATATAGTAGAGCTTCCCGTTTACCTCCATCGAACGGAAAATGTTATCGAAGTACTCCGAGCGGTCAAGTCCTTTTCCGGAATCGATATAGGTATTCAGATCGACCAGCATCGCGTCGTTGGCATACTGGTCATACCCCGCGAAATTCACCAGGATATCCGGAGCCTCGCCACTTAGGAGCATGAGATTGATCCGGTTCGTGATATTCGTATAGAACTGCTCATCAAGAGAAGTACCGTCTTCGAGCGAGTACAGATAATCAAAAGCTTCGATCCGGCAATCATGACTCGTATCCGCGTTATATTCATACATATAATCGTAGAAACCACTGCTGAGTCCGAGCCCGCCTACATACAGGATCTTCTTGCCGGCATGCGGATTTGACTTGGCGCGTTTCAGATTAAGGACATAGTACTTGTAATTGATAAAAGAATCATTGTATTCCGTGGCGATCGCGTGGATCTCGTTCTCATTGATCGGGAAGCTGCGCACGGAGGAAAGGATACGGCGATTGACATCCGTCTCGTTCCAGTCGAAGACCTCTTCCATCTCTCCCGAGACGGGGTTATACTTCGAGATCCCGTTCGGAGTAGAGGTATACACGCCGTCTTCTCCGTATGTCAGCGCACTTATATTGACGATGCCATTCGCCTTCTTCCCCGGTTTCATCTCGCCGGTCGTCATGTCGATCTCGTGGATATAATAGTCGAGCGTTCCGAACCAATCCGTCGGCATACTAAAGGCATAGTATTTCCCTTCATGCAGGAAGATCTCACCGGCCACACCGCGCTCCACGGAAGCGATGTTGAAGAGGTACTTACCGCTTGCATCGAAGATGTATACAGGAGCGGTATAGCTGCTCTGGACCGCGATCTTCCCATCCGGGAGGAACTGCAGCACAGTCACATACTGAAGATCGGAAGATGGCGGCATCTGAAGATCGATCTCTTTTACCGTATTGCCTGAATCGTCCCGGGAGACGATCTTTAATCCGTCGACCTGATAGTTCTCGTTATAGTTCATGCTCAGCGTCGCGATATTCCCGTCGTTATCGACCGCGATGCAGGGCAAGCCGAAAGCGTCGTTGTTTACCATCTCGCCCAGGTATTCTCCTTCCATGGAGAACATGGCTGTGCCCTGCCGGGAATACTCCTCCCACTGGATATCCGTCAAATAACCCGTCTCCGGATCAGCTTCCGGGAATTCGTACTGGATAATGTAGCTTGCCAGGATCTTCTGCCCGAGGAAACGGATACTGTCGATGGACATATACTCCAGTTTCTTGGACTCATCGATCGGGAACTTCAGTTCGGATACCTCGGACTCAAAGAAAGGATCGCTCTCCTTGATACCGCGTTCTCCTAAGTCCTGTGTCTTCTTTTTCTTACAGGACGAAGAGGCAAGCAAGAGCGACATACAAAGCAAAACAGCAAGGATCTTCCGGGGAAAAGAATAACGTTTCATAGACAACGACCTCCGCAAACTACAGCAACTCGCGTATACTTCTGACAACCCTACTATTAACTTATCAGAGATATCGGCCCGTCGTGTGACAGATGCGTCATTTTTCCATTATTCACGCAAATCGTATGTAAATCGATTCAATGGGAGGATATAGAAGATCTCTTCTATCAGAAGAAATCCTTGAACTTCTCGTAGGGATAGATATCGCCGCCCTCGAGCACTTCGTTTTCGCGCACGCGGAGAAAGTCCACGACACTTACGATCTTATGCCCGCAGTTTTGACACTCGAAGATAAACATACGGCATGCACGGACGCCGCTCGGGATCTCATCGGTGCTCTGGATCTTCCTGACATTCCGGATATAATACTCGGCACTTTCCTCGTGCGTTTCGGATAGCCTCACCGGCAGAAGATACAGATGCTCTCCGGCCTCGACCATCTTCCCCTTACACTCCTTGCACTTCTCCAGTGATTTTCCACCGAAGAAAATGCCGATACGGATAATAAGCGGCTCGATGAAGCGTTCCAGAATATGAAGTCTCGCGATGCGCATCGGTCACCCCTGGATGGTCTGCGCGCGAAGAAGGATGTCCCGGAACATGTCGCCCTTGGAGATGGCCTCGAGGACCTGCTTCGACTTTAGGCTGTACATGCTTCTTGATGTAAATGTCGCGAAGCGCACGCGCTTATTCTTATAGTAGAACTCGAAGTACACATATCTCGTGCCGCCGAAAGGCCCCTTCACATAACTTGAGGTAATATTCGTAAGTTCGCGCGCATGCACGAGCTGGAACTGCTTCGGATTCTGATACGAGACATAGGCGACTCTTCCCGTCTTCGAGTCGATCTTGAGGATCTGGCCGAGGGTATAGGGAGCGGCCGCGGTAAATGTACTGCACTGACCGAACTGCTCGGCCTCCGCGCCTTTTTGCATAGTCTTTCTCGCGATCTTCCCCGAGTAGGAATTGGTGGCCGACATAGAGACCAGCCAGAGAAAGAAAAGGGCGATGATCGAGAATGCGATCGCGCTGCTAAGAAGCGGCTTCATATGCGTAAAATAAGGTAACGCGGTACCCGCCGCCACACCGATCACGGTATAGATCAGGATCTGGGTCAGGATATATTTGGCACTGTACTTCTTCATTTCAATCACCCCGGCAAAGAACTAATATGCATATTATACTGTATAATATGGCAGAAAGAAGCATTTTCGAATCTCGAAAAAAAATTTCCCGAACCTGCGAACATTCCGCACCGGTTCTGTGTCTACAGGGCAGATGCGGATAAAGGAGGCATAAGTCAGATGACTGACCAGGAACTCGAAAAGATTTACAGCGAAGCCTATCGCGCGGTGTACTGGACCGCGATGTCACTTCTTAAGAACGAAGAAGAAGCAGAAGACATCGTGCAGGACACGTTCGTGACTTTGATCGAATCCTATGACACGCTCAAGGATAAGAGCAAAGTGACGGCCTGGCTGAAGAAAATCGCAGCCAACAAGTCTCTCAACCGTCTCACGCGGACGAAGACCGTGGCTGGGGATGACGAGTTCCTCGAAGATGTGGAAACGGTACCCGAGGACTTTCTCCCCGATTCGATCGTCGAGTCGGACGCGATGCGCCGGATCGTCATGGATATCATCGAAAAATCACTGTCCGATGAGATCAGAAAAACACTGATCCTGTTCTACTTTGACGAGATGAGCACCAGAGAGATCGCCGAAACACTGGGCGTTCCCGAGGGGACCGTCCGCCGCCGTCTGAATTTTGCCAGAAACAAAATCAAGAAGGAGGTCGAGAAATATGAAGACGAAAACGAGACGAAGCTGTTTGCCATGGCGCCGCTGCCGTTCCTGAGCAAACTGTTCATGAAGGAAGCCGAACAGGTGCCCCTTAAGGCCATGCCCGCTTCCCTTACCACCACCCTGTCCGCATCTGCCAAGGCTGCCACCAAGGGAGCCGCCTCGAAAACCGCTGCATCCGCAGCCAAGAAAGGAACAGGGATCATGATCAACAAATTCCTATTAGGAGGGATCGCCGCGGTGGTGATCGTCGGTATCACCACTGCAGGAATCATCTACTATCTTCAGAACAAAGACAAAAACGAGAAAAGCAAACCGAAGAAGATCTCTTCCGTGCAGGATCCGGAACGGATCGATCAGGATGATCCGGACGAGAGTGAAGGTTCTTCCAGTCGTGAGAAGGACTCGGACGGCACGGGCGTGCTGACCCCGGATGCGGCCGTTCTCATGAAGTCTCCGGTGGTGAACGGTTATCCGATCAACATACCGTGCACGATCGGTGAGCTGAAGTCGAAGGGCTTCTCTGTCGAAGAAGTCGTCGATAGCGAGACGGTATGCATGGCCTATGACGAAGCAGACAATTACTATTCATTTAACTGCTTCCTGAAAGAGCCGGTCCAGGATCAGAACAACATAAGTGACGATACGGAAGTCATCGCCATCGAGCTCTTCATCACAGGGACAGATCTGGACTTCTATGACGTAAAACTCGGTATGAGCGAAAGTGACTTTGCCGCCACCATCGGAACACCCTACTACCTCGCAGGAAGATCCGCGGATCACGGACGGTATTACTACTTCCTCGGTCTGGGCGATCTGGTCTACGAATTCTATTGTTCCGAACTGACGGAAGATCCGGGTCACCCGAAGCTGGTTTCCATCGTATTCGGCACACAGGAATACATGTATAAAAACACAAGGCTTTCGGACGTCTTCTGAAGATGCGTGAGAAGTGCTTCTGCATGTGATTTTCTAGAAGAAGAAACCACAAAATAACCGGCACTTTACAGACGGATGATCTGAAGTGTCTCTATAAGTATTATCAGGAGAATTGAAAATGAAGAATATGAAAAAAGTTGTCGCCATTGCTATGGCTGGATTTATTATGCTCGCATCCGCCTCTTGCGGAAAGAAAAACGAAGGAAAAGGGAAGGATTCCGCATCGAAAAAAGCGCATGAATCAGAGGAATTCGAAGGCGAAGGCGAAGGCAGCGCATCCGAGACGATGCTTCCGGCAGTATCGGAGGCCTGGGATAGAATAAATGCGGGCGACCCCGATGCACCGGCATCCGCCGCAAACGGGAAAACCGGTCCTGCATTTACACTCGATCAGAACGACTACTTTGGGCCATATACATACAAGCGTCCTGCGTCTTCGAAAAAGATCGATTTGAACAAGAACATGATCCTGATGCAGGACGAGCACTTCGTTTTCCTTCCGCTCACGTTCTATGACGAGTTTAAAGAAGGACACGACTTCGGGAACATGAGCATAGATGACTACATTGCTTTTTGCGAGCCGATCTTGACCGACAGCACCTACGGATTCGCCCAGGCCTACGGCGGAGTCTTCAATGCCCATTTCGACTGCGCGATCCACATCAATATCGATTCGAGGACCCCGGTCGAGGTGAACGGATATGAGGCCTGCATCGTGCACGGCACATTCGGCGATCCACAGTATTTCGTAGAGACGGAGTTCGTGGCCGTCTACGTTCTGGATCCCGAGGATCCGTTCGTTCTCTGGGCTTCTCCCTGGATCGTCAGTGTATCGGAGCACGAGTGGAAACCCGATGAAGAATCATCTTCTCCGGAGCGGATGGAAATGTTCCTGACACAGGTACTCGAAACCGTCGAGATATTCAACTGGGACTAACATCTAGTCCCTCTCCATTTCTCCACAATAGAAAAACAGATAGGTCTCTGATCGATTTCCGTCTGTTTTGTTAGAAACGGAGAAAAAGGACGGAAATTCTGATCGGGAAAATGAAGCGTTTCCGTCCTTATTTTCAAAATGAGTGAAAAGGGACGGAAAATCCTTTGGATAACAGACTGAGATTCCGTCCCCATTTTCAAAAAGTCCGAAAAGGGACGGAAACGATTCAAGAAATCGGCTTGGATTTCCGTCCTATTTCGCCGCTTTTTCCCAAAGGGACGGAAATTCAATAAAAGGAGTCAAGATTTTTCCGTCCCTATTAAGCAAAGCACGCAAAATAGACGGAAACTCCTTCTTCTTGCAGTATAATAGAGCCATATATACAAGAACCGAGGTGAACGGAAATGATTCGTGAAGCAGAACTGAAAGACGCAGCCAGGATTGCCGAGATCGAAGTGATCAGCAGTCGCTATGCATATAAAGGTGTTGTGGCGGATAAGTGTCTATACGAAGACTTAACCGTGGAAAACCGCATCCCCGTTTACGAGAGATGGATCTCCGAGAAGCGATTCAAGCTATATGTGTACGAAGATCCGGAGAGCGGGATCGTCAAGGGAATGCTGGGCCTCGGTATGTGTGAAGACGAAGATAAAACAAATGCCTTCGAACTCCACTTCATCTACCTCGATCCCGAGTATGTGAGAATGGGAATCGGCACCGAGATGCTGAAGTTCTTCGAGAGTATCGGCAAGGAAAAAGACTGCTCGGAATTTGTGATCTGGGTCCTCGATGAAAATGAGATGGGAAGAAACTTCTATGAGAAGAACGGCTACCATCTCGACGGGAAAGAGAAGATCTTCAAGCGCTGGAATAAGCGTGAGATCCGATATGTGAAAAGCTGACTTGCGGGGAGTACGGACATGGCCAAAGAACGAACGAGAAGCGAAATCGAACAGCTCATTACCCTGATCCGGGTATGCCGCTGGTTATTCTTACGACTTGCTTTCGTTATCTTCCTCGTACGGGCGATCGGGAATTTCGCAGAAGGAGATATACTCACAGGTGTGATCGATGCGTGTATCGTCGTCGCGCTTGCTGTCGTAGATCTCGGTGTTCTTGGAAGCCGGATCCGGAAACTTAAGAAGGAATACGAAGCTTCACCGAGTATTCACGAGCAGAAGAACGGACAAAGGGCTCCTTCAGGAAGCAGCGGGATGCAACGCTATAAGGTCGAGTGGGTCTGGGATAGTGCATGTGAAGTATACTGCAAAAGAAACAACAAGGAGCCCGAGGAACTGTCCGAAGACGAAAACGATGAGATCTACGATCTCGCCGGAAACGATGTAGCGCTCCTTCTCACCTGGATCGTCTTACACGATTTCTTCGTTGCCGATACGGACCTTACGAAAGAGTATGTGAATGACCTGAAGAACAGAAAGTGTACCGGCATTGATTTCCTCAATAGCGTATGCGACTACAAACTGGGGAGAAACGATTTCTCGGAGAAGATCATCGGGTTTATCGATGACTACTTCGACCATGACGGCCCGCACACCTGTGGTAATTTCGCAGCGGATTACGAGGCGTTTATCACGAAAGATCGAAAGCAGGAACTCTACACAGTTCCCTTCAGCTGGGAGGAATACGAAGGCTTTGCGGCCTACATTGATAAAGCATACGGGAAGTTTAACGAATGAACAGTCATTTATCTGAAAAGTCCGTCATATTCTTCGACGTCGGTTACACGATCGATTATCCGGCATCAGGAGACTGGATGTTTACCAGACGGTTTTACGAAGTCGTAGGAAACCGTCTGGAGCAGTTTGATGCGGCCCGGATCGACGAGGCGCGCTCTGCCGGATTTTTATTTCTGGAGAAGAACCATCTGATCCGAAACGAAGAGGAAGAAGCGGAACAGTTCTATCACTTCTACCGCATTGTCACCGAATATCTGGGGTTGAAACTCAGCGAAGCCGAGATTACTTCCATCGCTCGGGACCGGACATACAATATGGAGAACTACATCCTCTACCCAGATGCCAAAAACGTGATCCAGACACTCAGCCAGACACATCGGCTGGGGATCATCTCGGACACTTGGCCAAGTATCGGAAACCAGCTTCGTACACTGGACGTACTCCAGTACTTCTCCTTCACCACATATAGTTTCGAGCTGGGCACTTTCAAACCGGACAGACGGATGTATCTGGATGCACTTTCAAAATGCGGATGCGATGCAATAGAAACTGCGTTCATCGACGACAGCGTAGAGAATCTGGAAGGGGCCGCGGAGCTGGGTATCACACCGATCCTGATCGCTGCCAATCCCGCCTCTGACGTGGAAACATCGTACACCAAGATCCACTCCCTCTCGGAGCTGATCTGATATAATGAACTCGTATTGGAGATTGGGTAACCAAAGGAAGAATAGCCATTATGAGAGAAGAAAGCAGAGCATTCATGAAGGACTTCTTCGAAAGGTTAATATGAATATTGAATTTCGCAAAACTGAAATCACCGATGCCGAGCTGCTGATCGAGATATACAACGCTGCATTCTACAGTGATTATATCCGCTATGGCGAGTGCCCTGCTTACGGAAGAACGAAGGAAATGATGGAGCAGTCGATCCTCGACTTTCCGAAGTATTTGATCGTCTTCGAAGGAAAGCCCGTCGGCTGCATCTCCTGCAAGGAAATCGAACCTGAAGTATACGAAGTCGGATGCTTATGTGTGATCCCGGAGTACCAGGGAAAAGGCATCGGAACAGCAGCGATGGCATTTGCTAAAGAGCATTATTCGAACTGGAAGAAATTTACACTGATCACACCGATCGATAAGGAAGAAAACGTCAGATTCTATACGGAAAAGTGCGGCTTTTCCATCGTATCCACGGAGATGGACGGGAACGTAAAAGTGGTGCGATTCGTGCTAGAAAGATAAGACAAGGAGAACGTAGAAGATGGGACCGGATGTAGAGTATTTAAGAAAGTACCATAAGACCGTGGAAGTCATCACAGAAGGATACGAGAATATCTCATGTATCCCGGAGATCTGGGTAACGATCCTGAACCAGAAGACCCCGGATAAGATCCGGAGCATCCTCGACATGTGGAAGAAAGACTTCAGCAAAGAGCTTCCGCAGCAGATCGCCTTCTTCGAGAAACATCTGGTAGATATCGATCTGATCACCTACATCGACTTCAAGAAAAGACAGGTCTATTCCCTTCTTTATTCCATCGAAAGTGAAAAAGGACGGATCATGTATTACGAGGGTGGAAATCCTCTGGATGTGGAAAAGGATGAAAAATGCATGTCTCTCTTTTCCCGTTTCCCCGAGAAGATCCGGCAGTTCTACACCACCCTTCACAACGGCTTCTTCTACTACGCGAGCGGCAGCACCGGCCTGATCTCCGCATGCGATATCTGGGCGCTGGATGACGAAGAATGGCACATCCTTGAAGAGCTGGAAGAACCGCTTCAGATCGACATGGAAAATACATACGCAGTATTTGACTCCGGTGGGGGAGGATATGTCGTCGTCGACCTCGGCAACTGTGAGAACAATAACGCGACAATCTGGTCCACGACCAGACAGCCGAACTACAATCAGAACTTCTGGGGCATAGTGGATATGTGGACAGTCATCGGATTTGAATGAAATCCTACATGTCATCCAACCTTTCACGTAATTGATGAGAGCACCGCACAAGAGGGTTTGCAGTTTTCATGCAAACCTCTTGTGCATTTTTAATTGACTGTACAAGAGGTTTCACGGTTTTCATGCAAACCTCTTGTGCATTTTTAATTGACTGTACAAGAGGTTTCACGGTTTTCATGCAAAACTCTTGTGGAATTCTGAAAAATGATACAAGAGGTTTTACGGTTTTCAAACAAACCTCTTGTGGAATTCTGAAAAATGATACAAGAGGTTTCACGGTTTTCACACAAACCTCTTGTGGAATTCTGAAAAATGATACAAGAGGTTTCGCGGTTTTCATGCAAACCTCTTGTGGAATTCTGAAAAATGATACAAGAGGTTTCACGTTTTTCAAGCAAACCTCTTGTAATCGATGTAATCGCTCTTCCGTTTATCTCTCGTTAAAGACATTCTGCGATCGGTTGGTGATCGTCGCGATGACGGTGTCGAGATCTTTCTGGCCGAGGAGATAGGCAGGCAGTTCCTCGTTTATGATCATCATGACCGCGTTATCTGACATGAGCACCGTATCGACCGATTCGAATGTCTGAAGGAGGATCTCCTCGAGTTTCGTTCTCGGATCATAAATACTGGCACAACGATAGATCATATCCGATCTCAGCTGTCCCGGCTGCTGAAGCTCGTCATAAGCAGACTGGTTGCTCTGTCTCATGATATCCACCCGGTACGCGGTGGCTGCGCGGTTGATCGGGAATGCCATATTCGATGATTTCAGGACATTCTCGCTCAGAAGGATATCGAGGAATGCGTATGCTCCCTCTTTCACGGCCGATCCGGCAGTGATCGAGAACGAGTTCGTGATACTCGCAGAAGGTCCGGTACCGTTTTCCGACGGAAGTCCCAGGATCTTCAGATTCCTGTCAAAGTAATTGATCTGTGCAAGCGGCCGGATACTATCGATGTTCTCGACATAAATGAAATCATAAATGGTTTCTTCATCTATGGTCGGAATGATCACGTCGTACTGATCCTGCGGTGCCACGGAGACACCCTCCGGGATCTTATCCTTGAAGAACGATACCATCTTACGGAACTCTTCCGTATCCAGATTCATCTTCTTATCCTGGAGCCACTGATCATAAGATCGCTCGAAACAGAGATCCAGAAAATGCATGCGACTGACGTATCCGGTTACCAGATCGACGCCGTTAAACTCATTTTCCACAAAGGATGCGTACTCCTCATAAGTAAACCCGACCTGGTCAGGCGCGACCCTCGTTCCATCCATAACGATGCCGCCGATCGTAAATGCCGTCGGGATAAAGTACAGTTTCCCGTCGAGTCTCGATGCCTCGATGATCTTCGAATAGTAGGCCGAGGAATCGTACGTCTCCCTCTGGAGATAGGGTGACAGATCCTCCAGATACTGGCTGTCCAGTACATCGATCGACTGCGCGGCCCCGAGTATGACATCCGGCCCGTTTCCGGAACGGATATCCATCGTCAGGCTTCCGCTGACCATAGATAGTGCACTGTACATCTGACGGTCCGTCGTATCGATATCGTCCGTCACTTCACCGGTCGACTGATGCTCTCTCTGATCGTAGAGCACCAGCTGGACATGGTACTCCGGATTCTGTTCATTAAAGGCCGTCATGGCCTGCGCTTCGAAAAGCGAGACGGAATCGCTTATGCTTGCGACCGTAAGAATGGTTTTCCCCGCATTCGGGTTCTTTTCCGCTTTCTCAAGAACATAGACGACCGCCGGATCGGGCATGATATACCATTCGAACGGCGGGAGGGCTCCAAGCACGACCGTATCTCCCTCGACCGCAAGCACGGTCGCATTCTGCGTCTCATAGCGGTTGACATTGCAGTAGTCGAAATTGAGTTTACAGGTCTCGCTCTTGCCCGTTACATCGTATTCATAGATACCGGTCGCCTTCGTCAGATACCCGATCCCTTCGTTCGTCGAGGAATACTTCTGGTTGCGGCTCAGTGGCTTTCCATCCTTGACCTGCGTCACCTTTCCCGACGCGAGGTCAAGCTGGGCGATCAGTTGTGTTTTTCCCATGACTTCCACGATGGCCTGCCCGTTTCCGTAGCCATAGGCACTTATCACGTTATAAGTACCGGGGCCGAACGCCTGCTCGAAATCCACGTCATAAAGTGCTTTGCCGTTCTTTCCGACCACGAGGAGGCTGGCACCTGCCTCTTCGGACCAGCCGGTACAGACATCGTAGCCTTCGATCATCTTCACATTGTAGATCCAGAAATCTTCGGTACCGACCGGCTTTAATTCCGAAGGCTGCCCCGGTACGATCATTTCTCCGGTGTTCGGATCCAGCTCCGCACTGTACATTTTCGTTTGGGTAACATAGTTCGCACCCGCCGACGGATCATCCGGATTCCATTCCTTTTCCGAGGTGACCACTTCGAAATAGAGCCGGATACCCTTTTCCCCTTGCACGAGTCCCAGATACTGGCTGGGCGCATAGGCAGTTTCATATTCCGATATGATCTTCGAGAGATTCACGATACTGAGTAGATTCCCCTCAAGATCGAAGATGCCCATCATATCGTAATAAAATGAATGGTTATATTCTTCGTTAGGAGCGGTCCCCACACGATAGTTCATCACGTACCGGTCACAGAGAAGATAGGGTCCCTGCGGATCTACGTAGATATATTCATCCGTAGAAAAGTGCGGATCGAGTTCGATCCTCTTCACGTTATACCACGGGTCTGTTTCCAGCACCTTCTTCTTATTCGATTCTTTTTTCTTACACGAAGAAACAGACAACAAGGTCGACGTGACCACGAACGCCGAAAGCATAAACGACACGAATCCTCTGAGATTTTTCATAAGCACACACCCGGAATTTCACTTGTCTTTCGCTGTGTTTCCACATCCGGATTCATTATACTTTTCGGTTCGAAAGCATTTCAATGAATATGACAAAGATGTCACTAAATAGAGGTTTTCTTCAAGTCTTCGACAGGTCGATCCACATCGCCGGGCGGACAGCATAGTAGGGGTAGGTCAGCGCATCCTCGGGTTTATCGACCGACGGGAGTCCGTATGCACGGACGCTTCCGTCATAGTCCACTCCCGCGGCAAAATGACTGCTGCTTCCGGGGGATCTCAGCCACCAGCGGCAGTTGCCGTCGTAAGCAGAAAGATCTGCATCGTCACCGGTTGCCCATTCATATCGAAATGCACCCTGTAAGATCGCGTACTCAGTTAATTGACACGTACATGCGTCGCCGTACGCGTAGATCTGCCTGTCCTCTTCCCCACTGTTCTTCGTGAGTTGGAAGTACTGAAGCACTTCATCGAGCGAGAGAAGGAAGACCTTATCCGTCGTTTCCCTGCCGCCATAGGTCCCGTAGACCGGGTTATCGTCATTTGGCAAAATGGTATCAAGAATCGCTTCCTGTTCCGTTATGGTAAATGCCGCCTTTATAAAATCGTCATTCAGATACGCCCGGATCGTACTGGTTTCCCAGATGACATCCGTGAACTCTTCGTTATACGGCATGCAGGTCAACGCATACTTACTGATAACCAGCGCCTTTCCGTCTTTGACCTCTAGGACCTCCCACTCGATCGGCTGCGCGGTGGTATCCGAAGACTGAGGATACATTCCGAAGAAGATCGTGTCCCCAACCCGGATCGTATCGCCGTTCGGCAAGGTCGTCTGCGACGTACCCGGTGTGGGCGTCGGCGTAGGTGTCGGCGTAGGACTGGGTGTGGGCGAAGGAGTCGGCGTAGAGGTGGGTGTGGGGATCGGCGTGGGCGACAGTCTCCATCTGAACTTCGCCTCCTCATCTCCCCGGTAGCACGGAATTGCCAGTGAACGCTTGCCATTCATGTCCCCACCGGATGCGGCATAGGCTTTGCGCTCATCCTTTCCCAGAGAAGAGAGCGCCATGTTATAGGCTTCTTTTGCGGTTCTGCCCGAAAGGAGCTGGTCGACGAACTCCCGGGCCAGACCGGAAGCATAGCTCTTCCCGACTTCATTGTGGAAGGCTACCAGTGCCGGGACCCCGATCTTCGCACGAGCATCGGCCCAGGCCTCGGAGTATTCATCGTCAAGACCCATCTGCAGACAGCTTCCGAAGAAGAAAATCGTGCCCTCGAGCGGCTGGTCCTCCGTGCCGTAACGCTCAGTAAGGAAATCCGCCGTGATGGCATAGCCTCCGTTCACGACCGCGATCCGTCCGTTTAGAAGATCCGTGGAATAGTTCCGGTTCATGCCCGTCTCCGCCTTCTGCGCCAGACGCATCATCGGGACTTTCCCCTGGTTTTTAAAGTTCATATACGTCCCGTGAAGGAAGAAGAGAACCACATCGTAATCCTTAAGAGACATGAGATCCTCGAGCGATACTGTCAGATCGAGTCTCGTATCCACGCCCTGCTCACTCCAGGTGGTTCCCATATCCTCAAAAACATCCAGAAGATACATGTCGCTCTTTTCAGCCGGATCGGCCATCCCGTCGAGAATGAGGATGGAACTTCTGTGATCCGGACTCTCGAAGGACTCATCCTTCAGATCCGGAAAGGTGGGCATAGTATAGGAAGAACAGGTATCGTAGGACCCGCCGAAGTTCTCAGCGCCGAGCACGCCGCAGAGGTACTCGAAAGTGATGTAGTGCTGTTTCTTATCGTAGACGATCGACTCCGAAGAGATCTTCCCTTCTTCGGCCATTTTCTTAATGGCCTCGAGCATGGTATCGAGCTTCGTATCCGCATCCTTGCCAGCGAATTTCCTGTCAGAACGGATCTTCGCAAGATAGGTATTGACATAGTCGATCTGTTCGAAGTCCTGCTCCGTCAGAAAAGACTTCTTCTCTTTACCGGTATCCTGGACGGACTCCTTCTCGAAGAGCAGCAGCGTGCCAATCCCGATCGCGCCTAGAAAGACGACCAGGATCACTGCGATCACGATGGTTCTTCTGCTTCTCATACGAGCCCCTCTCCATGTAAACACCTAAGGTTAAAGGATCCGGCCTCCGCCGTATCCCAGTTTCATTGTAGCACGTTTCGAAGGTTCGTTAGTGACTTCCGATTCACATGAAGCGACCCCATCCGTTTCTCACGAACCGCAGCTTCCCCCCTCTCACGAAATGCAGATGGTATAATAGTTCCGGAAAGACAAGGTCTACACTGACGTAACAAAGAAGGACAGAAAAATGTTTGAAAGTGATTTTGCCAAGTGCGAATATATCGAGAAAGATAACGTGGTCTTCCACATCTGGAAGAAGGAAGCCCACTTCGATGACTATAGAAATCCCGTGACCGCATCTCTTGAGATGCTGAGAGAACACAAGAACAGTATCTTTATCGTCGATGCCCGAAACGGCTTCGAAGACGTCAAAGAAGATGTCGAGTGGGGCTTTGACTGGTTCCTCCCGGAACTGAAGAAGACCGGCTGCCGCATCTGGGGATTCATCCTCCCGGAAGTCTCGGAGATCGAGGGTGAGATCGACCTCTGGACAAGAGAAGTCGAGAAGAATTTCCGCGTCATCCGCGCCGAGTCCTACGAAAAAATCGTTAAGCTCGCCGCTGAAGTACAGCCCTGAAGCTTAACGATTCGTTTCCTAAATCTAACTGAATATCCGAGATCAGGCCTCCACCGAGGTCTCGTATTCGTATGTCTGCTTACGGAAGCAGAAGCCCATGCAGATACCCATCATGACTCCGATCAGGATTCCCGAAAAATCGGAGAAGGAATTGCTGAATACGAAGGAGTATATCACGGCGAAGAAGACAGCCCAGAAGAAGTTGAAAGGTCCGGTCTTCTGAACGAGCTTCGGAGCGACGGTTCCCTGGAATACCGCACGGCCGTCCTTATGGTAGGACGCATTCTGTGCCATGAGGAAAACGACCTGCTGGTCCATAAGACCCGTGACCGGCTCGCCGTTAATGTCCAGGGCAAAGAGTACTTCATCACAGGTGAAGCAGTTTCCTTCTCTGGTCACGACATACAGTGCCTTCAGCTGGCCCTTCTTGGTATAGCCGTAGATCTTGCCTTTGTTCTCGAGAACGTCCATCAGGTGATTTGTATCGATGACGAAGTCCATGTTACGGAAGATCTTGCTCTTTCTAAGCTTTCTCTTGCTGATCTCTACGATCGAGTAGCCCTGGATATTGAGGCTCTCTGCGCTGAACGGTTTTTTGATGAAGATGTTTCTTAATGTCTGTGTCATGTCCTTACCCTCTGTTTTCTGAAGTCCTTCGCTTCACTTGATGGTTTCATTCTAATCCGTCAAGATAAAGACATCGTCAAACAAAGGTAAAGAATGATTAAAGTCTTCCGCACGAAAAGCACTGGCACAGATTTCCTCTTGCCATTTCCCGTAAATAGCCACAAAATGTTAGTAATCATATATAGGGGTGTAGAAATATGGGTGAACAGAATAACGATATCGCCGTCATGACCGAAAACAGAGAGAAAACCATCGTCCGGACCAGCATCATCGGCATCGTGACGAACCTCTTTCTCGTCGGATTTAAAGCCTTCGTCGGACTGGTCTCCAACTCCATCGCCGTCATCCTCGATGCGGTAAACAATCTCTCGGACGCACTTTCGTCCGTCATCACGATCATCGGCGCCAAGCTCGGCTCGAAGCAGCCGGATAAGAAGCATCCTCTGGGCTATGGCCGGATCGAGTATCTAAGCTCGATGCTCGTGGCCGCGCTCGTACTCTATGCCGGTATCACCTCTCTCGTGGAGTCGGTAAAGAAGATCATCCACCCCGAAGAAGCAGACTACAGTACCGTATCGCTCATCATCATCTTCGTCGCCATCATCGTCAAGCTCATCCTCGGCATGTACGTGAGAAACCAGGGTAAGAAAGTGAACTCCGGCGCGCTCACCGCCTCCGGTTCCGATGCGCTCTTCGACGCGATCCTTTCTTCTTCGGTACTTGCTTCGGCCATCGTCTTCCTCATCTGGAACATCTCGCTTGAGGCTTACGTCGGTGTCGTGATCGCATGCTTCATCATCAAGGCCGGTATCGAGATGATGGTCGAGACCTTAAACGACATCATCGGCAAACGCGAAGATGCCGAAACGATCCAGGAACTCAAGGAGATCATCTGCTCGGAAGAAGCCGTCCTCGGCGCCTACGATGTCACGCTCTTTAACTACGGTCCGAGTAAGAACTACGGTTCCGTCCATGTCGAACTTCCGGATAATCTGACCGTCAACGACGTCGACAAGATCACGAGACGTATCCAGACCGATGTATTTAAGAAAACCGGCGTCATCCTCACGGGTATCGGCGTCTATTCCTTCAACACATCAGATGACGAAGCCGCCCGGATCCGAAATGCGGTCCAGAAGATCGTTCTTTCCCATGACTGGGCCCTGCAGATGCATGGTTTCTACGCGGATACAGAAAAGAAGACCATCCGTTTCGACGTAGTCGTCAGTTTCGATATCGAGCGTAAGGAAGCAATCGAGACACTCACGGAAGAGATCCGTAAAGCCTATCCGGATTACGAGCTGCTCATCATCCCGGATGTGGATATGGCAGATTGATTCCAAAATACAGGAGGTGACCAGGATGTTTATACCTTCGATGACAGAAGCTCTCTCTTCCCTTCTCGATCTGGGATTTATCGTCGAGACGGAAAGTGCCGTTGATCGGTACGAACGCCTCGCTTGTACGCGTGAAGATATCCGGATCGTCATCGAGCACGAGAGCTACCATCTCGCCCTCATACTGTCCATGTTCCTCGATAGTAAGGAAGTCGATGTAAACAAGCTGTTCGAAGCCCTCGCTCTTCCCTACCGCAGAAAGTATGAGTATCCGGATAAAGACTCTCTCAGTAAAGCGATCGCCTATATGACCGAGGCCGTAAGCGGATGCATCGGTCCATACCGGGACGATCCGGAAGGCCTGAAAAGCGCACTCGCAGAAGCTCTCATCCCCGAGTCCGACATGACAGAGGAAGAGAAGTATCTTCTTGCCGCCGACCGCGAGTACCTGGCAGGAAACTACAGGCAGGCCATAGTTTTCTATGAACATGCCGAATCAAACATGAGCGAACTTCAAAGGAAGCGCTATAATAGAGTGATAGAAAAATCCAAAGAATAAACGGAAGGAAGCCTCACAGCTTGTACTTGTCGCACACATCCGGATAATGCTCCTTAAGAAGAGCATTCCACTGCTTCGCGACTTTGCCCTCGAAGAAGTACCAGCCGAAATACCCGCCGACTCCGACCAGGGCCGCGAAAAACAGCAGGAATCCCAGGATATAGCCGGCTCCCGCGCCCGTAACGGCGAAGGAAATCCCCAGAAACGCCATAACGACAGCCGCCACCACCAGAAGCACGATCAGTGAAGTGTGTTGTTTCTTCTTTCTCTCATTTAACTGGCCGAAAACATCCGCCAACTGTTCTTCACTGAGTTCCTTCTTCTTCAGCGCCGCCTCCAGACGGACATTGAGTTCATACTTTACGATCTCGTATACGTGAATACCCATACTTTTTCCTCCCGGATTGATTTGCCATCTAGTAAAAAGAGTATAGGTCGGAAGAATATATGTCAACCGCCGGCTCTGTGAAAACCGGCCCCACACGTACCACCCGGCCCCCCTGCCTCGCCGAATCTCGAAATCCTCCTCCCCGCCACGACTTTTCTTCCCAAATATTCCCCCGTTTGCAGTAAAATAAGAAAAAGGAAAAAGTGAGGATATCGAAGATGACTCAAAGTGAGCAGAAAGAACTTGTCGCTTCCACAGCGATCGATACATTGACAGATCAGGGGAAGATCTTCTCCGGCATGAAGATCGGTCTCGGCACCGGCTCGACCGCCTACCCGGCCGTAAGACATCTCGCCAAGCGCATCGCCGACGGCACCATCAAGGACATCAAGGCCGTCGTCACCAGCTTCGGCACCCAGAACCTCTGCGAAGAACTGGATATCCCCGTTTACTCCATGAACGATAAGGCCATCGGCGGCCACCTCGACCTCGCGATCGACGGTGCCGACGAAGTCGATCCCGATAACAACGTCATCAAGGGCGGCGGTGCCGCACTTCTCCGTGAGAAGATCGTCGCGTATAACTCCACGCAGTTCGTCATCGTTGCGGACGGCACGAAGATCGTCGACACGCTCGGCACGGGTTTTCATCTCCCGGTCGAGATCATCGGCGAGGCCCGGGTCCCCGTTATTTCCGCTCTAAATGCACTTGGCGCGGAGTGCTTCCTGCGTGAGGGCGTCCGTAAGTGCGGACCGGTCATCACCGACAACGGAAACCAGCTCCTCGACATCGTCTGGAAGACTCCGGTCGACCCCACCGAGATGGAGGATAAGATCAACGGCATCGTCGGTGTCGTCGATAACGGCTTCTTCACGAAGAACAAGCCGGTGGTCTTCACGATCGGGCCGGACGGAAATGTGATCGAGAGATAAGAAGCGGCCGAGCGGACAGGAAGGAAGAGACATTGACCTTTGTAGCCTAGAAAAGACCTTCAATAGATTCATATAATAGTTCATGTGGGGATGAGAAAGCAGGTGCGAATGCCATGAAACGGATTAGATGGTTCCTTGTCGACAATAAAGCCTGGGTGATATTCATTATCTCCCTGATCATCTCTGCACTCATCCTCGTATTCGAGATCGGCCTCGGTTTGGCGATCCCCGTCATCCTCCTCGGCGTTGGCGGCGAGATGACCTCGTCCATCACATTGGGCGGAAACCTGTACGAGCATTTTTATCCCCTGCAGGGATTTGGCCAGCCGGAGGCCCATGAAATAATCACCGTCACCTTCTTCCCGCCCTTCTTCCTCTTATTCTATGCACTCCGGTTCATTATCATCATTCCTGTGGTGAATCTCCTTCTGAAGGATGACTATTCCAGGCCTCTGTATTCCCCCGGCGGAGTACTCCTGTCTGATGAAGTTCGTAGCAAAAGTAACAAGAACGCCTGGACATGTGAATGCAAGAAAGTCAATCCGGCCTATACCGGCACATGCTCCTGCGGCATGACGAAAAAAGAAGCCCTGGCCCGTCAGGCCCAGCGGCAGAATCGTCCTGCCGGAAATCCCAAAGGCACAAAGAAAGACTGACCTTCCCCCCTTGCATTCCCCCCCGCGATACTATACTTTGTACTTATAGTGGCAAATGGAACCTGATACATATATGGAGGTAGCCTATGGGAAATATCGAATACGTATCCACTTCCGAGTATAAATTTCCGATCACGATCAACTACATCTGCGCCAACTGCGGGAAGGAGGTCACCCAGACCGAGGAACTCTTCGTCGGCGGCTCTGCCACCAGTTCTTCCGCCGAAGTTGTGCAAAAAGTAGCCTCCTCGACGCTTCCGACCGATACACTCGATCAGATTCGGCGCATCGCCGACTACGGGAAGAAACACGTCTTTCTCATACCCTACGACAAGCTCGCCCCGCGCACCCAGTTTCATAAAGCGATCGTATTCCGTTGCCCGCACTGTAACCTCGTCCAGGTCCCGAATGCAGGTGGTAAACCAGCCTTCATCGGCGGACGCGGCATGAAGCTTCCCACGATACTGACCTTTGTCGTGATCATCGGCTGGCTCATCGGCATGAGTGTCGTCCTTTTCCAGAGCTCCGTGAACCCCATGGCGCTCCTCTTCGTCACCCTCGCCGCAGTCGCCTGCGGAATCGGCATCTTCATCTGGGAAAAGCTCTTGAAGAAGCGTGCTTTCAGCGATCCCGCCTACATGAAGAAGCAGTACGAAGCCGTGCTGAACTCCGCCGTCTATGTCGACTTCACCCCTTACGGTCTTGACAAGATCGTGATGAACTCCGAAAAATAAGAAACGAGGTACCTGCTATGAACAAAGAAGATCTTATCCGTGTGAACGACAAGTACTGGGCCTACAAAGCTCCGGCCACGATCTGGGGAAGTGAGCTGAAGGTCAATATCGGCATCGGGTTTACTCTTCCCGAGGAGCAGTTGGATGCTCTGGTCTCCGTCATCGAGAAGCGGATCGCTTTCCTGAATGATTCGCGTGCCGACATCGAAAAAGAAGTGCTTGACTACGGCGCCGTAGATCTGGCGAACGACTGGGCCGAGTCCGCCGAGCCGGACGAAAATGAAGAGAACGTGTACATCATGGAGGACGGCGCGAAGGTCCGTCTCCCCATCTCGGAAGAATACTTCCTCAGCACGCTCCGGATCGACGAAGCCGCGATCGAGTTCTCCGACTCACTCGACGAGGTGGAAACGACCGTCTATGTCGCCTGTGATCCGGATTTCTTCGCCGGCCACGCCTTCGAGGTCTGCATCGACGAAGCAGGCAGCATCGACCGCTGCGTATTTGCCGGCTGATCCCCGGCAAAGAAAAAAAGGGTAAGGCAGGAAGCCTCACCCCAGCACAGTCTCATCTGAACCGTCGATCTTGATGCGCTTCGTCACATTCGACGAGCGGCCTGAGTCATCGGGTCCCATGAAGTAGATCTCGTCACCGACGATCACGATCTTTCCCATCCGGATGTTTCCGGTATAGAGGAGCTCGTGGCCGTTCCCGTACTTATCAACATAGAGTTCATCCGAAGTCGCGACCACATCCACATCTTCCGAGATGTTTCTGGATGTCGGTGCGGCTTTTGCCGTCATCTCCAGTTCACTTCCGTCGACCTTACAGGAATAGTAGCCGGTACCGTCACTGTCAGTATTTCCGAAGAAGTAGATTCTCTCCCCGTCCGAGAAGAAGATTTCTTCGTTACAGGCTTCGGCCTCTACCGGGATCTCGGTATGGTTCTTCCCGTCAAGGTCCATGGAATAGAGCTTCCCGAAGAACATGCCTCCGGTCGCGAAGTTCGTCGGATCCGAAAAATAGATCTTCCCGTCTGCGATACAGAATGCGACCTTCGCCGTCATGGCGGAGTGCTTCGCTTCGAAGAGCACACGCTCGTTATATCCGTCGAGATCGCACTTGACGATCGCGCTGTCCCTGCAGAAATAGAGAGAGTCTCCGCATACGGTAACCCCGGAGATAGCTCCGTCCGAGATACACTCTACTTCTCCTGTGTTCAGATCCATCCTGCGGATCCCGAAGATCTCTCCGTCGAGAGCATCTTCTCTGAAATAGAGGTAGTCACCTGCGAGGATCAGGCTATCGAGCACCACACCCGGCTTATACGTTGTTCTGTACATCTCGAGCTTACTTCCGGTCGCACGCGTTTCCTGCACGATCGCGAGGATCCCGTCCTCAGGGTGAACGATGAAGTAGTTATAGGTCCCGTTTCCCGTGGCAAATCCGCCGTTGGCGAGGTTGGCCGCGCCGAGATACGAGGGCTGCGTTACCGGGACAGTTGATGGATCGGTCTTGGGATCAGAATCGTCCGAATCCTTCTTCTTGCCATCTGACGGGTCCTCTTCGACCGGTTCCTGTGAGGCATCCGTGTCGTCGATCACTTCGGTGACATGATCGGTCGTCGGTTTCGTCTCACGAGTGGCGGAAGTTGCCGTTTCTTCGCTGTTTCCGTCCTCCTTCTCCTCTTCTCCGCTGTCATCGGATTCGTCCAGAGAAGCAGTGATCTTCGAATCACTGGCCTTTCCGTTCTTTCCTTTTGTTTCGTTATCCTCACCGCATGCGGAGCAAAGGCACGCCAGTGCCACCAGCATTACAAGAGATTTTCTGTATTCGATCTTTTTCATGAGTATACCTCCTTCTTTCGATCGATTCCGGAGCCTTGCCATCACGGCTCCGTTTCAGACATAGTACCACCAAATCCGTGTTTTCCAGATAAACGAACTGTCACCTAAGTTTTCCGGTTCTGTGCTTCATATGGGGATGCTTGGTGGTTTTCGTGCTTAAGCATCGTGGTTGACTATCACTTATTAGTCATAAAAGTATATAGATAACTCCCAAACCAACATCTTTTCGTTTAATGAATATTCACAATCAAGAAATAGACAGAGCACACAAGATTGTTACAATCAAAATGATTAGTGATCAAGAGAAAAGGGAGGGGACATCATGGCAAGAGGTCGGAACACGACGGCAGCGGAAGGTAGTGGGTGTCTATTTCTACTTCTTGTTGGTGTGGCTTTGACTGCTATTTCCATAGTGGCCAAATATGCTATCGTGTTTGGACTCATCGCTCTGATTGTTCTTATTTGTTATATTATAAAGGCAACCCTTCCTTTCCAAACTGGGATATACCGAATCCGATTATGTCCAGCAGCTTTATATTCCAATCGGAAATCACAACAATACACTTATACCGGATTTTGTGTTATTACCGAAGAATCGCGGTAGATACCCGAGCGCATTTGCAATTATAGAGGCTAAGCGGAGTATAACAAAAAAACACGAGCTGGAAGATGCAATGGGACAAGCCAGAAGCTATGCCCTGCTTCTTGGCGTAAGATATTCTATAGTAGCTGCACAGGAGGGATTCTGGATTACTACATATAAAGATGGCTACAATGAGGTTATTCAGAAGTGCAATTGGGAAGAACTAAAGGATGATGATATGTTCTTTGAATTAAAAAAGTTGTTAGGTAAGAATGCTTAATTGGATTATCTGAGGACAACTTGCTTATTCATGACTGTTTTATATTTCTTTACAACTCATGCACATTTGCAACCCATCGAAAGATTATAATGTATTTGTACATTTTTCTATTTCAAGGAGGCTTCTAATATGGAATTGGGGCGACTTCGAGTAATAACTGATTTAAGAACAGCGTGGCCAAGCGAAGCCCGTGACTTTACTCCTTGGCTGGCAAGCAACATAGATATTCTTGGAGAAGAGATCGGCGTCGAGCTCTCGATTGAAGAAACAGAGTCAGCGGTTGGAAGTTTCAACGTTGATATTTTTGCCACTGACGCCGACACCGGAGATCGTATCATCATAGAAAACCAGTTAGAGGATACGGATCATGATCATCTCGGAAAGCTAATCACATATGCCTCTGGAAAGTCAGCCTCTCTGGTTATTTGGGTAGTAAAGAAGGCTCGAGAAGAACACAGGGCCGCTATCGAATGGCTTAACTTACACACAGATGAAGATGTCGGGTTCATACTTTGCGAGATAAAACTCTATTGCATAGACGATTCTGTTGTAGCTCCCAAATTCGAAATCATCGAACAGCCAAACAATTGGGCAAAAGAAATGCGTAAAACAAGCTCAAAAAGTCGCGAGCGCAGGATTCTTCCCAAAATCAGAGATATGCTCGAATGGGGCGTAGTCACTCCAGGAGATGTGTTAACTGCCAGTGGCACTGATGAAAAAGCCACACTACTTCAGAATGGTCATGTTTGTTATCAAGATGAAGAGATGTCCTTGCAGAACTGGTTGAGACGCGTATTCGGATGGGAATCTGTAGAAACATATCGTTACACAATTCATGATGGAACTGGGAAGAGTCTTTCACAAATCAGGAAAGATTATATGGATGAGAATGGGTAATGCGTTTTACACTAATAATACTGAAGTACGTTTCATCGATAGACTCAAGCAGAATATCGATGCGTGTTCTGCGTTTGCATTTTCAGTCAGCTTTATCAAGAAGGCAGGTTTGAAACTAATTGCACCGAACATAGATGCAGCTTTAGCAAGAGGCGCAACAGGCAAGTTGATCACATCAACATATCAAAACTTCACTGATATAGAATCACTGGAGTATTTTCTGAATCTCCAAGCTAAATATCCTGAAGCATTTGAATGTCACTTGGATAAGGACTGTTTCTGTGATGTTGCTGGAAACAAGGTTGGATTCCATTCAAAAGGGTACTTGTTTTCTTTTCATGATCATAAGGAGCTCCTCGTCGGTTCTTCGAACATTACTCTATATGCACTACTGAAGAATGTTGAATGGGATGTTTCTGTAAATGATGGATCCGTAATCATCTCAGCGCAGATTGAGTTTGAAACACTATGGAAGAAGACTCTTCCCCTCACACAAGATTTGATTTCCGAATACAAAACGAGATTGTTCTATTCGATCGAAAGATGGGACATGGACTATGATATTGCCAATTCAGAGATTAAGCCGAATTATATGCAACGAACTGCTCTTAAAGAGTTGAATCGCATTCGTGCTTATGGAGCAGGAAAAGCTCTTATTTGCGCTGCCGCAGGAAGCGGTAAAACCTATTTGGCTGCATTTGATGCCTTGAACTTCAACCCTGAACGACTTCTCTATATTGTTCAAGAAGGCTCCATTCTTATGAAGTCATATGAAACATTCCAGAAAGTATTCGGATCAGACAAAACTTATGGTATCTTTAACAAAGACTTTAAGGAAACAAACGCAAAGTTTCTATTTTCAACAAATATCACGATGGCAAACTCTCTCGAACTATTCGACAAACGGGACTTCGACTATATCATCATCGATGAATGCCATCACGCGACTGCAGAAACATACAGGAGAATCCTTGAATACTTCGAGCCCGAATTCTTCTTAGGAATTACCGCCACACCAGAACGTATGGATGGAGATGACGTTTTCAGCCTCTTTGATAAAAACATTCCATATGAACTTCGTCTCCGCGACGCTATAGTAAACGGTTTAGTTGTTCCCTTCAAGTATTATGGTATTCGTGATGAGCTAATTGAATACGGAATCCAGAGTACAAAGGGGCATCACTTCGTAGAACAATTCTCTGATGAAAAGCATTGTGATTTCATCTATCAGGCAGTCGAGAAACATCGACTTCCAGGCAAGAAGCTTAAAGCTCTTGCCTTCTGCAGAGACATTTCCCACGCCATCCGAATGTCACAAGCGATGGAGAAATACTATCACACACAATATCTTACAGGGAAAAACTCTGTAGGCGAACGTATTCGTGCCTATAACGACTTACAAAACGATTCTGCGGACCTGGAAATCCTCTTTACCGTTGATATTCTTAACGAAGGTGTCGACATTCCCGGTGTTAATATGGTTCTGTTCTTACGCCCAACAGATTCACAGACCATCTTTATCCAGCAACTGGGCCGAGGTCTTCGTAAGTATGAAAACAAAGAATACGTAACTGTTCTGGACTTTATTGGTAATGATTATCGCCGCAGTGTTCAGATCGCGTTCGCACTTGGCGGACTTGCTAAGAACTTCGTTGTTGAGAAGAAATTGCTGTCTACACTAGTAGCAGAAGACTTCCGGTCGGTTGGTCTCTATGACTACGGTGTCGAGATCCATCTTGACGATCTCAGCAAAAAGGAGATTCTGTCGTTCATAGACGAATCAAACTTCAACACCAAAGTTTATCTCAAGCAGGACTATTTAAACTTCAAGAAATATATCGGCACGGCTGAGTATCCTCGGCACGTTGACTATCTCAATAATGACTATGCTCCGGACCTTATGAAGTTTATGCAAGCAAAGATTTCCGGAACAAAAAACATGTCTTACTATGGCTTCTTGAAAGCAATTAACGAGGAGAATATTCCTTCTTTCGACGAACGGCAGGAAGACTTCATTGACTATGTTTCTGAGATGCTGCCTATTGTTAGGCCGTATGAGTTTTTGATAATAGAGAGCATTCTTGATGGCGTTGGTGAAGTTTCTATCGCCGATCTCGAGAAACACATTCGAAGCACCACAAAACATTTTTCAAAAGACATGTTCGAACATGCACTAACTTATATGTGCAAAACCGACTTCTTCACGAGAACAGATCTACATCTTTCTCTTGCAAATATCAATATCACGGTAGAACTTAATGATTATCTCCGCGACCTTATCGCTTATGGTCTCGGCCGATATGATGTTGAGTTCTATTCTGCAAATGAAACCACGGATAGGATATTCAAGCTGTGGTCGAAATATAAGAAAACACAAATACAGCAACTTCTTGGGAATAACCCAAAGGATATTATGCTAGGCACAAAAGTATATGATGGCATTGCATACGCTTATGTTACCATCGTGAAGTCAACAAGCACAAAAGACACTCTGAAATATGTTGACGGTTATATCGATGCCAAGACTTTCCAGTGGGAGACTGTAGCTCACATCACGGAAAAGCAGCTCAGCGAGCTGCGTGCGGCGAAGTATATGGAACTCTTTGTTCGTAAGGTGGATTCAGAGGATGGCATCCAGCTACCTTTTACTTATCTCGGATCCGGCAAAATGAAGTACATAGAAGGTTCTCAAAAAGAAAATGGTGCTCATCTCTTCAACATTCTACTTGAACAGGAAGCTCCAGAAGATTTGTATTGCGACTTTGTTCTTCCAATATAGCTTTGTTTTCTTCTCACTCTGCACCCTCCCCCTCTATACCGCTCCTATAACTTCCCGCCTTCGCCTGCTTCTTGAAGTATAATGGTGTTAGGAATCTCGAGGCGGGAGGATCTATGCAGAAACCAAAGGAAGAAAAGGACATCGAAACGTCCATCTATAAAGACTTAAGTAATCTGACACGGGACAAGGACTCCTGGAAAACACACATCCCGTATGTCGCCTCACAGTTAAGTAATCCCTCCGAGCATATCCGGGCAAAAACACTCTGGCTTTTAGGAGAGATGGGACTTCTCTATCCCCTGATCGTCCAGGACCACGTCGCCAAGATCGCATCCTTCTTAGATAGTGAAACTCCCCTCCTCCGGCAGCGCGCACTAAATGGTCTCGGCCGGATCGGACGCGGAGACTTCCGCGTCATCGAAGAATACTGGGAAGACCTCTTCCGCTTCGCAAAAGATGAAGATGCCGGAGTAAGACTAAACTTCATCTGGGCTTCGGAAAACATCGCCACCAATACACCCGACATCTATAAATATCACATGGACGTATTCGCTGGACTTCTTTCGGATACGGACGAGAAAGTCAGGATGGAAGCCCCGGAGACTTCCGCGTCCTCGGAAAACGAAGACCGGAATTCGTCCGTTCCTATATAGAGAAACTAAAGGAGATCTCGGAGACCGATGAAAACCGAGTTGTCCGGATCCACGCAGCAGGAGCCATCCGGGCCACAGAATCCGGTTAGATCCCTTCAAAGATCCGGATGTCCTCATAGTGGTGGTCGATCACCTTGTTTTTTTCAGGCAAAGTATTTATACTGATACACGTTTAAGCGAATGTATATCATATAACAGATATACGTGAGGAAATGTAATGGAGTACCTAAAAAAGAATAAAGAAAACATATTCTCCATCCTGGCATCCGCTCTTTTGGCCTTCATTTTCAGCACAGAAAGCCCGATACATCCGTGGGTAAATGGAGTAATACTTACTGATTCCAGCGTATTTAAAACAGTTGCCTTAATGATGGATCATGGGTACATGCCATACAAAGATTCCTTTGACCATAAAGGTCCTTTCTTATACATCGTGAATTGGCTTGGAAATAGAATATCCGAGTACAGAGGCGTATGGGTAATCGAATTTCTTGTACTGACTCTTTCTTTTTTCATGTTATATAAAACCGCACGGTTAGCATGTGGGATTCTGGCATCAATCATGACCTCGTTGACTGCGGCATCTCTCATGTTCCCCTATTTCGAAGGAGGAAACTTTACTGAGGAATATGCGATTCCCATGATTGCAATCGGGTTGTATATATTCATCGACTATATTTTGAATGACAGAGTTTCCAAAAAGAGATTCACATTGTCTGGAATATGCTGTGGTATCGTTTTGATGTTACGGCCGAACATGATATCCGTATGGATCGTATACTGTGTGCTTATCGCAGCACTTCTGATCTCAAAGAAGGAATTCAAAAAACTGGCAGGTTTTACGCTGTGGTTTTCTGCAGGAATCGGCATTGTAATCATTCCAATTGCTGTATGGTTGATTCTGAACAATGACTTAACATCCTGCATTCAAGACTACATACTCATTAACATGAGATATTCATCTGCAGAGGGAGGAAGAGCGAAGTTTTCGGCACAATGGAACTCGTTCTTTGTCTTCTTTAACTCAACCGTTTATCTGATTGCTTTTTTCAGTGCTGTATTTCATGTAAAATCCAAAGACAAACTCCTGAATATTTCGTACGTGGTTTATCTGGTACTCACTATCACACTTATGGTTATGAGTGGTATGTCTTACGGACACTACGGAATGATTCTGGTACCTGCTGTAGTATATCCGTTAAGTTTGGTATTTGCTGATATAGAAGCAATAAAAGAGCCCGGGACTTCCAAGACCATTATGTTGTTGATTTCCCTGTATTTACTGACTGTAGTCATTTCACCCGGTTGGATCAAGGTTTTCAGCGGATTACCCGAAAAGTATGAGAATAAAGATGAACTAGTTGTTGATGACGTAACAAAGAATATAACAGACTACATCCAGGATCATACCGATGAGACGGAGAGAATATCCGTGTACGGTAATTGGGGTGCAATATATGTTTTATCCCACAGAATGCATGCAACAAGATATTCCTATGTGTTTCCTATCGGGACAGTTATGCCGGAGATCATGGAAGAGTATATGGAAAGTCTTCAAAAGGAATTACCTGTGATCATCGTTGTTCAGGCCGGTCGCTATGACGATAATATCCAAACATTCTTGAACGAGAACAATTATCAGCTTGAATACTCAAGCAATCCGGATAAATCCTACTACTCGAACATGCTGTTCGTAAGAGAACAGGGTTGATGACCGGTCTTACCCGTAATACTCGTTGGTTTTTTCCTCTCCCCATTTCCCGGTTTTCGAATCATATGTCTGATAGTGATCACAATAATAATCTGCGGTAAACTCATCCATGTAATGTAAGCTGATATTTCCATAGTTAAAATCGATATCTCTTCCCAGAATAGAGATGTAGCCCCGTCCGAAATACCGGCCAGGTTCTTCCTCGATTTCTTTCTTTCTTGCTTCGGAATAGAAGATCTTGACGATACATATACGATCTTTACCGGAAACCGTAGTCGCCCAGCCGTCGACATACTTCTGTCTTTCGAACTGATAGATCACGTTGTTCTCGATATCCTCCTCTGTCCAAGACTTCGCCCAATCCGGATTTCTGTCAAAGTTATATAGAGTGTCGATGGCATCAAATGTTTTCTGATCGAAGATCATCGCGACTGTATTCTCGTAAACATAGATCTCCTTTAATCCGAACATATTGTCCGCAGGTACCTTGTAATGATCGATCAGTTTTTCGTCTTCTGCCGGAAGGAAAGTAATGTGATCCGGAACATCGTGGAGATTGGCTAAGTATTCGGATTCGTCCGCGAGAAAAGGTATGTCATCGGCAGTCTGTCTGTCTTCGAGCGGATGGGTATATGTGGTAAAAGAGTCTTCCTCCGGAAAGGGATTCTTTTTCTTACAGGCCGATAGACAGGATCCTGTGCATGCGGTCAAAGTGACTAAAGCGAGTATTCTTACAACAGTTTTTCTCATGCGTTGTTCCCTCCCTATGACTATAAGACGATACGCCGGAAAGAAACGTTGCAAAAACCACCCTCAGGGAAGCGACTTCTCCGGGGATGTAAAGCGCATCTATAAACTCCTTGACCTCAGGAATGCTTAGCCGATTTTGGGGATGCTTTGGAATCTTTGCCGGCTTTGGATTTCTTCAACGCTTTCTTTTCACCTTTGTCGGCCTTGGTTTTCTTCGAAGCTTTTTCCGGATCCTTGGCATCCTTGGATTTCTTAGCATCTCCGCCCAGTTCTTTCAGAAGATCTTCCTTGTATCCTGCGAAGGTCTCCAGACGTTCTTTTGTAACCTCGGGGAATTGTGGATCCATCTCCTTAAGCGTGGCAAGGATGATCTCGGAGACCACGTAGCGCATGTACCACTTATGGTCGGCCGGAACGACATACCATGGACAATGCTTCGTCGACGTTGCATTGATCGCACTCTCAAATGCCTCGTGATATGCATCCCAGTACGCGCGCTCTTCGTAATCGCCTCCACTGAACTTCCAGTTCTTCTCCGGCTCCTCGA
>JAFZVE010000024.1 GCA_017617995.1 Clostridiales bacterium
ATCCCTGAAGTGTCTCTTCACTCACATCGACATCGTTCGTTACCGTGGAATAGAATACGACACGGTCTCCAAACGACAGGTTCCGATATGCAGTTATCACGTCCTTCAGCTCTGACATAACCCAGCCTCACTTAATATGTTGCTTGTATTATACAGAACAAACGTTCGACTGTCAACTACAGAATTGAAATAAGCCACTCTTTTTATCAGCAAGCTGTTCCATTCTTATCTCTCACCGTCGAGGATCTCTTTAGCCCGCCGGATCACCGGAAGTTCCCGTGCGGCTACCAATCTTCCGATCGGCGTCTCTTTTCGCTTCTCGTACTCACTGACCACTTCGTCATAAGTAAGTTTCAGTGTGGATAGATGGAACTCCTCGATCTCATCCGGCATCAGGTGCTTCTCCCCGAAAGATCTGACCTTACAGAGGAAGTAATTACTGAGATTATGCCGGTGGATCACGTTATAGTAGTCACTGACAAGTCCGATCTTACAGATGATCTCGACATCTGCACCCAGTTCTTCTGACAGTTCCCGAAGGATCGCCGTCCTCAGGTCTTCTCCTGCTTCCACACCGCCTCCGGGCGTCTCGATCATGGTCGCCTTACCGAAGAGGTCATCACGTACGGCACGAATAAAATAGAAATATCCGTCGTCATCAAAGACGATCGCACGCGCGATCCTTCTGTCATGATCGATATACTCGAGCGGCCATTCGGTATCCTTCCGTTCATACCGGATCTCAGGCCGCATCTTCTGACGGTTCCCGTTTTCAAAGACATAGTACGGACGGTCTCCGATAATCTGAACCTCTTCCCCATCCAAAAATAACGTATCTTCCTCCGGGAGTGCAATCACCTTCTCATGTTCGATCGAGTATCTCGCGAGGAACTCCGTGACACGCTCATGTTTCTCTTCGGTTTCTGCATTGGTATAGTGCGCGCCCAATGACACGCCGCGCAGCACGTCAAAGCCTGATGTATCCGTAAGGCCCACATGGTTCGGATCCGACGACGTCATGATGTCCTTCCCGAAGATGATCTCGCCCGCTGAACCTCCGAACACGATACCATCGCCCCGAATATATTCCGCGATCCTTGCAAAGGCACCGCTCCTCTTTAGTCCGTCCAGAAGAGAAAAGGTATTCCCGCCGCCGACAAATATCGCGCAGTATTGAGAGAAATCCTTCTCCAGGATTTCTTCATAGGAGCGCACCATGTCGATAGAAGGAAACCGGATTGCGGCCAGTTCGTTTTTTATCCACGCATAGCACTCGTCAAGCGAATGTTCCTCCTCCGGCATCGCCAGCGGAATATAAAGAAGCGGTTTTTCGTGGTCGATCACCGCATCAAATACCTGATAAATCGCTTCCGTCTGCTTCCCGTAACCGCCGCCACATAAAAACAATTTCATGATCATTCCTCAACTTTCTTATTCGATTATACCGATATTCTTCTCAAACATGCTCTTCGGCAGGATCGCCCGATAGATCGCACGGTATCCTTCCGCAATCTCGTTCTCGTTATGTAACGTCTTTACCGGGTACTCCAGAAGGAGAAAACCTACTCCGAACGTGACGACACGTACATGGGTATTCACGCATCCGGCATTTTGGTAGAACCTCAGTCTTCTTTCGCGTTCCGTTCTCTCTTCTTCCGTAGAGGCAGCTTCCGGATCTTCGATCTCGATGATCGTCAGCTCCGCCCGGCTGTATCTGACCGCTTCCTGAATAAATGCAGTACCGATGCCCTCGCTTCGCTTATCCGGGACGACCGCAAAATAATCCAGCAGACTGGCATCCCCAACCAAAACGAAGAAGGCATAGGCAAGAAACGAACCATCTACGTCCCACGCGCCGATACAGAGGTACCGGCCTTCGCGGATCGAATCTTCGATCCGCGAAAGCGGCTTTCGCTCGTCAGATGGAAAATCCCGGCAGATGTGTTTTCGATACACCTTTCGCACTTCGTCGATTGTCAGTTCTCTGGTCTGCATAGTACCTCTTGTCTGTTATTGATCACTATAATGATACCGCTTTAACCGCTTCGCGAAAACCAGGCAGTGCACGGTTCCCGCGACACCGAGGATAAACATCATGAGCGCGGCGCCCGAGCCCTTTCCCTGCCCGAAAAGCACTGTCAGCACTTCCGATCCTGCGCGATCTGCCATGAACGGTTCACACACATGGTCGACCATGAGACCTCCGAGGAAGAGTCCGATCGGGATCGTGAAGAACTGGAAGGTATTCCGGCACGCATAGACCCGTCCCTGCAGCTCCACGGGAATAGAGGTGCGAAGGATGACGTCGAGGTTCGCACTCATGATCGGAACGAGTACCCATCCGATCACCTGTCCGATACACCACAGTACCGGTTCTCTTGTGAAAGCCAGGATGAAGTTCTCGGTCCCGAGTGAGATCAGCATCGTTATGAAAACCATTCGGACCCGGTCCTTCGGCTTTGGCATGGCCGATACCAGAAGGCTTCCGATCACCATCGCGATACCGGAAAATGCAGTTACGATACCGAGCACGGCATCCCCGCCTTTCGGATTCGGGATCACATAGGCAGGAAGCGTCGCATCGAAAGCAGACGCGATCAGGTTCACGCCGGACATGAAGATGATGAGTGAAAACACCATCGGTGTCGCACGAAGGAAAGAAAGCCCCTCCTTTGCAAGTTCGATCGTACTTTCTTTCTTCTCAACAGTTTTTTCGGGGATCCGGACAAAACCGGCCAGTGCCACGAATGCCGTGACAAAAGTCAGAAGGTCTACGGTGAACACCATATTCATGCCGAGAAGTTTGTAAATTGCGGTCGCGATCAGCGGATGCAGGATCTGGTTGAGCGATCTCGAAAGAGACGAGAGCCCACTGATCTTCTGGTACGATTCCTTCGGCACGATCAAGGTCATCGTGACCTCCGAAGCCGGCTGCTGCACCGTATTCATCAGGCCCGAAATCGCATTGACCGCATACAGATGCCATACCGCAAGTGTATCTGTCCGATAGAGCAGAAACACCACCACGGTCGACAGTGCCGCCAGTGTATCGCACACCAGCATCGTGATCTTCTTGTTAAAGCGATCGGAAAGAGCACCGGCAAAGATGCTCATGATCACGTACGGCGCATAGGTACAGATCCGAAGGGCCGCCGTACTCAGCGCTGATCCGGTCTGATCGTAGAGCCACAGCGTCAGCGCGAAGGCCGTGATACTGCTTCCCAGCTGCGAAAGGCTCTGCGTACTCCACAGGATATAGAAATCCCGGAGTTTATTCTCTATTTTGTTTTTCATTTCTTTGCTCCTTTAAGATAGATTTCTTAGAAGCAAAGCTTGAGGAAATCTTATCCTCCACACAGTCTCCTCAGGCTCTGCATGGAGCTTCTGCAATGCAAAGTATCATGGTCGTGATTCCTTTCCCTTATTTCGTCACTTCATTATCAATTTCATTTCGGTACTTTACAAGTAGACCGTTAGTATACACTTTCTCCTGATCCGACTCCCTTACGATCTTCCAGAGTTTCGCAGCGGCCTTCATTCTTTCCGGAAATATATCCGTTTCAGGATCTGCGCAGAAATCCTTCACGAACTTGTTCCACTGCAGTGCCGATTTATCGTAGGTCGCATACGTCTTCTTTCCGTAGTAGATGTCCAGAAGATCCCCCAGTGTGAAGGACTCGTCACCGTTTTCTTTCACGGCTTTTGCCGTCGCCACCATATCTACATTGAACTTGAATCTGGACACACCTGTCTGCTTCTCGAAGAACTCCCGGAATCTCGGTCCGAAGGTAAATCCGCACTCGATCAGCCCCGTCTCGAGAGTCAGTTCTTTTGGCGCGGTATTCTTCGCGCCACGCTTCCGCACAGCCGGCTTTTTCTCCGGCAGGATCTTTTCACCGCTAAAGTACGCTTCGATGATCTTATAAAGCTCGATCTTCCCGCTCGGTGCCTTCAGGCCATGCGACTTACAGATTCGGATCAATTCTTCTCTGTACCAGTAGTACTTCGAAAACTCTGAGAAATCCTTGATGCTGTCAAAATCCGGTCGTTCCATCGCTATCCCCTTCACTTCACCGGTGGCTGCCACGGCTTCGGTGTCAGAAGCGTGGTCTTACCGATATCCGGAAGTACGTCATAAATCGAGCATCCCATTCTTTCTTCCAGTTCTTCCTTGATCGCAAAGGCCACTTCCCAGCCCTTGATATATCCTTCCATTATCCCGTATCTGCGGGTCACATCCACGAACCGCTTCTCAAGAATCACGAAACCATAGTCCACTGCAAGCGCATCGCAAAGCTGGATCAGTTTATCGTAATCGTCCGCTTCTATCGAAGACACATATTCCTTGATTTTCTGCTCGTGCTCGGTCTTTGGTTCGTAGTTGAATTCATCCTTCATAAGAAGATACGAATGTGTCATACAGATACGGGCCACTTCGTCCCAGTCCTTCTTCATGCAGTACTCATATCCGGCATAAACATGCGTCGGGATATCGACGATTCCGACACGCCGTCCGATGTCATGGAGAATACCGACAATATAGGCTTTCTCCGCATTCATTCCTTCGATCTTTTCTGCGATATTCAGCGCCGCAAGCCCTGTATTTAGGGAATGCTTCACCCACGGGCCCGGGTTCATCTCCCCCGCGATCCTAAGTTCTTCAAGTGCTTCTTCTTTCGTTGGTAACACGTTCTCTTCCTTTTACTTTCAGAACAGAGTACTCTTTTCAGCTACGCAGAGGACATTGACCCAGCGCTCACCGGCTCTCTCCGGACGCTGATCGTCCGATACCCAGACGTTCTTCAGGAGGAATCCGCCTACACCTTCGAAAAGAGCACGAACCGAATCTTCCGTGAAATCCGAGAAGAGACGTCCGTCATCCTTGACTCTTTCCTCATCGCCGTACTTGAAGGAAGCATACAGAACACCGCCCTCTTTCAGAGCCTTATGGACCAGGCGGAGGATGTCTGGAAGCTCAGCCTTATGTACGTGTAAAAGAGAGGCACATGCCCATACACCGTCGAAAACATCCGAGTAATCCAGTTCTTCAAAAAGGAGCTGTCTGGCCTGACAGCCGGAGATATTCCATGTGTGGTCAACCATTTCCGCACAGCCGTCTACTGCTGTTACCTGATATCCGGACTTCATGAAGTGGACGGTCGCACTACCGGCACCACACCCGAGATCCAGGATCTTTCCGCCGGAAGGAACCAGCTCGAGGAAAGCACGATAATGTTCTGTCATATCGACGTTTTCCGTATTCCCGATAAAGCTCTCCGCATTCTCCTGATACCAATCCAATGTCTCGTTTTTCATCGTTCATTCCTCCTATCGCATCATCTGATTTCAGTATAGCACACTCCGCTCACATCGAGCCCAGAATAAATTTGTTGCGGGTATCTTCTGACTCACTTGATATCTTGAGCAAAAACTCCATGGCATAAAGAGGAAATGTGACAAATCCTTCTCCCTCACCCACATTTGTGTCTGCTAGTTTTATCGCCGGATGTTCCCCATATTTCTTCGGATTCTTAAGCACATATTTCATACTCGTGGCTCGATTGTTAGTTGATTTGCACTCGAGAATAGTGGTGTCTCCATTGAGCTGGAAAATAAAGTCCAATTCCGGAGATCCGCTCGGCGCGTGAAAATAGTAGAGTTTTCTGTCTGACGATACAAAAGTACTCGCAACCATGTTCTCTGCGACCGCGCCCTTATATGCACTCATATCTCCTCTCAAAACATGAGCCGCTGTCCCCTCTTCCAACATCGACATCAGCAGTCCTGTATCACAAACATACACTTTAAACTCATCATGGATCATATTCCCTTCGAGAGGTGAAGAGATTTCTCTTATATTATTCGCCTTGCATACTAGACCGACATCAAGCAGATACTGCAATCCGTCTGCTTTTTCCGGAGATTTTCCCTTCACATCCACCAGACTATATTGAAATTTCTTATATTCCTTCGCCAATTGAGATGGTATCGAGTCCAGACACGCCTCCGCACGAAGTTTCAAAACCTCGTTGATCCTGTTTTCACCATTAGCAGCTATATATCTCCCAAAATCATCTCGGACCGAAGCGAGAATTCTCCTTTGTACTTGTCGGATCTGATTCAGATCATGGCTCTCAATAAAGCAGTTTACTGCTTCTGGCATGCCTCCTACGATCAGATAGAGCAGATAATGCTTTCGAAGACTCTCATGGAGAGCACTCGGAACTGGTTTTCGCGCAGACAAAGATTGCTCCACACGATTCATAACCTCCGGACTCACACCCACATTTTCTAAAAACTCAAAAAACGAAAGCTGATGCATGGTATATCTTTCCTCATACCCGACTGGGATCCCACGCTTATATACATTTCTAAAGCCTTTCACGCCAAGAAAACTACCTGTTGCAATCACATCATATCTTCCATCCATATCCCAGTATTTCAGAGAGCTTCTCGCATTGGGGCAATCCTGGATCTCATCCATCACCACAAGCGTTTCTCCGGGAATAAAACGAGCTGTCGTATCCAGTGCCGTAATGGAAAGAACCATGTCATCTACGTCAAAATCATTTTCAAAAACCTGGTGCATAGTCTTATTCTTCCGAAGATCAATATAGACGACACTTTTGTAGTTTGTCTTTCCAAACTCCATAACAGAAAAAGTCTTCCCTATCTGTCTTAGGCCTTCAACAATAAGTGGGTGATGCTTACGTTGTTTCCATGACAGCAAATCATTTGCAACCTTTCTATTCAGCACGGTTTCACCTCCTATTTATGGTAATTATATCACAACACAGACATTTTTCAAAGGATTTAACCTTAGTGTTTAGTCATTTTTAAGAGGTTAGAATTTTGACATGGTCATTTCCAAAAGGATTCCATCGCGCAGTTCAGGCATTTTTCAAAGGTAAAAATCTATGCGGACCAGTGTTTTTCCATTGGGAAGCTCTTCTGAAAAGCGGGGGCCCTTGTGATATCCGAGCCCCGTTATCGAGGCACTGACCCAAACCTCATCGAGTTTGTGATGGATCTTATCGAGTCCGTCAAATGCATGAATATACGGAGAGTCCGATACCCAGGTCGTGTCTTCCTCGTTGACCTGGATGATGATGGACACATATTCCGGAAGGATCTTCCGGACCGCCTCGACAAGTGCTGTCTCTCCAATGTATTCGACAATGAGATCGGCGATCAGAAGATCGGCTTGCGGAAGATTATCCACCTCTGTGACCACATCGATCTTACGAAGTTCCAGCACATCACCGAGATAGGCATAGCGCTCAGAAGCGGCCTTCAGGTAATCGGCATTGATGTCGATACCGTAGACCTTCCTGTACTTTTCCGTCGAGACATGCTCGAGCCCGTTTCCGCCGGCGACACCAAGGATCACGGTCGTATCGACCGGATAGTCCTGAAGCTGACTTTTCATCATCGCATTCAGCGTCTGGAGCTGATTGACGGACTCCAGACTCATATGGTTCTCGTAGTCCGAAAGACGGATCTCTTCCCAAGGATTGCTCATGTCAGCGCTCACTTTCTGATCGCCCAGTAGTCTTTGTACGCATAGTGGTCTTCGCCACCGACAAGGAATCTATCAGACCTCTTAAAGCCGAATTTCTTTGCGGCATCAATTCGTTCAACGGCATATAGCGGGATCTTCGTGATGATCTCCTCACAATCAAGAAGCGCGTACGCTTGCGGAACAAAAAGAGCAAATATCTCCCGGAGTTCTTCTGATTTCTCATAGTCAGATCTGACGTCCAGACGGATCAGACCGTCACCGTCAAATTCATCGTCAGAAGGTCTATGGAACATCTCTATTGTACCAATGGCTTTCGCGATGTGCTTGTCGACGATCGTCAGGCGGACAAACCATTTATCCGTATAGGATTCAAGCCAGAACTTGATGGCGGCGTCCATCGCATCCTTCGTGTCATAATAGAAGTTATCTCCATGGCAGTTATCGCTGTTGAAGAATGGCAGCGCCTGCTTATCTCCGTATACCTTCAGAAGATCTTCGGAATCTTCCTCTTTGACAAAGCGCATCAGCCATCTTTCATTTTCAAGTACAGGGCACTGTTCGTATATATTGCTCATTTCTATTCTCTCCTAAATCAATATTCGTAAGACTGGTTTGTAACCTTCAGACCTGCGACATAGTCGCATCCTTTTTCTTTCACGTTATTCGGATCCATCGGGTAGTGGATGTTATACGAGACACTCTTCTCTCCAAAACGGTCCGCAAGGTATTCTTCGTCAATATGTCCACCGATAATTTCGAGACAAATCATGACGTGATCATCTCCGGGCACGATCTCTTTTTCCCAGAGATATCTGCATTCCAGATTCATAAAGCATTCTGCCACCATCGGCGCATCTACCCAGGAAGCCTTCTCCACGGTAAGACCAGATGCGGAGATCTCATCCGCTTCAAACTGATTATTCCGGATCGTTTTCATGCAGTCTTCGTACTTGTCTGAAGACATGAAATTGATGACCGCTTCTTTCTTCTCATTCAGCGTCTGATGAAGGTGTCCGCCTTTTGTAACACTGGCAAGAACAGCGAAATATCCGTTACCATGATCCGCGCTGGTAAACGTCGCCCACGACTGCATAGTCGCGTTCGGTTGACCGTTGGATTTGTATGTCGTTACGAGAAACATCGGTGTCGGGATCCCCATAATGAATTCTTTCCAGTCAAACCCGAAATTCCTGGAAAACTCAGCATATGTTCCCTGAAGGGAAGTTGGCATATTGTTATAGTGTTGTTTCATATTTTTCTCCATTTTCTTTAAAGCGTTAAGAGCGCAATGCCTGAAAATAATCTGTTTTCGTTCAGTATAACATAGCCTCTTTCTGCAGGTTCCGTGATACAATCTGAATCAATAAATAAACAATGGAGAAGACTCATGGATAGAAAGATCATCATTGCTCAGCCTAAAGATGCAGATATCGTATATGAGATCACTCAGGTCACGATCAATACGGTATATCCGAAATACTATCCTCAGGGTGCGGTCAAGTTCTTCAGCCGGCACCATTCGATGGATAAGATCGTTTCCGATATTTCAAATGGAAACGTGTATCTTCTGAATGTTGACGGAAAGACCGTCGGCACGGTAACAGTCGCTGAGAATCACATCTGCAGGCTCTTCGTTCTTCCCGAATGTCAGCATCAGGGCTTCGGAAAAGCACTGATGGACTTTGCTGAAGAGAAGATCTTCTCCTCCTTCGATACGATCGAACTGGACGCATCCTTTCCTGCCAAAAAGATCTACCTCAAGCGCGGATATTCCGACATCGAATATAACGTCATTGATGCCGTAGACGGCGATCACTTATGTTATGACGTTATGAGAAAAGTCCGCTGATCCCGAGATTCTCTCTGGCTTCCATATTGTTTCCAAGGACCATAGCTGCCTTCTCACAAGAAGCGACCGAACTACAGTCAGCACAGGTCTCATACTTCTTTTCCGAGGAACAGATCTTGACCGGGCACATGGACTCACAGAAAGGAAATTTCACGCCCGGAACACGGCATCCTGTGCAGTTGATCATCTCCGGCGTGATCTCGACCTTGTTCATGACGGACCATTCTTTCGCCACTTTCTGACGAAGCGCATCATCGTTATTCATTGTCGCGATGCGTGCTTCACACTTTTCGCAGTTCAGACCACAATATGCGATAAATTCATTCATATAGACACCTTCCTTGTTATGGATTTGTCGACTTCTACATTTTAGCACATATGTTCGCTTTTGTTCAAGTGCTTTTCGCGTAGCTTTTTTCAGCGACAGGATTACTTCAGATCGCAGAGAAGACCTGCAAAGGGGAACTTGTATAGAAGAGCCTTGTTCCCGTAGAACTCCACTTCATTACCGGAAACCTCGCCGGCACGAATCTGTTCCGCGCCTTCCTTAAGTTTTCCGATCAGGTCAGGAGAAGCCGGGAAGGAGCCGTGCATCGGATAGATCTCATCGAACTTGTCCGCGTACTCGGAAAGATGAACGAGGCTCTCGATATAGCGGTCCAGATTTCTCATGGGACCGAACATGAAGATGTTGCTGTCCGAGACAGTATCGCCACTGACAAGAATGCGGTTTTCCACATCGAGGATCGCGATGCTTCCCGGAGTATGTCCGGGGATATCGATCACACGGAGAGTCCTTCCGCCCAAGTCGATCTCATCACCTTCTTTTACCGGAAGAATTGTACCTTGTCCTTTGAAGTTTCTGTAGTTTTCTTCCTCATTCGGAGACATATAGAATTCACGGAAAGACGCGTTGCCGGAAATGTGATCCGGATCGGCATGAGTGTTGATCAGAACGATCGGAAGATCCGTGATCCCTTCGGCGATCGTTCTTGCATCCGGCGCATTCATACCCGTATCGATGAGCGCAGCTCTTTCCGCTCCGCAGAACAGGAAAAATCTGACCCCCCCGTCTTCGATCCTCCAAGTCGTTTCGTTGATCCTGATTACTTCTGCCATAGTTCTCCTCCTGTCCGGCGTTCTTTCCTTCCCTCTTAATACTTCCCATTCGGTGTAGGTTTTCCATGTCCGTAGTATACGGTGCGGCTCCCCAGAGCACGAAGTTTTTCCGCGCTCTTTTTCGTCGCCTCTTTATCATAATACAGATGTGCGTTTCCGGGACGAATCCAGTTATCAAGTGCATCACCGACAAGAAGGTGTTCACCGGCCACATCCACACTGATCGATCCGAGCGTGTGTCCGGGCGTCTCGAGGATCTTTGCCGGGATCCCGTATGAACCGATATCGTCTCCTTCGGTTACGAAGATCAGGTTCTCCGGCCGCTCTACTTTCGTTTCTCGAAGCACCTTTTTCGAAAGTCCGAGAACGACCCGTCCGACGAGCCCGACAGGCTTCAGAGGCTGCTTATCAAAGCTTATAAAGAGTTCCTCGTCCTTGGGATGGATAGCAACCGGGATGCCGTATCTCTTCGCAAGCGCCGCCGCGTTCTCCGCGTGATCGAAGTGGACATGTGTAAGCACGATCAGTTTCATGTCGTACTTATCGCATTCCGCGGTCACCATATCCAGTTTCTGCCCGCTGGCCGTGTCGACCAGGATAGCCGTTCTCCCTTCAGAAACAATGTAGCAGTTATCCGTTCCGCCTTTGATTCTCTTGATCTCAATCATCCGTTCTTCTCCTTTTCTACTGCACAATAAGAGGAAGTATTCTGGTTTCGATAAACTCGACTCTATCGAAGATCATCGGCTTAAACGTGCCGGTCACTCCGACGGTGATGTTCTTCTCTTTGTTTACGTAGATGATGTTTCCTCCGGCACCGATCGCCGCATACACTTCCCTGTCTTCGAAAGGTTTGTACCAGAGATATCCGTAATACATGTTTCCGAAGTTTCTTCCCAGTTTGAGATGCGGAGTGAGCATATCCTGAAGATACGCTTCGGAGAGGACTCTCTTTCCACCGTATACACCATCATGGAGGACCATCTCTCCCATCTTCGCGAGATCCTGTGCGGACAGGCAGATGCCCCATCCTGCCATCACGGCGCCCTTCGGATCGGTATACCATTCACGCTTTCTCGGCGCCTTGTTCATGATGAAATTGAGCTGATCGTCCTTATCGCTGTCACCATGTTCTGCGACATCCGGTATATCGAGAGGTCGGAAGAGAAACTCATTCGCGAAGTCGATGCATCGCTTACCTGTCGCCTGCTCGATCACGCCCGTAAGGATCTGGATTCCGAGTGTCGCGTACTTGAATTCTCCCGTGATCCCCGCACGTCCGCCGAGAAAGTCCAGTGTCGTCCTGGTCCAGTCCTCGGAGGTGCATATCTTCGTCCATGGTTCCGAACGGTACTTATACGGTGCCGTCATGGTGAGAAGATGCCTGATCTCCACATCGTAGATGGTCTTTTCTCCCCGCTTCACCGTATATCCCGGGAAGTAATCGATCACCTTCCGATTGACATCCAGGATATACCCTTTATCGATGGCGATGCCGGTCAGAAGACCCATGATGCCCTTCGTGACGGACATGACATTCACCGCATCTGAGGTCTTGAAGTCATGCCAACAGTCATCAAAGATGAATTCACCATCCTTCATGGCACTGATCTGGCAGATGTTGCTCTCGTTTTTCCTGCTTCCTTCGATGTATTCGTGTAGTTCTTGTTTATTCATCTTATGCCTCTTTTTTCATCAGGATTTGGACGTCCTTATTGAAGGCTAATATGATTAAAAATCTTTTTCAAGAGGTATTTTTCACATATCGGAAAAACAATTTCATGAATCCAGATCCTTCACCATCCAGAAGAGATCCGAATAGCTTCCGTCTTCAACATTATATCGCACATTCCTGAAGTTCCCGGATCATGTATCCGACATCCTCCGGACAGTGCGCGTCTGACGATGTGATGATCGGCACATTATGTTTCTTCAGGATACGAAGAAGCTCCGGATCCATACCGAGTGCGGCCGTATCCGGACAGCGCCGGTAGGCACCGCTGTTCTGGTCAGCATACATATTCTGCTCCGCAAGAGCAGAAGCAAGTGCCTCATAGTAGTCCGTCAGCGGATACGTTGCCCGATGCCCGAAGATCTTGATCGTGTCCGGATGTCCGATCCCGTCGAAAAGACCAGATTTCGCAAGTTTTACCGAATCTTCAAAATACCTCTCATAGGCCCGATCCACGTCTATACCTTCCCAGAGTTCCGGCTTATGGTCGAAGGCGAAATCCCCGATGAAATGCATACTTCCGAGAAGGAAGTCGAATCCCTTGTCTTTCGTCAGTTCCCCGATCAGTTCCTCATACTTCGGGAAGTAACAGATCTCCAGTCCGAACTTGATCTTCACGGGGAAAGATGTCTCCCGCACCTTCTCAATCAGTTCCAGATATTCCCGATAGTTTTTGCCGCACGCTTTTCGCTGGAACCAGTTATTCACGAATTCGCTCTTTGCGCACACGGATTCGTACATCGGCGCAAATTCGGGGAACATATAGTTATGCTCGAGAAGACGGATCTCATCGATTCCCGTCTCCTGTGCACGCTTTACAAATTCACTGACCCATTCGAGCGTATACGCACCTCGTTCGATATGGATATGACCATCGATCATCATCTGACCTCACTATTCTTCAGGCGGTAAAACTTCGCTGTCGTATTTCCGATACTGCACTCGAAGGGGATATCCTTCTCGTACTGAAATCCGAGTTTCTCGATGACTCTTCCCGATGCCGGATTCTCCACCGCGTGAAATGCGACGATCTCCCGGACCTTCAGTGTCTCCTTGGCAAACCGGATGACTTCTTTCATGGCTTCTGTGATGTAGCCGTTCCCCCAGTATTTCTTCCCAAGATTATACGATATATCCCATGCATCAAATTCCTCATCGAAGTAGAGAAGACAGGCCCCGATGATCGTCCCGTCTTTCTTTGTGATGATCCAGCGGTACCAGTCCTCTTTCTCGATGTTACCGAGTTCGAACTCGACAAATTCCTTCGTGACACTGATATCTCCTGCGGTCCACATCATGTAGCGGGACACGTCAGGATCAAACATCCAGCACGAGAAGATCTCCTCCAGATCGCCTTCCCGGATGGTTCGTAATGTCAGTCTTTCTGTTTCCAAAACCGGTGTTCTCATATGTTCGCTCCTTATGCCAGTGCCCGAAGCACCTGCATCGTGATTTCTTTTACTTCTTCCGTCGCCGCCGCGAGATTCTCCTGATAGCTGTTGTCACCGCTGTACTCTGCCGTATCCGTGATGCAGCGGATCGAGAGGAACGGGATCTCATTGATATAGCAGGCATGGGCCATCGCGCCCGTCTCCATATCCACGGACAGCGGATGGAACTTCTCATTGATCTGATCACGTCCTTCGTCCTCGATAAAGGCTTCGCCAGTGACCATTCTTCCGAAGTAGATCTTCCCCTTTGACTCGCATCCATCGAGTGCTTCGTGCGCCTTCTTCAGAAGTTCCGGATCCGACGGGAAATACGCAGTCTTCATCCACGGGTGAAACTCCGTCAGGATAAAGTCTTCCACATCGTGATACGTCACTTCTGTCGCCACGACCGTATCAAGGATCTTAACCTTCGGATCCATGCCTCCGGCCACCCCCGCGTTGATCACTTTCTCCACCTGAAAATGGTCGATCAGGATCTGCGTCGCAATCGCCGCATTGACCTTGCAGGCCCCTGCGCAGAGCATCACGACATCCAGTCCGCCAAGTTTTCCTTCATAGAACTTGAGCATCGACTTTTCGACGGTATGCTCCACTTCCATTTCCTTCAGAAACGGAGCCAGTTCATTATCGTTGGCACAGATCAGTCCAAGCTTCATGTTTCTTCTCTCTTTCTCACATTTTCCGAAGCTTACAGTTCCTCATCAGTATATCCTTTCGAGCATAGGATCGTGCACTTATCCGGGAAGACTTCTTTCATGATGCGAAGTTCCAGATCCTGCCGATGCTCGAAATGCCGAATCAGGTCGGCTTCCCCGGACGTACCCTTCGCTTTCGAATACGGACAGTTGTCAAAGAAACCGATCATCAGCGGAAACCACATCTCGTTTCCGTTTTCATCGGATCTTTCCTTACGGATCACCGAGAGATTTCCCGCGATATCTTCGGCCTTGAGATACATGATGTGGTACTCTTTCCCTTCAAGGGCCTCTCGCACTTCCTTGTAAAAAGCGAGGATCTTCTCATCCGAGGCAACACGGAAGAGCATCATGTCCTCGACGATGTTCTGGAAAATCGAGCACTCGAAGATATTTCCGTCGCCCTGAAAGTTTCTATATCTCTCCAAGATGATCCTTCTGAATTCTTCGTACGGGACACGGCTATTATATATCTCGTGCTGCTCGAGATCCTGATAGAATCCGTGATTCTCGGTTCGCACTTTCGTGTAGCACACGATGATGTGCTCCCCTTCCTCATAGGTCTTCTCGACGATCTGTTCCCGGAGCTCCGGATATTTTTCCAGGACTTCCGCATATTCGTCTTTCGTCAGATAGGCACACCAGGCCAGTTCCACTGGAGAATATTCTCCCTCTCGGATTGCCTTATACTCCGGATATTTCTCCGAGAGTTTGCCGACCAGAGTGCTCTTTCCGCTTCCCTGAAGTCCTTCCACAAAATAATTCATAACCTTCTCCTCACTCTCTCAATCGATGAAACTCTTCACATCTTCCGGAGTCGCCGCGATATAGGTCGCGCCTGCCTTCGTTAGCTCTTCCAGATCCCCATAACCGTAAAGGACACCGATCGAATCGATGCCGACTTCATTTGCCGCCGAGACATCATTCTCGCGGTCACCGACCATGACGATACAACCGAGATCCGTGATGCCGTAGCTCTCGATCGCATAACGGATCACATCGGACTTATTCTTCCTGTCGGTATCGTTCGACGTCGCGACGAAATCGAAATACTTATTAAGTCCGAAGTGCTCGAGGACGAGCGTCGTTCCCCGGACATTCTTGGAAGTCGCCACGACAAGTGTTTTTCCCGCGGTCTTAAGTTCCGACAGGAGCATCTCGATCCCCGGATACACCGTGTTTTCCAGCGCTCCGCCCTGATTGAAATAGTAATCCCGGTAAAAAGCGATAGCCTTGTCCGTATCGTCTCCTTTATATCCGAGGTCCTTCTCGAACGAGTCACGAAGCGGCGGCCCGACGAACCTGCAGAAAGATGTTTTATCCGTCACCTGACCACCCATCTTTTCGACTGCATATGCAAATCCGTTCATGATGCCCGGACCGGAATCCGTCAGCGTGCCGTCCAGATCGAAAAAGATATACGAATACGGTTTGCTCATTTCTTACTTCCTCCACACGCTCTTGAAGATCTCTTGCGACTCACCCTGATACTCACCCGTCCCTTCGAAAAGCACTGTAAACCCGGCATTCTTCAGGACATGTACCGATGCGATGTTCTCAATAAGGCAGATGCCATACACTTCCGAGATTCCGAGCGTTTCAGCCATCTCCTTAAGGAAAGCTTTGACCGCCTCGGTCGCGTAGCCGTTACCGGTGTATTTCTTTGCGATGTGATACCCGATCTCCCACGTGCCGTCCGGAAGCGGAACCATCTGCACATAGCCGATGTTGTTTTCGTCCTCTTTCGTCAGCACCGGATAGACCAGAGGTCCCTCCGATCCGCCATACTGCGACATCAGGAACTCCACCGTCTCCTGTGCCTCCTCGAGCGTCTCGAATACCTCGTCCGGGACGAACTTTCTGGTATCTTCATCCAGTGAATTCTCATGTACGGCCTGCGCCATATCCATGGTGAATTCCGTAATCAATAATCTTTCTGTTTCGATTCTCATTTTCGTTTCTCCCATTCTTCAAAATGCAAAAAATATAAGTACGATACATTGCAGAAGCAAAAGCGCACACACCATCACGCATCGCATCGCGGTCTTGACGGGGCTTTGCTTCTTCGCTTCCACCGCTCCTTACACTTCCACTTTCCCGGCGATGATGTCCTTATAGTCCTGAAGATTTTTCCGCAGAAGATTCGGCGTATCAAGGCCGTATGGGCACTTCGTCTTACAGATCCCGCAGTCCACGCAGTTCTCGATCTTCGCCATCTCGCCCTGCCAGAACTCACCCTTAAAGTTCTGCGACGGCGCCCGCCTTATGAGCTGCGACATCCTCGCACACTGGTTGATCTGGATATCGACGGTGCAGGGCATGCAGTAACCGCATCCTCGGCAGAAATCGCCCATCAAGTTTTTTCTTTCTTCCTCGATAAAAGCACTGATCTCCGGGGTCATCGTGGCCTCTTCCGTAAAGAACGAGAGCCACTCGGCCAGTTCTTCTTCTCTCTGGATCCCCCAGATCGGAAGTGCATCGTACTGGCTCATGAAAGCCATGCACGCTTTACTGTTCGTGAGAAGTCCGCCTGCGAGACCCTTCATGGCAATAAAACCCATCCCCGCTTCTTTACAGGCCTGTACCAGCGCGATATCTCTATCGGATGCCAGATACGAAAACGGGAACTGCAAAGTCTCATAAAGACCTGACCGGACGATCTCTTCAGCGACTCCGATGAGATGCGCCGTGATACCGATATGTCTGATCTTCCCCTGTTTCTTTGCCTCCACCATCGCTTCATACATACCGGTCCCGTCGCCCGGTGCATAGCACTGTTTCACGCAGTGGAACTGATAGATATCGAGGTAATCCGTGCGGAGATTCGTGAGTGTCGTATCGAGGTCTTCCCGGAACTTCTCCGGCGTCGTAGCCATCGTCTTTGACGCGATGAAGACCTTCTCCCGCATCCCGTCAAACGCTTCGCCGACCTTCACTTCGCTGTCCGAGTAGGCACGCGCGGTATCAAAGAACGTCATGCCGCCCTCGTACGCTCCGCGAAGAAGCTTCACGGCCATCTCCGTGCTCACACGCTGGATCGGAAGCGCGCCAAATGCATTCTGCGGGGTTGTGATTCCGGTCTTTCCGAGTGTGATCGTTCTCATCGCCTCTACCTGCCTTTCGAAATCTCCTGCATCTATCTTACAGGAAACTCTCTCAATATTCTATCGCAAGACAGAAATGCAAAACATATACCACTCGTATATTCCGGAGCGGGGAAAAACTCCGACGAGTGATATATGGGTGGTATATTGGAGTTTATTTACTGGTTTTCAGACGATATTCCTGATCCCTTCACATATCCGCCTTGCTACGACAGGATTGTTCATGGTATAGAGATGGATCCCCGGAATATCACTCGCGAGCAGGTCGATGATCTGACTCAGCGCATACGACATCCCCGCGTCGAAGAGGGCTTCCTTTCGATCCTCATATTTCCGTACTATCCGGTTGAACCGCTCCGGAAACGATGCATTGCAGAGGGAGAGCATGCGGCGGATCTGCGCGGCGTTGATGACCGGCATGATGCCCGGGATGATCGGCACGTCGATCCCGCCGATCCGGCAGCGCTCGCAGAAATCGTAGAACTTCTCGTTATCGAAGAAGAGCTGGGACAGAAGGACCTGCGCACCGGCATCGACCTTCTTTTTCAGGCCCTTCATGTCGTTGACCTTGCCGTCCGACTCCGGATGGCACTCGGGATAGCAGGCACCTAGGAAGCAGAAATCGTGGTTTTCCGAGAGATAAGAGATGAGGTCGGAAGCATGCCGAAAATCGTCTTTCTCGGCGATTCTCGGCGTGCGGTCCCCACGAAGGGCGAGGATGTTCTCGATCCCTTCTGCCTCCATGACACGGGCGAAATCGTCGATCTCCGTCTTGTCGTAGTGAAGCGAAGTCAGATGCACGACCGGCTCGACACCGTATCTCTTCTTGATGTTCTTCGCGATCTCGATCGTACGGTTGCAGTTACTGCCTCCGCCCGCGCCAAATGTTACGCTTATAAAGTCCGGATCGAGCTCGCAGAGCACTTCCAATGTCTCGTCAATACTCTCCAGCTCTGTATCCTTCTTCGGTGGAAAGATCTCGAAAGACAGGCTCTTCTTATTCTTCTTGTAAATGTCTGCGATCTTCATACTTGTTCACGGATGCTCTTCGCTGCCTCGACAAGGTTGCGAAGACTCTTCACTGTCTCTTCCTCGCCACGGGTCTTCAGTCCACAGTCCGGGTTCACCCAGAGTTTCTTATCTTCGGTCTTCTCACGGATCTTACTTAACTGTCCTACGAGTTCATCGACAGACGGTACGCGCGGACTGTGGATGTCATAGACACCCGGGCCGACCTCGGTCTTAAAGTGATTCTCTTTCAGTGCGTCCAGGATCTGCAGATCCGAGCGCGACGCTTCAAATGTGATGACATCGGCATCCATGTTATCGATTGCCGGGATGATGTCCGTAAATTCGCTGTAGCACATATGCGTGTGGATCTGTGTCTCTGCCTTAACACCACTGTGTACGAGACGGAACGACGGGATCGCGAAATCGAGGTACTCGCTGTACCAGTCGGACTTACGAAGCGGCAGTTTCTCACGAAGCGCAGCCTCATCGATCTGGATGATGTTGATCCCGTTCGCCTCGAGGTCGAGGACCTCGTCCCTGATCGCGAGCGCGATCTGCTTGATGCTCTCTTCGATGGAGATATCTTCACGCGGGAAGGACCAGTTGAGAATCGTGACCGGACCTGTGAGCATACCTTTTACGGGCTTATCTGTGCAGGACTTGGCGTACTTGCTCCACTCGACCGTGATCGGCTCTCTGCGTGAGACATCGCCCCAGACGATCGGCGGCTTGACGCATCGGGTACCGTATGACAGCACCCACGCCTTCTCGGTAAAGACATACCCGCTTAAGTGCTCGCCGAAGTATTCGACCATGTCGTTTCGTTCGAATTCACCATGTACCAGGACGTCCAGCCCCAGTTCTTCCTGCAGGCGGATGCACTCCGCGATCTTCTTTTTGTTAAACTCGACGTATTCGTCCTTGCTGATCTGTCCTTTTCGAAAATCGCTTCTGTTCTTTCTGACATCGGCAGTCTGTGGGAACGATCCGATCGTGGTGGTCGGGAAGAGCGGCAGTCCCAGTTTTTCTTTCTGGATAGCTTCTCTTTCTTCGAAGGACGGAAGTCTTGTGTAGTCTTCTTCCTTGATCGCTGCGACTCTCGCCTGGACCTTCTCGTCTACGCTATCAGGTCTTCTCTCGAAAAGCACTTGATTTTTCGCAAGTACGTCGTCCGTGAGGTTACTGAGATCACAAAGTTCCAGGAGTTTTTCCTCGGCAAATGCGAAGTGTTTCTTATATTCTTCCGGAAGCTTCGTCTCGCTTTCGAGCGTATACGGCACATGCAGGAGTGAGCAGGAAGTACCGATCACGATCCTATCCTCGGATACGACGGATGCGATCTCCTTTACGATTTCACTTGTCTTACTGTAGTTGTTCTTCCAGATGTTCTTTCCGTTAACGACACCGGCAACGAGGATCTTGTCCTTTGGGAATCCCTTCTCCTTAAGAAGCGAGAGTGTCTTTCTTCCTTCGATGAAATCAAGTCCGATGGACTCGACATCCAGTGCGACAACTTCTTCGTAGATGTCACGGATATCACCGAAGTAAGTCTGAAGGATGATCTTCAGGCCGCTCTTATTCGTAGTTACGATGTCATAGATCTTCTTAAAGAGCTCGATGTCCGCTGCGTCCAGATCTCTCACCAGATACGGCTCATCAAGCTGCACCTTCGTCGCTCCTGCTCCGGACAGTTCCACGAAGAGTTTCCCGTATGCTTTTGCGAGGTCTTCTGCCACATCTTCCGCCCTCTTCGTTCCGACGAACTTCGTAAGTTTCAGGAACGTAAAAGGCCCGACGAGCTGAACCTTCGTCTCGACACCCAGCGCTCGCGCCTCGAGATACTCTTCGATCGGCTTATTTCCGACCAGCTCGATCGTCGTACTGTCCTCAAACTCGGGAACGATGTAGTGATAATTCGTATTGAACCACTTCTTCATGGGGAGGGCTTTGACGTTTCCCTTCTCCCCCTGGTAACCCCGAGCCGCGGCGAAGTACGTCTCGAGAAGTGAGAGGTCGAGGTCCTGATATCTCTGTGGCACGATGTTGAAGAGGAACGCCGTATCGAGGACACCATCGTAGAAGGAAAAATCGTTACTGGATATGAGGTCGACACCTGCATTTTTCTGTGTAACAATATTACATTTCCTTATTTCACGGGCTGTATCGAGAAGTTCCCTTTCCGGGATCTCCCCCTTGAAAAACTTCTCTGATGCGAACTTTAATTCTCTGTTTCTTCCGATTCTCGGGAATCCGACACTTGACGATTTCATGTTTTTCCTCTCGCTTTCTTGTTTCGATAAGCGAAGTATAGACCTAGCAGACCGATAGGTAAAATACATCTTTTTTCCGCCCATCCATAGATTTTCCCTATGGCAAGTGTTAGAATAATAGACGTCGCCTATTGCAGGTTATAGGAGGGATTTATACCATGACACTGAAGCAGTTGAGATATGCCGTGACCGTCGCCGAGACCGGAAATATGACTGAGGCCGCACGACGGCTCTTCATCGCGCAGCCGAGCCTTACCTCCGCCATCATGGAACTGGAGAAGGAGTATGGTATCACGATCTTCTCGCGAAGCAATAAGGGCATCGAGATCACGAAAGACGGCGAGGAATTCCTGGGCTATGCCAGACAGATCCTCGACCAGGCGGAGCTTTTCAACGAGAGATACACAGGTAAAAAAGAAGGAAAAGTCCGCTTCTGCGTTTCCTCCCAGCACTACTCTTTCGCGGTCGAGGCTTTCGTTGAGCTTCTCCGGAAACACGGCGGCAGCAAGTACGAGTTCCATATGCGTGAGACGCAGACCTACGACATTATTGACGACGTCGCACATCTTCGCTCCGAGATCGGTATCCTCTACCTCAACGAGTTTAACGAGACCGTCATCCGTAAGACCCTCCGGGACAATAACCTCCTCTTTGAGCCTCTTTTTACCGCGAAGCCACATGTCTTCATCGGAAAGGACTCTCCCCTATCGAAGAAGAAGACATTAACACTCGATGACCTGAAGCCCTATCCTCGCCTCTCCTATGAGCAGGGCAGCCATAATTCCTTCTACTTCGCCGAAGAGATCCTGAGCACCGTCGACAGTGATAAGGAGCTCATCGTACGCGACCGTGCGACGCTCTTTAACCTTCTGATCGGCCTTGACGGCTACACCATCTGCAGCGGCGTCATCAGCGAAGAACTGAACGGTCCGCACATTATCGCAAAACCGCTAAAAGTTGATGATTACATGAAGATCGGATACATCCTCCCCTCCCAGATGCATCCTTCGACACTAACGGAAGAGTACATTCTCGCACTAAATCGCATCTGCAAAACGGATACACAAAAAGAAAAATGACCCGCATCGCAGGTCATTTATTGGTCTCGTCAGTTTATGATTCGCTCTTAATCATCCAGCTCACTAAGAAGCGCGAAGCGGTAGCCCTGTCCTTCCATATACGTCAGGATATCGTCGAGTGCGTTTTCATCGGCAGACGAGTCGTTATGCATCAGGATGATCGCGCCGTTATGGTATCTTCTTATGAACTGGTCGTAGATCTCGCTCGGCGCCGGCTGGTTATTCTGATCATAATCCATGAAGGCCATACTCCAGAATACCGTCTTATAGCCGCAGTCATCGATGATCGTAAGTAAGCGCTTGGTATAGGAGCCTGTCGGTGTACGGAAATACGGATCGAGTTCGTAGCCGGTCTTCTCATAGAAAAACTCCGCGACATCGATGATCTCACTGGCGATCTCCTCGACCGACAGTACCGTCAGATCCTTATGATGCACCGTGTGGTTACAGACCATGTGGCCTTCCTGCTTCATACGGACCGCATAGTCGGAGCACTCCTCGAGATACATCTTCGTGACGAAGAAATTCGCCTTAACATTATGCTTCTGAAGCACGTCGAGGATATGCGGTGTACGTGAAGACGGGTATCCACAGTCAAATGTCAGATACAGGACCTTATCGTCATCCGTGACATCCTTATCGACATAGATACCGTTATAGTCGGCGATCGGGAAATACTCGTAGGATCCGGACTGTTCGTGATTGTCTTTCAGGACATAGCACCATGTATCCTCGGCATTGTTGTCGAGAGACATGTAGTAATCCTTATTCTCCATGAGACACTCGCGGATGAACTCCATGCGGTCATACGGATTCAGATAGTCCTTGGCCAGGACCTGCGGATCTCTGTACTCATACCCGTCGATGATCGTCATTCCGGTCGTACTTTCCGTAACCTCGGGGGTCGTCTCGGTCGTCGTGGTCTGGACCTGTTCGCTCTGCTGCTGCGACTGTTGACCCTCGCTCGTAAGCGACGGGAGCGTCTCCACTTTCTCGGATTTATTACTGCACCCGACCGACATATATCCGGCCAGGAAAACGGACATCATAACCAATGCAGTTCTGCGTCTATTCATCATTCAGTTAACTTCCTCTCACATCACACTAAAATAATAGTAATACTCTTATTTCAGAATGTCGAGACATGGAGATTACTTTCTGCTAACTCTTTTTTCGCCGTGAAATGCACTTTTCACAGAGAGGACGTGCGTTATTTCCACCTGCCGAGTTTCTTCAGGCGGTCGAGACGCTTCTGTCTCCGGATCTGCTCAAGAAGGAAGATCAGGACCTTGATGATGATCATCTCGATCACGGCAAATGCGATGAAGATTTTCAGTTCTACCGTGTTGATATCGGTAATCATGTAGAGATCACGAGTGATCGGCACGCAGATGAAGAGGATAAATCCGAAGAACATCAATTGCACAACGATGGAGCGGTACGTATTGAGTGGTCTCGAGATATGTACGAGCAGCATAAATGCCGCGATCGCCATGAGGTACGTGCTGATGACGCCGACACTGACCGGATTCATTCCGTTTCTCTCACCATAGATCGCGAGCACGGCAATCGTAAAGAAAGCAGTAAATGCGGCAGGCCCGGCGTTTGTGAGGATCTTTCTGAAGAACTCCTGTCGCTGTTTTCTCGTATTCGGTTCGAGGGACAGCAGAAAGGCCGGAACACCGGTATTAAAGAGCGTGACCAGCGAGATCTGCGCCGGTACCAGCGGATATTTAAACGAAGCAATGATCGCGCAGATCGCGAGGAATGCGGAGAAGATATTCTTGAAGAGGAAAACCGTTGCGGATCTTGTGATATTGTTGATGATCTGTCTTCCTCGTGAAACGATATCCATCATACGGGAGAAGTCGGAATCGAGGAGCACGACCTGCGCTGCCTGTCTGGCCGCATCGGAACCGGAGCCCATCGCGATCGAGCAATCCGCTTCTTTCATGGCGAGGATGTCGTTTACACCGTCACCGGTCATCGCAACCTTCAGCCCCTGTCTTTTCAGAGCCAGCACGATACTCTTCTTCTGCTCGGGTTTCACACGACCGAAAATCGTATACTTAATAACCGCATTCTCGATATCCTCATCGGTCTCGAGCGTCGTAGCATCGACATAACGCTCGGCATGGCGGATACCTACCTGTGCGGCGATCTTCGATACGGTAAGCGGATTATCACCGGAGATGACCTTGACTTCCACGCCCTGGTTCTTAAAGTAGGAGAATGTCTCCGGTGCATTCTTACGGATACCGTTCTTCAGAACGATAAACAGCACCGGCTCGAAGCCTTCGCCGTTCTTTTTCGCGAGCACCAGCACACGAAGACCATGCTCGGCACGTGCTTCGATCCCCTTTCTGTTTTTCTCGAAGGATTCTTCGGTAAGAAGGATATCCGGCGCACCGAGGCGGTACGTCGCATCCTTCAGTATGACCTCGGAATACTTAAGTTTCGAAGTGAACTGTGTAAATTCGCAGTCGGTAAAGGCTTCGCCGGTTCCGAAATACTCTTTAAGTGCATTCATCGTGATATTGCCGTCATCAACAGTGGTGATGTAGCGGACGACCAGCGCACACTCTTTATCAAGTCCGGCCGGCTTCGGTTTTACTTCCATGTAATCCGGAGCATGCTCGAGTGGTGCTTCCTCCATCACAGCGCTATGCTTCTTCTTTTTTGAGTGTTTCTTTTTCCCGGATTCTGCCTTCTGCTCCACATGGACCGCTTCTATAACGGACTTTTTCTCCGCTGGAGATTCCTCTTCTCCATTGGCCGGCGCAAAAATCTCGGTCACACTCATGTCGTTCGATGTGATCGTACCGGTCTTATCGACGCACAGTACATCGACGCGGGCGAGTGTCTCGATACTTCTCATGTCGTGGAGGAGGACCTGTTTCTGAGCCAGGTACATCGCACCGAGCGCAAGAGCCACGGTCAGAAGGAGGTATAGACCCTCCGGGATCATACCGATGATCGCACCGACCATCGCGACGATCGCTTCACTTACCGAAAGGTGGTTGATCGTGACACCCTCGACATAGAGAGCTATGCCAAGAGGAATAATGGCGATACCGGCGATCTTGATGATGAGCTCGATATTCTTGACCATCTCGGATTTCTTTTCCTTGATCTCGCGAGCTTTGTTCGTAAGCTGTGCCGCATAGCAGTCCTCGCCGACCGCAGTCAGACGGGCTTTTCCGTGTCCGGAGACCACGAAGCTTCCGGACATCAGGGGCGCATCCTCGATTTTCTCGATCTCGTCCGCCTCACCCGTAAGCAGCGATTCATTTACATTCAGCAAGCCCTCGCAGAGCGTACCATCGGCCGGGATCTGCTGTCCGCCATCGAGGTGGATGATGTCATCGACCTGCAGATCGTCCATCGGGACCGTCATCGTCTCCCCGTTTCTCTCGACTTCGTAGGAAGCCTGTGCAAGAACGCTCAGTTGGTCGAGCACTTTCTTCGAACGGAGCTGCTGGAAGATACCGATACCCGTGTTTGCGATGATGATCGGCAGGAACGTCAGGCTCCGGTAAGATCTCGCGATGATCAGAAGCACGGCAATGATGGCAAAAACTAAGTTGAAGTATGTGAACACGTTCTTACATACGATAGAAAGAACGGTATCCTGGCTTTTATTGGCTTTCTTATTATTCTTAAGCGACATAGGACTCCCCTATAAAACGTGCTGAACTGATGCGGCGTACCGCATTAGAAACATTATTATACCACAATTTTACTTGAGGATTCATCCCGGCGGGCCCGGATCAGAGAATGTCGATGTACTCCCCGGCCAGTGCCTTGTTCATGGAGCGGACAGCGCAGAATTTACCGCACATGGAGCAGCTCTCTTCGATCTCCGGAGATCGGTCATCACGGATCGCTTTTGCCGTTTCCGGATCGATTGCACAGTTCCACTGCTCTTCCCAATCAAATTTTCTTCGGGCATCCGCCATGCGGTCGTCGATGTCACGGGCATGTGGAACTTTCTTTGCGATATCCGCCGCGTGTGCCGCGATACGGGAAGCGATGATACCCTGCTTGACGTCATCGACATTCGGAAGTGCAAGGTGCTCGGCAGGTGTGACATAGCAGAGGAAAGCCGCACCGGCTTTGGCCGCGATGGCGCCACCGATGGCAGAGGTAATGTGGTCATATCCCGGCGCGATATCGGTCACGAGCGGCCCGAGCACATAGAACGGTGCACCGCCGCAGATACGCTGCTGGATCTTCATGTTCGCTTCGATCTCATCCATCGCCATGTGACCGGGACCTTCGACCATGACCTGAACATCTTTCGCCCAGGCGCGGCGTGTCAGCTCACCGAGACGAACGAGTTCTTCGATCTGACATACATCGGAAGAATCAGCAAGACACCCGGGGCGGCAGGCATCGCCGAGAGAGATCGTCACATCGTACTCACGGCAGATGTCGAGGATCTCATCGTAATGCTCGTAGAAAGGATTCTCTTCGCCGGTCATGCACATCCATGCGAATACGAGAGAGCCGCCGCGGGAAACGATATTCATCTTTCTTCCGACCTTCTTGATCTGCTCGATCGTCTTTCTCGTGATACCGCAGTGAAGAGTTACGAAATCAACACCGTCTTCCGCGTGAAGTCTTACCACATCGATAAAGTCCTGCGCCGTCAGTGTCGCGAGATCTCTCTGGTAGTGGATGACGGAGTCATAGACCGGAACAGTACCGATCATGGCGGGGCATTCGCTCGTAAGTTTTCTTCGGAAAGGCTGGGTATTTCCATGAGAGGACAGGTCCATGATCGCCTCCGCGCCCATGTCGACCGCCGCCATGACTTTCTGCATCTCGATGTCATAGTCCTTGCAGTCCTTCGATACGCCGAGGTTGACGTTGATCTTCGTTCTCAGCATCGAGCCGACACCATTCGGATCGATACAGGTGTGAAGTCTATTACAGCAGATCGCGACCTGACCGTCGGCCACCCACTGACGGATCTCTTCCTCCGTCCTGTATTCCTTCTTCGCAACGGCCTTCATCTCCGGGGTGATGATACCCTTTCTCGCTGCGTCCATCTGTGTCGTGTACTCTCTCATGTTTTCATACCTCTCATTTCAAAATGTGTTTTTATTTCTTTTCGAAAAGCACTTATGCTTTTTCGTAGAGTGTATAGTTATGCATCAAGGGTCCGCTTCCCTTCCCGAGATCAAGTCCGGCCCGAAGTGCGCCGGAAAGATAGGTCTTGGCTTCAGAGATCGCGTCAAAAGTAGGCACTCCGATCGCCAGCATAGAAGCGATCGCAGAGGACAGGGTGCATCCTGTTCCGTGTGTGTTCGGATTGTCGATACGTTCCCCGCGATAGCTCATAAACGGTAAACCGCCTCCCTGATACAGAAGATCGTTTGCATCGCAGATACTGTGACCCCCCTTTATAAGAACCGCAACCGGCTCTTCTGCATCCTCTCTGCTGATCTTTTCGGAGATCTTCTTTGCAGCTTCTCTCATATCGTCTTCCGACTGGATCTGCATGCCGGAAAGAATCTCCGCTTCGGGGATATTCGGTGTGACCACTGTAGCCAGCGGCATCAGCTTGTTGATGAGGACTTCGACCGCATCGTCCGAGATCAGTTTCGCGCCGGATGTCGCGACCATGACCGGATCGACAACGATGTTCTTGGCTTTATAGAACGAAAGTCTCTCCGCAATAACTTCGATGAGTTTTGGAGAAGATACCATACCGATCTTCACGGCATCCGGGTAGATATCCGTAAACACTGCGTCGAGCTGCTGACGCAAAAACTCCGGGCTCACTTCCATGATGCCCGTCACGCCGGTCGTATTCTGCGCGGTCAGTGCCGTAATGACACTCATCGCATAAACACCGTTCATGGTCATGGTCTTGATGTCCGCCTGGATCCCTGCGCCGCCGGAACAGTCGCTGCCCGCGATCGTCAGTGCTGTATGCATGTCTTTTCCTGAGATCGTAAGTCCGTTATCCATCGTTTGCTTCTCCTTCTCCTTCATCGATCTCACCTCGGAGATCTTTCTCTTTATGCCTCAACCATTTCTTTCGTTTTCGAAAGAAGATCTTCTGTCGCTTTCTTAATATCCTTCTGTCCGAAGATCGCAGAGATCACGGCGATACCGCAGATCCCTGTCCCCTTCAGTTCTGATACATTTCCTTCCGAGATACCGCCGATCGCAATGACCGGAATGCTTACCGCTTCGCAGATCGCCTTCAGTATCTCATGCGGAACTTCGACGGCATCGTCCTTCGAGCCAGTCGGGAATACCGCACCGACGCCGAGATAATCCGCACCGCGTGCTTCCGCGAGCTTCGCCTGTTCGACGGTCTGCGCGGATACACCGAGGATCGCATCCGGTCCGAGAAGCGCACGCACATCGCCTGCCTCCATATCGCTCTGTCCGACATGTACACCATCCGCGCCCATGCGCTTCGCGATCTCGACATTGTCGTTTACCACGAACGGTACACCGTACTTTCTGCAGAGTGCCTGGATCTCGATCGCTTCCTCTTCAAAAGCACTTTCGCCCAAGTCCTTTTCCCGAAGCTGAACGAATGTCGCACCACCCAGGATCGCTTCTTCCACCTGCTGCAGAAGTGTCTTCTCACCCGTCCAGCGGCGGTCCGTTACAGCGTAGAGAAGTAGCGTTTTCTGAAGTACTTCTTTCGAGATCTTCGAAGAGTTATCTGATCTCATACTTCGCACCTTCTTCCAGTGTCTTACTGTCCATGTTAAAGATCGCATCGATGATGCGGTTTCTGTATGTGGAGTTACCGTCGCCTTCCTGCATACGGGACCATCCGATCTCACCAGCAAGACCCATGAGGCATACCGCCGCTGCAACCGCATCGACTTTATTCTCCGGATTGGCCACCGCATAGGCAGTAGCTACGGCAGAAAGCTGGCATCCCGTTCCTGTGATGCGACTCATCTCCGGGCGTCCATTACGGATCACGTAGCAGACATTCGCATCGGCAACGAGATCGATCGCACCCGTGATTGCGATGACTGCATTGACCTTCGCCGCGAAGTTCTTCACGAAAGAAACCATCTCATCGAGATTTTCTTCCGTCACGGTATCCGCTGCATCCGCATCGACACCCTTCGTAGTACCCGAGCCCTTCGCCAGCGTCTTGATCTCCGATATATTGCCGCGGATGATATCCGGACGGATCGTGTTCACGATCGTCTGCGCGGTAGTCGTACGAAGTCTACTTGCACCTGCGCCGACCGGATCGAGAAGGATCATATGTCCCAGCGTACGCGAGCGGGCACCGGCGACCGTCATTGCTTCGATTGAACGCTCGTTCAGTGTTCCGATATTGATATTGAGACCTCCGCAGATGGAAGTAATGTCGTACACATCCATCGGTTCGTCGGACATGATCGGGCTGCCGCCACACGCCAGAAGCGCATTCGCCACGTCGTTGACCGTGACATAGTTCGTGATATTGTGGATAAGGGGTGTCGATGCATGCACTGCCTCCAGGCAGGCACCAAGTGCTTTTCGCTCCGTAGATACCGCTAACGTTTCCTTCTCTTTTCCAAATAAACTCATGTTTACCTCTTTTCCGCCGTTTCCCGGCCCATTAAATATCCGAAAACAAGACAGAGTTTTCACGCGCCGCGGCTTATCAAAAAAGCTGCCCGACATCGGACAGCTTCTCGTTTTACCTATTTCATCCAGGCATCCCTACGTTGGCATTATCCAAATCAGGTTGTGGGTCGAAGGTAGGCACCTTCCTCTCAGCCTGTCACATACAAGCTCCCCTCTGTTTAGTTTTCGGAAGGATTGTAGCACAACGCCAATCCCTGCGCAAGACTATTTCTCTTCCTCTCCGAAGTACAGCACGCGCTCCGTTTCCACCCGTTCTCCGTCGTGCTTGACCGCGACCACTTCTAACGATACTACGCCCTCTTCCTCCTCAGTCACATGAGAAATCTGATACTCGTCATCGATCCGGATCCTGACGACGATCCTATACTCTCTTCCGTCTTTTCCGGTAATGCCACGAAGCGTCAGAGTATACGCATCGCCATTCCCATCCGGATCGAGGCCTTGAAATGCTCTTGTCTCGGAATAATCCAGGCCGAAGGAGTCAAGTTCGTCAAGGCACGTCTGGAGCTTCTCATCGAAACCGGACTCATCTCTTATTTCCTTCGCAAAAAGCACTGTCATCTCGTCGTATTTCTTCTCTGTCAGACATGTCTGTGCCGTTTCTCGATAGAACTTCAGCTTTTCGTAATTCTCCATGCTGTATCTGAAATAATCACAGAAATACATGTCCCATTTCCACTCATCCTTCATTTCTTTCACGGACTTGATGGATGTTTCGTAATCGCGGACATGATCAAATTCTTCGAAAGCAAATGGATTATATCGCGGATATCTGTCTACGAATGAGAAGAGATAACAGAGGAGCACGGCCCGATCGTGGTAGATATAGAAATCAGAACCTTTACCGAGTGTATAGAAACTCTGTCCCCTGGAATTCACCCAGCCGCAAAACTGTGCATTGTTCGTTTCCGTGATCGGGTCCAGACTATACTCGTAGTAAAAACTCCCCGGCTCTCCGGGAAGGATGAAGCCATAGGAGATCACTCCGACCCAGTCCCGCTCCACATCGTCGGGATAGGCATTCCGATCGTGTCCGAGTTCCAGGTAGACCCACATATCACCACAATCGTAGTAGTAATAGGTGTAGTCGACCGGACTTTGATTCTCATAGCGGACCTCGGTCCCTATCTTCCATCCGTAATCCGAAGTGAGCTTTTCGATGTCAAAGTAAACATTTTCCTCGTCCTCAACAAGATAGTCCTCCGCATCAAAGGGAAGTTTCAGGAAAACAGGGGCACACCAGTCTTCGAAAAGCGAGTAATCATAGGCATCCGAAAGAGGCTCTGTTTCCGGCACCTCCACGTCCCGATAGTAATATGGATACTCGGTCGATGTCGTAAATGAAGTCGTCTCAACTGAAGATGTCGACACGACGTCCGAAGAAGATTCCGTCATCTCTACACTGGAAGAAGAACCCGTCACCTCTGCGCCGGAAGATCCGGTCGTACGCGTTTTCCCGCACCCGCATGAAAAGAGCATCAGGCAGGCGATCGAAAAAACGATAGTTTTTCTCGAGTATATGTTACACATACGAACCTCTGTCCGTTTTCCAGCATCAACTCATGATCTGACTTAGGATGAACGGATCTTTTATCTTCTGATCTTCTGCGAAGAAAAGGATCTTCGTGAGGATCTCGGAGGTCTTCGGATCGTCATCGATGAACGGCAGGAAGATCCTTCCTCTACGCTGCGAATGCACCGGCAGCACGTTGATCATGGTGCCGCCCTTCTGGTGGATGACACCGCTTCCGAGATGCACGGTGTACGAGGCACGTTTGCCCTCGATCAGAGCGTGCGACTCGGTGAAGGCCACGTTCTTGAGGCCGAAGCTCATGCAGGTAAACTCCGCGATCGCATGACGCATCTCGATCGTACTGTGCGACATCTCCGGATCGACTTCTCCGGCATGGGCGACACTGACCACAAGATCGACATCTCGCATGACTTCGGAGAACAGGATATCCGGCACATCCGCGATCTTGATCTCCTTAAAAGTTTTCCGGTCGAAGAAGACCACATACTCGAGTGTCGGCGCTTCGATATCCGACGGAGAGAACCAGTCGGCCAGCGCGAAGATCGTCGCGATGATGTTCTCTTTATAGTAGACTTTCTGCACGCCGGTCTCTTCGTCCGGCATCCAGCGGCGTTTCTTCAGAAGCGCGAGCGTCCTCTTCACCTGGATCTGATTTCCTGCATAGCGCGTGGAGTGGAACATCTCTTTCTCTTCCTCGGTCTTGACGTAGAGTTCGCGGAATACCTGCTTGAAGGGCTGGACGATCTCTCTGTCGAAGATCTTCTTCTGAAGATCTTTCCAAACTCCGGCCTTATACATGCTGAACGGATGCGCGACATACCACATCGAGCCGTCCTTCATGGTGAGCTCATCGAGAAGTCCGAATACGCCGTCGTCACTTTCGAATACGAGCGTCTGCATGAGAGGGGCCAGAACCGGATTTCGGTTCATGCCGTCGATCTCTTCCTTGGCAAAAGCACTTCGGCTCTCCATGGCTTCTTCGAGCATGATCTTCGTTCTTCTGTACTGCTCCGTGAAGGCTTTTTTCGCTTCCTGCAGATCCTCGATATACTCGTTCTTCTTAAGACGCGCCGGTAGGGACTTAAGTGCTTTTCCATCCTTGGTGGTAGAGATCTCGACCTTGCCGTCCGTGACCTTCAGGCACACCTCGACATCCTCCACCTTCGCGGGATTCCAGAAGCCTGCAAGTTCACCCGCGATATCGTTTTCCATCTTCAGGATGAAGCGCGTCTCATCCTGATACCCTTCCGCTGTTGCCATGTTCTTGATCGCCATCTCACCGGCCTGCGTCTCACTCGCACGCCGCAGCGCGCCGTAACCTCTGGCTTCCTTCATGAACTGGCGGATATAGGTGTAGCGCTTCTGCAGTTCCTTCTCGTTTCCGGGGATGATGCCGTAGGCCATGAGAAGATCCTTGTTTCTCTTTTTCACGATCTCCGCGTGCACTTCTTCGGCATTCAGCTTTCCGATCGCCGCGTCCGCATACTTTCTCGCACGTGAATGCTTCGCACCGTCGGAGATATACTTCGCCGCATCGTAGATCTCATCGAAGCGTTTCTTACCGAGGATCTCGTAGACCTCATCGAACCATGCCTTGTCAAAGGCACCCTGACGGAAGGATTCATCGTCGATCGGAGAATACTTCGCGATCGTCGCCTTTCTTCTGTCATCGAAGTTCTCGTTCATGTGCGCAATGAAGTAATAGCAGCCCGAGGTAAAGCCTTCCCATCCGAGATGTTCGCTTAAGATCGGGATCCATTCCGGCGAGAAGAGAGAAGCCTCGATGAGGCGCTTCTCCTTGATATCCGTACCCTTAAGTAGTTCGCCGAGAAGTTTTGCCTGCGTCTTCACATCGCCGTCTTTGTTGTCCGGGATGCAGATGCCGAGAAGATAGGACATCGCGTCCGGCTTGGATACGATCTTCGACGTATAGGACATATACTTCGAGCGGTTAAATGAATCTTTTCCCATCGCAGAGAGGATCGCCACAAAATTACGTACACCATAGATCCTCTTCATCTCTTTTATGTACGGCGAGAATACCGTCGGACTGTCGCCGCGCTTGAGCTCGACATTTAAGACATACGGCACGATCGTCTCGTAACACTCGACCGCCAGATCGAGGATCTTTCTTTCCTCGTCACTGAGATCTTCCTGTGATATCTGGGAGTTATAGCGTCGTCCGAGCATCTCATTGACTTCGTTATTCATACGGTAGAAACGGGTCTGGAATCTCGAACCGACATCTGCATCGGATGCTTCTCTTTGAAGAAGCACCGCTCCGGTGATGGTCTGCAGCGCTTTGGCAATATAGTTTTTGTCCATCATGGTCTTATAGAGGAAGTCCTTGCTGATGATGCCACGCGCACATGCGGCGATGTATTCACCGATCACTGGTCCGCCGTCATGGAGAAGTTCTGTATCGTAATAGACATATCTCGAATCTCTTCCGTACTCGAAATCGAATTTCTTGGCCAACGCGTAGTGATACGGGAATGACTTCTTTCCGCATCTTAAATATCCCGTGAAGAACCGGAATGACGCATGGTTCATGAATGTCGTCTCACACTTATTCTTTCCCGTAACCGGTGCCTTCCCGACCTTCGGATTAATCGGAGAGTAGAAGAGCAGATCCTCCTTAGAGATCGTCAGCTGGTACGCCAGTGCGCAGGATGCCTTCGCGATATCATCGCGCTTCACATATTTCAGAAGATGCGGGAGGATCCTCTTGATCGAGGTCGCATGACGGTAATCACCCTCATCCCAGGAAAGCATTTCCTTCCCGAAGTAGAGCGCGATATGCTTATCGACAAACTCCGAATACGGCTTGCCTTTCTCAACCAAAGACCGATAACTTACGGCATTCGCCATGTAGTCGGCGCGGAGAATCACATCCGGATCTTTGACTTCTTTTTCATAGAATTCTTCCCATAGTTCCGCAAACGGGAAAACCGCTCCCGGCACATAAGAGACCTGAAGTCCGTTTCCGAGAAGGAGTTTCTCGCCAAAGCTCACATATTCATCGTTACGATGGGCTTCGATGAGGTCATCAAGTTTCTTAAGGACCTCTTTTTCCCTACCCTCGAACTTCTTGCCGAAGAGTTTCTTCTTCGCGAAGCAGGAGTTCGGGAAGATACGAAGAAATACTTCCATACACTCCTTCGTATACTCGGGATCGAGTACCGGTTCATAGGTCGCGTTTTTGTCATAGAACTCTCCGGCTCCGTCTTCTTTCGCTCCGGCTGTGCCGTCTCCTCCGAGGATCTGATCGAGAAGGATCTGTTCCTTTGTAGAAGGTTTCTCCATAGAGCGGGCGATCTCCATCGCTTCCGGGAATGTCGGAGATTCTTCCTTCTTCATCTGAAGGAGAATATCGAGACCGGCACTTCTCTTCTCCTCGGAAGAATCGGAAAGAAGCCGCGACACCAGTCCGACCTTTTCCTTCTCGTCCATCGTCATCAGAAGTGCGATCGCCTCAGAGCGAACATCCGCTTTCTTTAACCGAAGCGCATCTTCGAGGATCGAATAACAGAAAGAAGGAAGCTTTCCCTCTTCTGCCGCGATCGACTCGTCCAGGAACGACGTATCTCTCTCAAGTTCATGCTTCAGCATCTCGGCAGCCGCCTTACGGGTATAGGTCTCGTTATCGCTTAAGGCCTTCGTCAGATACTCGTATTCTTCTTTATTCTCCGGTTCGTTCAGAAGGAGGCGCAGAGCCTTACCTCTCGTCTCCGTATCGATATCCGCAAGATGCGAGGCGACGAAGCGGGTGAGGTTTTTATCCATGCACGCACTCGCGCAGTATGCCATACGGGTATAGTAATCGGCCTTTCCGAATGACACACTTGACCATGGGAATACGAGTCCCTCGTAGGTTATCTTTTTCTTCGGAAGATTCTCTACGATCGAACTTAAGATATCGTAGGTACGCCTTGCTTCCTCGATACTGCTGAAGTAGTAATCGTAATTGGCGAAGACACGCGATTTGACAAACCCCTTGATGATGGAATAGTCGTTGCGGATCGCGATAGCCAGATTGATCGCCAGAGACATGTTGATCAGAAATGCCGGCATCAGGAGCGCCTGAATCTCGAAGTCGTCCGGTTTAGTCTCGAAGATACGGAGCATTGTTGCCGTGCGCCGGTATGGAATATCGGTATGAGCCAGAAAATAGGCGGCCGTCAGCTGCTGCTCACGGTTTCCTTCGAGCATCAGTTCCTCCGCTCTTTTTCCGGCTTCCGCTATGTCGGTAAATCCCACTGACCAGAGAGCGATATAGATCCGGAAATGATCCGTGGAGGCCATCGACTCTTCCCGTTTCTTCTCATCGGAGAGACACTCTGTGATGACCCGGACCTGCTTGTCCGTGACGCGGTCCATGCTCTTATCTTCCAGCGTGGCAAGGCCCGTACATACGGTGACTGCACGCTGTACAGAAGCGAAGCGGATCAGGTCATTTTCCAGAATGGTATCGAGTAGATAGAGGAATGCTTCCTTCGTACCGAAGTCCATATTCTCGCAGATCGCCTGGCGAAGTCCTTCCTGAAGCCGCGCGGCCAGAAGGAGCTTTCTCATCAGTTCATACATGCGGGTGTTTTTACTGAGGAAGATGCCGCGGATCGTGTTAAGTTCCAGTACGCCGCCATCCTCGAACACCTGCTTTTCGATGATGGACTCGAGCCTCTTATCGCCCTTTTCAAGAAGTGCGAAGATGATATACGGCGAGACCAGACCATACTGAGAATTCAGTTCTTTGAAGTCCTTCATGTCATCGGAGATACGGAGCTCGAAGAGATCGTAGATATCTGTCTCCATCGCCGTGAACGTCTGGAAATCCTTGACGATATCCGAGATCACTTTTTTGTAGTAGGCGTAGTCCGGACTGCGGTAGGATCTTCTGTATGCCGAATAACTGATCTGCCATTCATTACAGCCATCGATCGCGGTATAAAGAAGCGGGATGTAATCCTTATCGATGATCTTCAGAAGTTCCTTCTCATACTTACGGAAGAACGCAGAAGGTTTCTCGGTCTTGATCGTCTCCTCGAACGTCTTTCCAATACCATCAAGTTTGTTCTTCACACCGAGAGTCCGAAGGAAATCTGAAAATTCCTTACTCAGGGCAGCTGCACGCTTGTCGCGTCTTGCATTGATTTCTGTTCTTACTTTCTGCGCGATCTTATACTTATTTTCCGTACTACTCATTCTTTTTCTCCTACATGATTCTCTGCTTGCTTTCCGCCATGACCGGGGCGTCCGATCCGGCGATTACCATATGCGTCCGGCGAGCATCGTGAGACGCACGAATGTAAGCCGGTCGCCTTCATGAAGTTCCAGCTCTCTCTTCTCCATATCCTCCGGCGTCGGGCCGGCCAGATTCTCTGTCGGGACTTCGATACGTTCATCGTTAATGAATATACAGACCAGCCCGTCCTGATAGGCCAGAAGCGCCGTATCGATCGCTTTCTGCAGGTCCGGTCTGGTGTCATTATTGAGGATGCCGAACGAGATCTTGCCGATGCCGGCGAGATTCTCCATCTCCTCATCTGATAGTGGTGTGGGTTTGTTTTCGAGCCGCTTTATGAACGCATCCACCATGATCTTCACGGTCTCCTCGATCAGCGCGCGGACATTTCCCGGCGCACTCGGATAGTCCAGCGGCACGGGCTCGATCTTCCTTCTTTTCCCGATGCTTTTCTGATTAACAAAAACTCTCATCTTCCTGCTCCGCACACGCAGGCGAACCTGCGGATCTATCCCCATGTTTCATTCTAACTTGCATGCAGGGAAAAGACAAGAAAACAAGTGCAGATACGTGTGTACTCATCCCAGTGCGACGTCGAGGGCCATCATGAGCGTGAAGCCGAAAGAAAATGCAATTACACCGATATTCGAGTGTTCGCCGGAAGACATCTCGGGGATCAGTTCTTCAACAACGACATAGAGCATCGCGCCGGCAGCGAAAGAAAGGAGATACGGCATCGCCGGTACCAGAAGTCCGGCCGCTAGGATCGTTAGAACGCCACCGACAGGCTCCACGATACCGGACAGAGCCCCTGCACCGAATGCCCACTTTTTGCTCTTTCCCTGCGCATGCAGAGGCATCGAGATGATCGCGCCTTCCGGGAAATTCTGGATCGCAATACCTAAGGAAAGTGCCAGCGCACCGCCCAAGGTCATCGTGTTGTTCTTCGCAAGAAATCCGGCATACACGACACCGACGGCCATGCCCTCCGGGATGTTATGGAGCGTGACCGCAAGGACCATCATGGTGGTCTTCGCAAGCTTACTCTTCGGACCTTCCGACTTATCCGTATTCATGTGAAGGTGCGGGATGATGTGATCGAGAAGCAGAAGGAATAGAATACCGGCCCAGAATCCGATTGCCGCCGGAAGGAAAGCGAACTTTCCCTTATCCTCCGACTGATCCATCGCCGGGATCAGAAGACTCCAGATCGATGCCGCCACCATGACGCCCGCGGCAAATCCCGTCAGTGCACGCTGTACCGGCATACTCAGTTCTTTCTTCATAAAGAAGACGCAGCCGGCACCCAGCGCAGTGCCCAGAAACGGTATCATCAATCCGATAAAAACATCCATGATCGTATCCTTCTTAAGCAAATATGTTGCCCTGCCTGACTCACCAGACAAAGGTTAGACTCTGCTAACATGATACTACATCTCAGAAAGGACGAACAAGAATCTTTCATCTGATTTCTTCCGGACAAAAAAACACGAACCGAAATGAGCGGTTCGTGTTCATCTGTTTTATTCTGAAAACTCAGTTATATCCGACCTCGTGAAGAAGTGCATCAAGTATCTTCGCATTGCGGATCGAGAATTCCGGTGTGATGTGCGGTGTCTCCCCGTTCCGGATGCAGCGCCCGAGCTGTTCGACCTCGAGCTTATAATTCTGGTCGACCTTCACGGAACGCTCGATGACTTCGCCCTCGCGGAAGATGCGATACGAGAGCGAACCTTCCTGGTTATACTCGACCTCCGAGCGGATCGCACCGCGCGTACCGTGGATATAGAGACGGTCATAGCGGCCGAATCCGTTGACACCGAGGACCATACCTACATCAAAGGAAACACGAACGCCGCCCGGGAATTTCATGATGGCTCCTACAAAAGCATCGACACCCTCATCGGTCAGCTCACCCACTGCACGAATATATTCCGGAGTCAGCGCCTCGTCCATGGCGGCCGAAGAAGCATCGTCCACATAGCGCGATGCCCGTGCGCGAAGAAGAGAGAGCGTCATGGTCGTGCAGTAGCAGCCGAGGTCATAGATCATACCGCCGCCCTGCTCTTTGTGAAGGCGGAAATCTTCCTTATACCCCTGGGTCAGGAAGGCCGTATCGATATAAAGGATGTCTCCGATGACTCCTTCACGGACGTCCTTGCAGAGCGACTCGATGTACTGTCCATGCAGATATGCGTATGCTTCCACGAGTGTAACATTATTACGCCGGGCCGCATCGAACATCTCCTGTGCCTCCTGCGCATTCAGCGCGAGCGGTTTTTCACAGAGGACATGTTTTCCTGCCTCCAGCGCACGGATCACCCACTCCTTATGGATGTCATTCGGAAGAGGGATATAGACTGCTTCGACATTCGGATCAGAAAGGAGCTTCTCATAGCCGACATAGCCGACTTCGAATCCGAACTTCTCCTTAAACTTCGCGACCTTTTCTTCCGATCTTCCTGCAATCGCATAGAGCTCACAGTTCTCTGCCTGCTGCATCCCCGGAATCGTCGCATACGACGCGATCGCCGCCGTGCCCAGCACACCCCATTTGACCTTCATACGCACATCCTCACTTTCTTCGTATTCACATACATGACCGGCACCTGTACGACGGGTCATGCCCCGCCCGAACAAGTGCCGGGAAACTCCTACATTAGTTTCATTGTAATCGAATCATCCGAAAAGAAGTATGCGCATTCTCGCCATTTCTTTCATTATTCTGCCGAGATCGTAAGCTTGCTGTCCTTACCGTTCAGTTCGACGACATTCGAAGCGTCAGCGGACTCGGCGATCTCACTTTCGATCGAGCAGCCATGGCCCTTATTCTTCGCACGGAAAGAAAAGTCAGAAGGCACGGTAAGTTCAGCCTCGCCGCCGATCAGATTGATCTCCAGGGAGCCTTCGATATCGGAAACTGTGATCTTAAGATGGCCCTTTCCGTCGATCTCCAGTTCTTCAAAGCTGAGGTTCGTAAGGGAGATGCCCGCATCCGCGCAAGCGATCTCTACTTTTCCTGCCTTCTCCGGGATACCGATCGAAACTTCCGCTTCCCCATCCACTGCCACATCGAACTTCTTTCTAGCTGTATCGATCTTCGCCGTCACCGGGAAAACCACTGTGTTATCTTTTGTTCCGTATACATTGATTCTGCCTGCACCCTTAATCGTAATATCAAAATCTGTCATCGCTGTATCCTCGCTTTCGTTTTTCTTGACCTCATGATACAGCGGGAATTATTAAACGTTCATTAAATCCCATAAGAACTTGGGAATCGCACGCCGTGGGAACGGATGAGCCTGACTCCACTCAAAAACAGTTGCCACTTATCTCCGATCTGTGATATTATATTCGGCGGAAGCTTAGCTCAGCGGGAGAGCATTCCCTTCACAGGGGAGGGGTCATGGGTTCAAACCCCATAGTTTCCACCAGTTCTATAGAATCCTGAAAGCCTGATATTACGGGCTTTCGGGATTTTTGTTTTCGTTACAATCTCATTTTGACCACAAAATTGACCACAATTGCATCATTATCCTATGGCTTCTATGAGACTCTATCGATAAAATTTTGCATATTTTGTGCTGACTTCATCTTCATCTGTTTATTGACGTGCCCATATACATCAAGCGTGAAGGAAGCCGTAGCATGTCCCAGGTTATCTTGGATCGTTTTGATGTCATCTCCGCTTTCCAACGAAGCAACTGCATATGTGTGGCGCAAGTCGTGAAATCGTACACCATCCATGCCGATACTCTTCATTATTCGTTTGAAATTCCTGTACACAGTCTCATGACAAAGATGCCTTCCGATTTCATCGGTAAAAACAAGATTCCATTCGTTGTTCCATCCTGAGCCCGCCTTCTTAGCACACTCTTCCTGCCAGATCTTCTGTTTTCTTAGCATAGTCATTACCGATGAAGCAACAGGAACATATCGTTCCTTACCACTCTTTGTCGTTGACAAATCATAAGAAACTTCACTGTGTGGGTAGTTTAGCAGCTGCTTATTGATCAGAATCATATTGTTCTCAAAATCAACGCAATCCCAGGACAATCCAAGCACCTCGCCTTTTCTAAGACCTGTAAACAGTGTAAGATAATACACATTTTCAAACCGATGACCTCGGATAGCGCTCAAAAACGATGCTATAGATTCATCATCCAGTGGTTCAATCTTGTGTCTCATACTCTTGGGAAGAGTACATCTGCTTGCAGGATTTTGCTTGATCTCTCCTGCCAGAAATGCCTGTTCCAATGCCTTGTGCAGAATGGCGTGGATATTCTTAATCGTCTTGCAGGAAAGATTTCCTTTTTCCAGAAGTTTGTTATAGAACAACTGGATCGCGGTGGTTGTAATCGACTTGAGCGGAATATGACCAATCATCGGTTTAATATGATTGTTGCAAACACTCTCATATGCGATGTGAGTCTTTGGTTTTACCGCAGGTTTAGCGTAGATTTCCAACCAAAGATCGATCCACTCAGAGAGTTTCATCTTTGAAGGAGCGACATAGGTCCCTTCGTCAATCTCACCGGTAATCTGAGTCAGTTTCTTCCTGACCTCTTCCTGTGTCTTGCCATACACAGATTTGCGTACATACTTTCCGGCGCCATCGATCGCAGGAATGGAATAGATTCCTTCCCATCTTCCGTCTGCGCGTAATCTTATGCAACCACTTCCGTTTGCGTTTCTTTTCATTCTAGCCATTTTTCCTCCTTTCCTCTGGTATGTATAAACAAGTGTCAGTCAGTCCACTTATTCCCGTAAGTAATTCTCCTTGAACCATTGTTCAAGTTCTTCGTAAGTTATTTCGCCCGAGAGACACAGATCACGCATAGCTCGCGCCATCTCACTCCACACAGCAAAATGATCTTCGGAGATCTGTCCCTTCTTCTTCCTTGCGAAAGTTGCCTTATAGTTCCTCTGGTACAGTATTTGTGTTTCATCGCTATATAGATTCCGTACATGCGAGCGAAGATGTCCGACAGCAAAGCACGTTTTTCCGATATCCTTTTCGTACCGTGCAGTCTCGATCACTCTCGGACAGTTCTTGATCTTGCTGTCTGTGGCAAAAGCGAAGTATCTTCTGCAGTTCGAACAGCACTGGAAGTGATAGTATTGGACGTATTTGTTGCACAGATACGAGATCAGGTCATCGAATGTGTCCGGTACGAATGTTTCTATATACTTCGGTCCTGAATAGGGATTATTGACCATTACAGACGTCAGCCCCGAATACGAGAGAGAGGGGATCTTGTTCCGATCAATCTTCGTAAGCGCTATTGCAGGCTCGTTATTCTTGTCATAAAGCATAACATCCTCAGCGAAAACAGTAAGTAACTTCTGATACTTCTTCAGGGAAGAAAGGATCTTATCGCTCGTTTTGAAGTTATACTTTTTTCCGGATTTCACGATTCCCGAGATGACCTCAACAAGAAGAGGCAGTGCAAGCAGGTTCCTGCTGTCAGAAGAATCTACCTCGCTTTTGAATAGCCGATTACTGGTAGATAGAACGGCGTTGATCATATCCACCTTATCTCTGGAGCGCGTAGAATGAATGAGCGCCTTGATCGCTTCGTATGTCTCTTCAATCAAAGAAATGGCCTTTTCAGGATCAGGAATGCCGTCCATCTGTTCTACAGAACCGATCAGATCTCCAAAAGCCACACCGTAGCCGCAAGTAAATGACATAGGTATCAGATCGTCCGGACCGTTTTCATCTTTGCCGGTCACAAAGAAGAGTTCTTTTCCGTCGCTCATAGTGATTCCTACCCGGATATCGGTTCCCAGTTCGTCTAATGAAAAAATAGGTGCAATCTGCATTTTTGTGTCCTCTCAAATTAGATTAGGTACATAATACCCTATTGCAATCTATTCTGTCAAGTGATATACTGCAGAAAACGAACAGATGTTCTAGTGAAAAACAGGAAGGAGGAAAGGATTATGGAAAAGGAAATGAAAGTAAGTGTACCGGCCGTAATGAACGCCATGCAGGTCGCCAAGTACCTGGGGATCTCGAAGCAGGGTGCCTACAATCTGATGAACTCGGAATCATTCCCGACACTTCGAGTTGGAAAGAGACTTCTGGTTTCTTCTGACCGGTTCCTGGAGTGGATCGAGAAGCACTCGAACAATGTCGGATGAGAAAATCCGAAAGTATCAACAAAGAAAGGAGGAATGCCCAATGAAACAGAAAGCTTTTGTAGTATATCCGTCTTGGAGATACTACATGGATCTTCTGGAAGATCCTGAACTAATCACGGAATTTGCCTATGCGATGTTTGACGTAGGAGAAGGCAAGGAACCGCGCATAGCAAATTCGAAGGTGGAGGTTGCAATCAACGCTATAAAGCCGATTATTGATGCAAACAACGCAGCATACGAGGAGCGTTGCAGGAAGAACAAGGCCGCCGCCAGAAGAAGGTGGTCTAATGCGGATGCAGATGCACAGCACACGGATGCAAATGCATTTCATTCGGATGCGAATGCATTTCATTCGGATGGTGATAATGATAATGACAATGAAAATGACTATGATAATGACCATGACAATGACGATGATAATGATAATAAGAATTGTCTGTCATGTCAGGCAGGCCCATCCGAAATTCCTACGGAAACAGAAGTTATCCAAGCAGCACAGATTCGTGGACTGGATTTTTCTGAAGAAGAAGCCAGACACTTCATCCAATTCTATTTTGTAGAAAAGGAAGGTTGCATCGGTGGAAACCCTATCCGTAACTGGAGA
>JAFZVE010000001.1 GCA_017617995.1 Clostridiales bacterium
AGAGACGAGAGTTACGCTCTCGATGAGTTTTGGTTTCTCCACTTACGAAGACCAGCTCGATGCATCCGAGATGATCATGCAGGCCGACCAGAGCCTTTTCGAGGCGAAGAAAAAGAGAAAAGGAAAGAACGGAAAAGCCTAAAGCCGTCCGTCAGCTCTCCCTCTTTTCCTGCCACGGCACACCATCCGGGAAGAGATATCCATAGTAGTCCTTGTCGATGATCCTTGCTGAGTAATAGAACAGATCGTCCACATATTCGATGCATTCTTTCAGGTATTCATCTGAGATTTCTTCATCTACGAGCATCGTGACTTTGCGGCTTCCTGCATCGTACATGATCTTATCGTTAATAAAACTCTTGTCGTTAAAGATCACGTAGTTTGGTTCCGGTGCAAAAATGTCTGTCCCGATGTAGAGACGGGAGTCATACGGAAGTCCGAAAAGGTTCGCCAGTGTCGGCGCAATATCGAGGCTGGAACAATACTTGTCAACGATGACCGGCTCTTCCATGTCGCCGCACCAGAGTATGAACGCATTCTCGAAATAGGAGAAAGGATACGTTACTTTCTTTCCTGCAAGTTCTCTATATTCGGAAGCCGTCAGGCCATATGGATTATGGTCTGCACCAAGTGCGATAACAGTGTTCTCCAGCTGCCCTTCCGCTTCAAGTTCTTCAAGAAGAAGTGCCAGTGCATGATCCAGCTCGATCTGGCAGGCAATATACGCTTTTACGCCACTGCTGTAGTCCAGATCTTTTACCAGATCGCGGTTCTTCGAAGACATCTGGTTATCCCCGAATGCGTACGGAAGATGTCCGCTTACCGTCATGTAGTACACGTGGAAGGGTTCGCCATTCAGAAACTCCGGAACCGTATCTTCGACCATCTCGACATCTGATTCCGGCCACTGCTTCTTCACGTTCAGTCCGTTTCCGAGGCCGCGGTAAGTATAGCCCATGACCGGATACGAGCGGTCTCTGTGGTAATACGTGTACGTGTTGTTGTGGTACGCATAGGTCTGATATCCCAGCGCAGCAAACTGGTTTCCGAATGCAAACGGCATGTAGTTTTTCGCGATCTTCGTATAGCTCCAGACACCGGATTTCGGAATCAGTCCGGTCGTCTCGACGAACTCTCCGTCCGAAGTGCTGACATACCATTCCGGCGTGTAGAAATTGTTGAAAACGAAGCCGGTCGTAGAGAGTTTATACAGCGTCGGCGTCAGTTCCGGATCGATCACGAATCCGGAAAACGCTTCGGCCGTAATCAGGATCAGGTTCTTGCCTTTAAAACGTCCTGTATATTCGTTCATGGTCGTCGGGGCTCTCTGTGAGAAAAACTCGTTCATGCTCCGATAGACTTTATCGTCTTCCTCCAGGTCGAACTGGATGTCCAGCGTATTTTTCGGATATGGCGTCGGTGTCGGCGATGGTGTCGGAGAAGGCGTAGCGGTCGCCTCAGGTGCTTTTGTAGGAGGAACCGGCGTCGGTGTAAATGTTGGAGCCGCGGTGGTTTCAGTCGGCGCTGCCGTCTCGATCACAATACTGCTGACATCAACATCAGACCTTTCTTCCCAGGAAATGTTCATCACATTGAACCGGAAGTCGAGGCCCATGGTCGGAAGAAGTCCGAATTCCCGAAGCGACGCATCCTGCGAAAACTCAGTCAGATAAAGTCTTCTCGGGCTGGCCGCACCTGTTCTGTCCGAAAGCACAAGTCCTGTTCCGATCACCGTTACTACGGCAAAAGCACTTGCCAATGTGAGAACGTATCTCTTTTTTTCTGTCGGGATCTCTCTTACGAACCGTCTTACTAAAACCCAGTAGAGGACAGACGGAAGGAGCAGGATCAAGATACCGAACCAGCTTCTTCCGATCGCAGAAAACATCACGCTGTTGTACTCCGCCACAGCATTTCCGGTTCCTTCAAGCGAGGCCCACACAAAGATGGTCGCAAAGATCCTGTAGTAGACGTATTGCGCGATATAGATGATGGCAAGCACCATGGTGAGGATACCCGTTGCGATCACACGGAATTTCTTCTTGGGAACGAGGAACACGATGAGACCCAGAAAGAGAGTCATGCTGACAGAAAGAAGCAGCATGTGCAGCGTCACGCGGTTTCCGATCATGCCGGCGAAGCAGCACTCGGAAAGGATCCCTACAACAGGCAGCCAGAATAATGCTGCCCAGGAGAGCTTACTGTAATCCCTCTTTTTCGAAACAGGAACCTCTATCTCTTCTTTCGGTGTCGTTACCTCGTTCTGAGTCATAGCAGACCTTCTTTCTTCCCAATCGGATGAATGTCGAAAGACTCCAGAAAATCTTCCCCTTTCTGGACTTCAGTAAAGGAAAGTTCCGGATAATCCAGTTGCCGCATCACCTCATAAAGTGCGATGGCCACAGCATTTGAAAGATTCAGGCTTCTGCAGTTTCCGGACATCGGGATGCGGAAGCAGTAATCAAGATGCGCGCGAAGCCGGTCATAAGGAATACCGGTGCTTTCTTTTCCGAAGATCAAGTAGATATCCCCTTCCACCTTTGCAAAGTCAAAAGAACTGTGTGGTTTTTTACCGTATCGTGTCATGTAAAAATATGTGCCCGGATTCTTCGATTCGAAATCCTCGAAATCTTTGTAGATCGTGTATTCTGCCATCTCCAGATGATTCGATGCAGAACGTTTCAGCGTCTCCGGTGTAAGTGAAAAACCGATCGGCTCGATGATATGTACTTTCGTGTTGGTTGCCACGCAAGTACGAAGGATATTTCCGGTATTCTGCGGAATCTCCGGTTCAAATAAAACTACATGTACCGCCATGCTGTTTCCTCATTTCTTATCGTAATTATGATAAAGTTCTTTCATGTATTTTTTCCTTTGCGAGCGGCGGATCACACCACTGAATATTATGAGCAGGGTACGGATCCCCAACGTGATCGTGATCATCCCGAAAAGGATATAGTAATACGTACGGACCCTTTCCTCCCACGTCTGGCCGGCACGCCCGGAAGTATAGTAGTACAGGCAAAGAAGGATCCAGATTGCTGCCGCCATGATATAAAGCCCGATTTCCGCTTTTTTCTCGATCAGCTTCAACTCTTCTCCCGATGCCAGATAGAACATGAAAGGACTGTCCACTTCCCCGTTTCGGTATGCTTCGAGGTAGTATTCTTTTGCCACGCCAAGCGCTTCTTCCTGTTTCGTCTTTTTCTCTGGCTTCGAAGATGCCGAAGCAGCTGTATGAAAAGAATGCTGCAAGGAAAGGATCGACATGTTATTGCGCCGGGTCTTTCTGGTTCCGAAAGCATAGCTACGGTAGAGATTTCCGAGGAAGTGGTTCACATTTCCTACCTGCATTTCATCACGAAGTTTTTTGAACCGGAGCACCGATCCGGCAATGTCATCCTTATCGATGCACGCATACGTCAATGCCTGGAAAAACATCTTCTCCCGCGAATCCGGAAGTGCGCGGACCTCTTCAAGAAGAGCCTGGTCCGCCGCCGCTTTTAGATTAGAATCCAGAACCAGTATTTTCGCAAGTGGCAGGAAGATCTTCGCCAGTTCCAGTCCGCCCTTCGCCAGCTCCTCCAGTTTCTGTAGACACTCCTTCGATTCGTCTGCATGCTTCGGATCTTCGTTCGTCTTCTTTGTCGAAAGAAGGTTCTTCTCCAATCGGTCCATCCTGTAATTCCCGATTGCCCAGAACTTATTCTCATTTCTGGTAATGATCCTCGTGATTGCGCCTTTTGCGGCATATTCGTCCGAGCTGAGCTCGTCCGCGGCAAATTTAAACAGCGCGCTGCTCACCGGAATATTGATCGCCATCTTGTTTCCCCAGAAATGCCGCTCCGCCATTTCCAGCGCCGCCTCCGCGATGCCTCCGGACGCCGCGATACTCATGTACTTCACATATTTTTCTTCGTCGCCGGTTCCTTCGAGCTGCTTCGCCAGATGGAACGCCGCCAGAGGATGCCGGTTTTCCGCGCTGATGTGATAGAGCGCGTCGATCTCTTTTTGCACGCTCTGATCCTGATTATTCTCTTCCGAACTCAGAAGCTCCGCCAGTTCAAAAGCAGCCGTCGAATCTCCCTGATTCGCCGCCTGGCGGTAATAATACTTGGCCTTTTCCTTATCCGGCGCCACATCGCCCTTCTGCAGGAAATAGTACGCCAGCGTCATGGACGAACGGTTAAATCCGCCCTTCGCCGCAACCATCTCGAGGTTCACCGCACGTTCGTCGTTCGGATCCTCCTCGAAAAGCGCCAGCGCCAGGAGGTGATACGCTCTGGTGTTGCCCAACGCGACTCCGAATACCAGAAGTTCTCTTGCTTACTGCGGATCCCTCTCGC
>JAFZVE010000025.1 GCA_017617995.1 Clostridiales bacterium
ATAGCCGACTGCGTAAGGCAGCGAGAATTCATCGCCACCGAGAAGTTCCAGGAGCCATGGTGCGAAAGCGAAGAGAAGTACGGTGAGCGTGGCGCCGATCAGGAGAAGAAGCGTAAAAGACGTGCTCAGCATGCGCTGCGCTTTGGCATCGTCTTTTTCTCCTCTGGCAATCGTGGCCAGCGTGGTTCCTCCGGTACTGCATAAGTTGGCAAAAGCACTGATCAGGGTGATCAAAGGAAAGCACACGCCAAGTCCTGTGATGGCGTAGGTGCTGTTGTCTCCCATGTGTCCGATATAGGCGCGGTCAACGATGTTATAGAGAACGACGACCAGCTCGGCCAGCATGATCGGAAGGCCGAGTTTCAGGATGAGAAACGGAATCTTACCCTTTGAAAAATCGCCCTTAGCGGAAGAAGTTCCGAGGGCGGGATTTTCAGTGTTGTTCTTCGGGTCAGTGTTCATGTATGTCGTCTCTTTCATAAGCGGTTCCGATCTATACGTACGACCGGTCGATCTTGATCACACAGTAGTGATGGGGGTGCGATTTCTGGACTTCCTGCTGCACGCGATGGACCAGTTCTTTTTCCGAAATGGAAACATCGTGCGGGACGACCATATCGAAGATGAGATTGGTGTGGCTTTCGCCGGGGACCATGCGGAAATCGTGGATCGTGATCCGTGGATCGATGCTTTTGGCGATTTCCTTTGTCTCGTCCTGAAGACGCATGAGGTCTTTGTTTTTCGTGTCGATCGGATCCATATGAATGACCGCTTCGCAGTCCAGCTCGCGGGCCAGATCCATCTCGATATTATCGATGCAGTCGTGGATATAGAACATATCCTGGAATGCGGAAACTTCGGCGTGCAGGGAGATCATCTTCCGGCCCGGACCATAGTCATGGACGACCACATCGTGAATGCCGCTGACGGCTTCGTGGGAAAGAACGATCTCGGAAATGCGGTCGAGGAATTCCTTGGACGGCGGGGTGCCGAGGAGCGGTTCGATCGTGTCCTTGGCCGCATTGATTCCGGAATAGAGGATAAAGACGGCCAGCGCAACACCGATATATGCGTCCACAGGAAGAGACGTGAACTTGGTGGAGATTACGGCGAGAAGAACGACGGACGTGGAGATCATGTCGTTTCGGCTGTCGATCGCCGTTGCTTTCATGGCGGCGGAATCAATGATCTTCGCCCAATGGAAGTTGTAGTACATCATGTACGCCTTTACGACGAGCGAGGCGAGCAGGATGATGATCGCAGGCAGCGTGCAGTCTACGGCAGTCGGGTGGATGATGCCCTCGATGGAGGATTTTCCGAGTTCAAAGCCCATGATACAGATCAGGAGCGAGACAAGAAGTCCGGAAATATATTCAATACGCCCGTGTCCGAAAGGATGGTCGGCGTCAGGAGCCTTGCCCGCCAGGCGGAACCCGATGAGCGTAATGATCGACGATCCCGCGTCGGAGAGGTTGTTTAGCGCATCACCGACGATGGCGATCGAGTGTGTCAGAAGACCCATGATGAGTTTTCCCAGGAAAAGGAGAAGGTTAAAGAAAATACCGCAACCTCCGCAGATACTGCCGACTTTACGGCGCACCTGAGGCTGCTTCGCATCTTTCTTCACTTCTGGAACAAGTTTTCTGATCAACAGAGAAACCATGTGTTTTTGCGTCCTTTCTTCCCGGTTCACTTTGGTGCACGGAATTTCTTTCTGCACACCAGACTTATTATATTATAACAGGCTTGTCGAGGGAGGCAGGTTTTGATGTAAAATGATAAGAAGTACAGCGGTTTAGGAGTGTTTATGGATCATACTGCGGAAAAAGAACTGGAGCGCGTGGCGAAGCTTGCGGGGCTTTCGGTCGAGGGAAAGGAGAAAGAGATCCTTCTTTCTGATCTTTCGCGCATCACGGAATATATGGAACG
>JAFZVE010000026.1 GCA_017617995.1 Clostridiales bacterium
AATAACCAAAGCAACTGAATTTACTTGGATTATAGCATGTTTCGGAGAAAAAACATACCGAAAATCGGCTCGGAAATGCCCCAAAATCGTTTCTGCGTTATTCTGTGAGATCTTAGTCTAGTATTACTATTTCATTCAACGAGGTCAAGAGGTCAAGAGAGACCTAGAGAACCAAAAGCACGGTCATGATCAGACCGGAGAGTCTCGTTAACGCCTGAGGTGATGAGAGGAGGTGTGCCGATATGACAAGATACGAAGCCATGCGTCTTATCTCGGATTATTACTATAACGATAATCCGACGGATGAGGATAAGTTCCTGTTCGTGGAAGCCCAGCTCTTCCTCATCCACACCTATCACAATCCGAAAGATATGCATAACCTCGCATGGTTTTACCTCGAAGAGCGCCGTTTCGATCTCGAGGTCAAGTATCTGGAGATGGCAGCAGCGCTCGGGCACATCTCATCCATCGAGGAACTGGGATACATCTGGTATTACGGCCAGAACGGAGTGGTCGACTACAGGAAGGCCTACGAGTGCTTCAGCCAGGGCGTGGAAAGCGGGAATGAGATCACAGCTATCTGTTGCGGGTACAAACTGGCGGATATGTACCACTATGGTTACTATGTCCGGAAAAGCGAAGTTAAGTACAGTCTTATGATTAAAGACATCTTTGCAAGGGTGAGTGATCCGGATGGAAATTGCCTGATGACGATCGCATATCCGGATGTCGCATACCGAATGGCGGGAATCCTTGTAGAAGAGGGGCGAAAGACCAAGGCCTATCGGATCCTGAAAGAGGCGACTCGGATCCTCAGTGAGGCGATCCGGGATAATCCGAACTGGTGGGGAAACATCGAGCTGATGGACTATATCGTAACGTTGATGCACGAGGTGGAACCACGTTCGGAAGATATGAGGCTGTCTGTCTATGATCTTTTCTGGATCTGGAAGATGCCCTGTAAGATGGCGTTTCTCTACGATGGCAGACGCTTCGTCATCGAGGTGGAACCGGACGAGGATGGTAACGTTATCCGGTTCGAGGGAAAGTGGTACAGGAATGCTCGTGACTTCTTTGAGAAGGCGCAGATCGACGGAAAGAAGATCGTATACCTTTACGATGAGCTCTTTGACATGGAGGTGCAGTATGGATGAACTGATTTGGAAAAGCTGCGAAGCATATATGAAGTATGAGGAACTCCTCCTCAAGCGTGACCAGCTCCTGAAGGATGCACGCTCGATTCATATCGCCTATATGAAGGAATTCGGCGATCTCATGCTCGAGGTATACGAGATGAAAATCGAGTGCATCAAGAAGAAAAAGATGATCGCGTTCTGTCAGACAGCGCTCAATCACTGTATGCCGATCGATCTCTCGGAAGTGAAGAACTATATCGAGCGGGCGATGGTCTTCTACAATAGGCAGCTTCAGGAGATGCTGGCTGACAGAAAACAGGCTGAAGGGGCAAAGCGTACTCCGGATTATAAGGTCGAGCGGGCCAAGCGTACCTACCGCCGACTGGCGAAGACCCTGCATCCGGATATCAACCCGGAAGTAGTTGCGAATCCTGAAATCGCTGAGCTCTGGACAAGAATCACGGTGGCATATCACTGCAACGATGATGTAGAACTCGAGAACCTCGAGATCCTGGCACGCCGTGTTCTGAAGGCCTGTGGTATGTCCGATGTGCCAGTGGAGATTACAAACATCAGTGAACGTATCGAGCGTCTCGAAGAGGAAATCAATGCAATCCTCACATCGGAACCGTACATCTTCGAAGAATTCCTTACTGATCCGGAGAAGTTTGAGATGCGGAAAGAAATGTACAGGAAGGAACTGGCCGAGTACCGTGCCTACAGTCAGGAACTGGCAGACGTACTTCGGAAAATGTTAATTGAGGGAGGTGCCGAATTTGTATGGATAGAGAACTGATTGTGGATAACAAAGCGGAACTTGCTTCTGTGCTGGAAGGCCATGCTCTGGGTGAGGCGATTAAGCCGCTGATCCGTGAGATTCATCTCTTTGATACGTACATCTCGCGAACCATGTTCCTCGAGGATGAGACGGTCCTGGACAGGATCCGGTGCGGCGAAAAGCTTCTCTTGAAGCGCGAAAACAACAAGTTTGACAGTAACGCAATTGTCGTCATGACAGAGAGCAAGGAAAAACTTGGTTACATCCCGGAGACTGATAACCTCATCTTCGCGAGGCTCATGGATGCCGGAAAGCTCTTGTGTGGTCGTATCAGCAGGATCGAGCCAAAGGGAACATTCCGGGTGATCAACATCGAGGTATGTCTGATTGATTTCTGAAAAGGCATATGTACACATGAAATGATTGAGAGTATTGAAGATATGAGGTAATGGAGTATGGGAAACGCGGATTTATATGTTTGTAAGAAGTGTGGGTACGAGTTCTACGCAGCAACCGGAATTGGCATGTTGTTTCCGAGTCTCTGCAAACGAACTGTTGACGAGATAAGAGCCGGTAAGTACAGAGAAGAATGGCAGAAACTCCTCGAAGAGCATGCTGATGTAAAGGTGAATTGCGAGAGCGACTTTTTCGTGTGCGAGGAGTGTGGTACCCCGAAGACGGATCTAAACCTATCCATGTATCTCCCGGTGCATCTGAAGAAAGACATACCGTATGCGATGCCTGCTGATCTGAAGAATCCGAGAAAGTATAAGCTGCTGGCCGAATATACGCATCGATGCGATAAATGCAATGGTGTTTGTAAACTGGTTGATGAACAGGAAAGATCTACTCTGAAGTGCCCGGAATGTACAGGTGAGATGCAGGTAGACATAAGCCGGCTGATGTATTGGGATTAGTGGACACGTCCTGATAGGAAAGCTATAATGACGGTATCGGATGAGGATCTTCTTGTCCGATATCTTACGAGGATCTGTACCCGACACGCCTCTCTTTTGATGCGCACCGCGTCGGGTCTTTGTTATATAGGAGAAAGCATATGCCTGAGATGGAGATGAGAGTAATAGAGGGTGCCAAGGATTTTGTCCAGATGCTGTTCCGAAACAATGCAGATGGGCATGACGCGGATCACACGATGCGTGTGTATAGAAATGCAGTGAACATCGGGTCCAATTATCCTGAATGCGATCTGGAACTTGTGGCTTTGGCATCACTTCTCCATGATGTCGATGATTCGAAACTCTTTCCAACTGAGAATAATGCAAACGCCCGCAAGTTCCTGCGTGGCCAGAATATCGATGAGGCCAGGATAGATAGCATCTGCGAGATAATCAATGCCGTTTCCTTCAGTAAGAACAGAGGGAAGATCCCCGAAACCATCGAAGGAAAGATCGTCCAGGATGCAGATCGGCTGGACGCCATGGGCGCCATCGGCATCGCACGTACCTTCGCCTATGGCGGAAAAAATGGACGATCCTTAGAATCGTCCATTGAGCACTTCCATGAGAAACTACTGAAACTCAAGGATGAGCTGAATACGCCCGAAGCTTTGGACCTGGCTAAAGAGCGTCACGCATTCCTAGAACTATTTTTGGTGGAATATAAGCGCGAATTGATCTGAATTGCACATGTTCAATTCAGAATTCTGTACAACGAGGTAATACGAACACACTCGTTACTAATGTGGGGATCTCATCTATGAATGTATGAGCAGAAAGGAAAGATTTATGGACGATGAAATAAGACTTGGTACCAATATACGCTCATTGCGAAAGGCATATGGAGAGACACAGGAACAACTGGGAGCGGTTCTGAATGTAGAGAAGACCACTGTCTCAAATTATGAGAATGGTATGCGGAAACCCGATGGTGAAATGATAGCCAAAATCGCTAATCATTACATGGTTTCTGTTGAGGAACTAGTGTTTTGTGATTTGTCGGAGATTGGTTGTATTACTATTGATAATAAAGCGTTTTGGAAGAGTATTAATATAGTGCTTCCCATTGCTTTTTCAGAAGAAGCGATGAAGAACGAGCATTTTAAGAAAGCATACATATGCCATAGAGAGTTTTACGATGAAATGCAAAAAACTAGCGTGGATAACATGGATTGTATGGATCAGATGGGTGTTTGTTTTGATGAGTATTCTGTGGCATACGAAGATGAAAGAATAGAACCCGAAGTGGCAGCAAATTTGTTGGCGATTTGGTATTTTATGGTGATAATGGTGAAATCGGTCCCGTTGATTTTACATAATCAACCTTCCGCTCTCTTGCAGTTAGCTAAAAGAGATCACAAAGTCAGACAGATCATAGACAATCCTAATCCGGATTTTGAGAAAGACATGCAGGAAATTGCTGCTAGACTTGATGATCCAGAATTGAACGAAAAGATAGATGAATTGAAAACAACAATAAAACGCTCAAGAAGTTGGTCAGATCTGGCAGACTATTATCTTGCTATGCAGTATATATGGAATATTGTTGATAATGATTTGGAGTGGAATTTCAATCGAAGAGTAGGCGTAGAAATGTTGAATTCGTTTGCTTCTGTAGGCAATATATATGCTGCTCGCTATATAAGATTCTGTATGGATTCGATGGGGTTAAGTTCACAAAATGTGGACGACAAGTAGTATGAAACAATTTATAATCCAGTTGTAACCTACCCTTGCCTTGAACAAGCATGAAAAAGGAGGTCAGTTTATGGAAAAAAAGACTTTTGTGGAGTGGGTAAAGAAGCATAAGAAGGAATTGATCGTTGCGGGAGTAAGCATAGTTGCACTAATATCAGTAATCATCGGAATTAAGAACCGCAAGGAACTGGAGGATACTTGGTCTTCTCTCAGAAAACTGTTGGAGAAGACTCCTGAGAGCGTTCCCGTTAAGAGAATGATTTCAGTAACAGAGTCGGTGCCAGTAAAGGCTGGTTTGGAGATCAACTTTGTCACCAATAACAAAATACCACATGATGTCGCAGAGCATCTTCGTAATCTTCCGGAAGGATGGAAGGCTTCTGCTGAAAAGATAGCAACGGCAGCAGAACATGGTTACAATTTGCTTCCAGGTCAGACTTGGGTGGAAGCATATAGGACAAGAGGATTTGTAGCATGAAAAAAGTGGTTAAGGAGAGATGATTGATGGCAGAAATTGGTTAAACTTGGTTCATTCCTGCGTCTTTCTCGAGATACTTCACAGGAACTTCTTTCGTAAGCCATACCCCATTGACGGAACGGAAGAATTCGTAGCCGTCTTCTTGCATCTTTCCGGAAGCGACGAGGTAGACGATGGGTTTTCCGTGGCGTTTACCAACCTTAAGCGCTGTTTCGAGATCTGCAGAAAGGTGGACGTAGAGCCGGCTCATGGGCTTTAGACCTTCTTTTTCTATCGATGAGGCGAAGCGATCGCCGGTACCGTGATAAAGGATCTCCGGTGGAGTGACCTTTTCGAGTTCGACATCGACAGGAATCGAGTGGCCTTGATTTGCTCGGATCAGAGTCTTGTCCTCGTTAAAGGAGTAACGGCCTTTCTCATCAGTACGGACGATCTCTTCGAGCATCGCCATATCAAGCGGGTGCGTACGGGAAACGCCGGCGATCAATTCGTCGACATTTGCCCAGCCATGCTCATCGAGCGTGATGCCGATCACATCAGGCTTATGACGGAGGATCAGGCTGATATATTTACTTGTCTCTTGTAGTTTCGACATTGGTTTTCCTTCTTTCCGGGAACTTGGGTGGATCAGAAAAAGTCGCACTGCATATCCCAGTCGTCCGCATCTTTGCAGTAGAAGAAATAGAAGCTTCCACTGTCGACGATGTTCAGACCTACCTTATCATCAGAGGAGATCTGAAGGATAAACTCGAAGCTTTTGTCCCAGTCGCCTGATTGGATATAAGCGGGATAGCCGCCTATTTTGTGCATGGAATAGTCGGTCGTATGGATGTCCTCGTAGTAATCGATACCTTCACTGTTTTCCAGCTCGATCACCGCATCTTCAAGCTCAGGATCCATACCACCATCCCATTGCGGTGTATCATCATCGACGAGTTCCGGCTTCAGAGGGAAGCTCTTGAGATTCTCGCATTTCCAATCGCAGGGAACCAGTCCGTCTAAAGACTTATAAGTGCGGACGAAGTAATAGCCGTCCAGATTCAATAGGTTCCTCTGGAAATCCGGTGAGACAAATACATTAATAAGTTTCATATCCGAGATCTCTTCCGGAACATAATCCGGAGATTCGATAAAGATGGAGGCGAGGGGCATCATGGGCGTGCCGTCTATGTCCTCGGGGATCGATTCGCCCGGAAGGATCCACTTTACAGCGCCGATCCAGCTCTCACCAAGTTCATTTGTCGGTCTGAATCCACCTGTATGGAAGATAATTGCTTTTCTTTTCAGTAAACCCTTTAATTCTTCTAATGTCATAAGAACCATGCCTCCCTAATTTTTCAACTCCCCCAACTTACTTCTTAAGTATACAACGAAGAAACCTTTCGTGAGTATCTGAATAGTATACGACTCGAAGAACATCCATTTTGTAAGGTGTTTTACTAGGTTTTCTCGGTATCGCCGCAGGGGAACGAAAGAGTAGAATAAACAAGGTTCCCCAACAAGGGAAAGTGCATTTGCAAGGGAAAAAGGGGAACTTTCAGGAAATGGATAAGGAAGGTATCAGGTATGAAGAAGAAAGTGGCACTGGGCATGGCTCTGGTCGTGAGCCTTTCCATGATGGGCGGATGTAAGAAGGACGAAAGCACCGAGAACTCCGGCGCGGGAACGAGTGTAGCGGTCTCGGACGAGAGCGGAATCTCCGCAGAGGAAACAACAGAAGCAACGACAGAACCGAAGAAACTCGTCGAGTGTGAGGATGAGATCCCCGCCGGATATAAGGACGCGTACGAGGGCGAGTGCGGTACGGTCGAGAAGATCACGTATGTCGCGAAGGACTATATCGGATCCGGCACGGGCTGTGAGAAGAATGCTTATGTCTACCTCCCGGCCGGCTATTCCGCTGACAAGCAGTATAACGTCATTTACCTCATGCACGGTATCGGCGGTAGCGAGAGTGAGTGGGGACTGAATCTCAAGACTTCGACGCTTAAGAATATCCTCGATAACCTCATCGGAAGAGGGGAGATCGAGCCGATCATCCTGGTCACTCCGAATGGTAAGGCACTGGGCTGTAAGCACGATCAGGATTTCGATTCATTCTATAACTTCGGCTATGAATTACGACGCGATCTCATCCCGTATATCGAGTCGCACTATTCGACCTATGCCGAGTATTCGGATCACGGATATGATCTGTCTGCGGCACGTGAGCACCGCGCGATGGCAGGGCTTTCGATGGGCGGCATGCAGACGATCAACATCGGAATCGGGGAGTGCCTCGACGTATTCTCGTGGTACGGTGCATTCTCTGCGGCCCCGACATCCAATCCGGCGGAGACCACGGCGGAGATCATCAAGAACTCTTCGTATTCGATCGACTATTTCTATAACCTCTGCGGCACCGAGGACGATGTGGCCGGATGGAGTGCAACCGCTGCGGCAAAGGAACTCGCGAGTGTCTGCGATCTCATGATCCCTGGTTCGAACTTCACGTGGCAGGAGAGATCCGGTGGACATGACTGGGATATCTGGTACCTGGGAATCTATAACTTCGCGAAGATTGCATTTGCGAAGTAAGAGACGGCGTATATCAACGGTATCTTTATACGAGACTTGGCGAACGGTAGAATAACATCGAAGACGGAGGGCGTTTCAGATGGGAAAACTATGGTTTGATAATGCATACTTTGTAATCGGTACGGCCTATGCCGGAAAGTCCACGATGGTGAAGGAACTGGCGAAGGTGCACGATGGTATCGCCTGTGAGGAGAACTATCACGATGCGAAGCTCCCCGAGCTCGATGCGAAGGAATTTCCGTGTCTGACCTATACCCGGGACATAAAGGACTGGCATGACTTTATCAGGAGGTCACCGGAGGAGTATAAGGCCTGGATCGACGGGGTGAAGAAGGAGTGTGAGATCGTCGAACTTCAGATGCTGCCGGAGATCTGCAGTCGGGGAAAGAAGGTCTTTGTCGATACGAATATCTCGATCGCGAAACTGAAAGAGATCGCACCGATTGAGCATACAGTCGTTATGCTGGCTGATCCGGAGATCTCGGTGCGGAGATTCTTCGAGCGTCCGGATGCGGAGAAACAGTTCCTGTATCAGCTGATCATGGAAGAGCAGGATCCGGAAGCGGCACTGGCGAACTATCGTCGTGGCCTCGAACTGATCAATTCCAGAGAGGCATATGAAGAACTTCGTGATTCCGGGTTTGCGGTATTCTACCGCGACGAAAAGCGCACGGTCGAGGAGACTCGTGCGCTTATTGAAAAGGCTATAGGGCTGTAAAACTTATTCGATCTCGATGCCCAGGGTCTTCATCGCGTCCTTCACTTCCGTGCTATCAGTCTGTGGCGTCAGTGCTTCCGGAGGAATCGGAAGAATCAGAAGTAGCGGAAGAGTCGGAGGGATCGGACGTGTTGGTATAGTCGGACGGATCGGTCATGGCCACGCCGGTATCGAGGAAGGCCTTCATGTCCTCAAGACCTGCGGTGATCATGAACGCATAGAACTCGTCGAGAAGAGCGGAATCCGCTGTGCCGGAGAACGCAATGATCGTCATGATCCTGCCCACGCGGACGATGTAGAAATCTCCCGCAAAGTCCATATGCTCGGAGTATGCGGCGAAAAGGAACATGTTCTCGTCCGATTTGTCGAGAGCGTAGATGAGGTCCGTGCCCTGAGCTGCAGACTGGAGCGATCTTTCGTCCACTCCGAGAGACCACATCAGGTCCGGGTAGATTTCGTCTGCGGTTCGATCGTCAATGGCTTCGATCAATACAGCTACGAAAGAGTCTCTGTCGCCTTCGTTTTTCACCAGGATAGTGAGATTACTGACATCTTCTTTGTACAGATCCGTGCCGCCGAAGGAGAATTCGAGATCCTGCATATCTTCGGGAGTGCAACAGAGATAAGCGGCGCTTTCGAATATCGTATCGTCTGGATCGAATTCCCGGATGATGTTCTTTTTCTGTTCCTCGTTTGCTTCTTTCGCGCCCAGGACCGTCTTTCCGGCTTCTACGAGGGCGTCGGACAGGACCTTAAAGTTTCCCAGGTCGGTCTTTCCGGTCGGCCGAGCGATGGTATTGGCTGAGCTAGTTTGCGAAGTGGTTGGCTCAGTGGTTTCTGTTGACGATTCAGTCGTATCTGGCGTGGTCTCGGTCGTCTCACTCGGCTCTGTCTCTTCGGTTTCCGTGACCTCGGTCGTCTCTTTTTTCTTCTTTTTCGTCGTCTTTTCTGTTTCTTTATTGGAGCATGATGCGAGAAGGGAAGTAGCGAGGGAGATAGCAAGTAAGATGGCGGTCAGTTTTCTATGTTTACTCATGTCGGAAAGTTCCTTTCGAAAATGGTTCGTGTTCTTCTTGTATGGATCGAGTCGGTTTTACTTGATTTCGGAACCCAGGAGATTCAGTGCTTCCTTAGCGGCAGACGCATCTCCATCCGTATTCACGATCGTGATGACCATATCTTCGGCGTAAACGATTATGGAGTAGGTATCGCCTTCGTCGGCGATGATAAAGTCATCGCCCAAAATAAACGGGGCATTGGTTGTGGACGTATATTCCTCTGCACTCTCTTTCGTTTTGTCGAACTCTTCCTTCGCATCCGAATCGGATTTGAATTGGAAATAGGTAACAAGCGTATTCGAAATTGTGTTGGATGCGATGATCGCGGCCTCATAGTCATCGCCCAGATTGATCGTTGATACGGAGTAGCCATTGCTTTCAAGGACATGGTTGAATTCGGCAGCGGATATCGTGTTGACCTCGATATCGATATCTGCAGGAACGGTCGTGGTGTCTGTTTTGTCGGACGTGTCGGTGGGATCGGTTGAAGGCTGGTTGGAGTCGAGAAGTGCCCGCATGTCCTCGAGACCGGCAGCGACCATGAAGTCATTGCATTCGTCGAAAAACGTATTGCCCAGCTCATCGGAGTATACGACCAATGTGATCAGATTTCCCTCGCGGATGAAGTAGTAGACGAACGGCAGGACGCTGTGATCGGACTGCATGATGAGAACAAATCTGGTATTGTCCGGATAATCGTAGTAGTATCTGTAGTTCAGATCTTTGGATTCCTGTTCCATTTTTGCCCCGTCATAAATGGAGTATAGTGCCAGCATTTCCGAGAAGAGATCCACTGCCGCACTTTCATCGACGGTTTCGATGATGGCGGCTCTGAAATCCGCTTCTATGGATACATACCTGGAAAGGATCGTGAGGTTTTTGACGATATATTTATCTAAATATACTAAATTGAAACTGCAGTTGAGTATGTCGAGATCTTCGGGAGTAATCGTATAGTAAGCTCCTCTTTCGTAGAGCTCTGTTGAAGCGCTGAATTTCGTGAGGATATCCTGCTTCTGTTCCTCATCGGCCTCCTGAAGACCGAGAACACTCTTTCCGGCCTCGATGACACGGTCGGATAATTCATGGAAACGGGCGTCAGAGTCGGATAGATCCGAAGTGGTCGCATCGGATGTATCCGAAAAGGTCGTATCAGAGAGCTCTGAGGACGTCGTATCGGAGGTGTCTGTTTCCGGTAATTCGGACTCGACAACTTCGGACATCTTGTTCCTTTCCGTCTTCTTCGTATCTTCGGACTTGTCTGAGCAGGCGGTAAGGCATGCTGTAGAGATGGAAAGTGCGAGCAGGATCGCGGTAAGTTTTCTATGCAGATTCATGTCAGAAATATCCTTTCAGAATTCATTTGATCTCGAAGCCCATGGCCTGGAAAGCTTCCTTCAGGCTTTCGATGTCGTAGTCGGACATGGCCGCGATGATCATATCCTCGGTGTAAAGGACGACGAAGGTCCCTGCGTCCTCGATGGCGACAATGAAACTGTCGGTCGACTTCATGGCCTTGATCTCGCCGTCTGCATATGCCAGATCTGCGTTATCCATGATCCCGTTGTAAAGATTCTTCGCGGTTTGTGTCGAGCTTGCGAGCTTATAGGTCAGCATGATGGACAGGTCCTGGTTATAGGCTGTCAGATCAGAAACGTAATCGGGATCGGTCGGGTTGTTGTCGATGACGGTGAATCCGGCGGCCTCGAGCTTCGAAGTGAATTCGTCAGCGGTGATCCTGTGGAAGGAGATGTCGATGCTGTCCACATCAGACGGAGAAAGCGGGGAATTAGTGGCTTTCGAGGGGTCGGACGGATCAGGGAGCTCGCCGGCGAGAAAGGCCTCCATGTCCGGAAGCTCCGCTTCGCGCATGAAATCATAGAAATCCGTAAGAAGTGCGCTGTCCGGTGTGCCGTTAAATACGACGAATGTGACTACCGTGTCGTCGCACTGGCAGAAAATGTCTATGGCCGTTTTTTCCTGCTCGGAAATCACCGCAAGCATATACCGGTCATACTCTTCGGAGATGTTGAATGTGACGTCCGGAGCAAGCTCCTTGAGGGTCTTCTCATCCATATCGTCTGTGATGACCATCATATCTTCGTATATATCCGCAGCGGCATCCGGGTCTGTGGCCTCGATCGCGATCGCGATGACGGCCGTATAATACGGAGCGCCTTTCACAAAGATCGTGAAATTCTGGATATCTTCGGGATTGAGTTCTTCGTACCCCATATGGAATTTGAGGTCGTGGATCTCGCCGGGCGAAAGCCGTACATAAGCGCCGTTGTCAAATGTTCCGTCTATAGGATCGAAGTCCGTGATGATGTTGCCCTTCTGTTTGGAATCGGCTTCTTTCGCATCACAGACGCTCTTGGCGGCCTCGATGATGCGATCCGACAGCGTGTCAAAATCGACGCTGCCCCTGTTGCCTCCGGTAGGCGCGACTGCGTTAGTTGTGCTGGTGGCCGAAGTGGACTCGGTCGTGGACTCTGTGGTGGATTCTGTCGTAGATTCTGTCGTAGATTCCGAAGTCGTCGGCGGCTCGGTATCTTCAGTCGGCTCGACGCTCTCGGTCGTCTCTTTAGTAGTTTTCTTCGTCTTTTTCTTCTTGGTGGTCTCTTCCTTTTCCGAGCAGGCGGCAAGGAAGGATGTGGCCATGGCAAAGGCCAGGAGCAGCGCAGCGAATTTTTTGTTTTTGGTCATGAGTGTGTCCTCGCTTTCAGAAAAGAGGTATCTGTACAAAACATAATAAAATTATATGATGTAATGGTATCTACATCAAGTTCGCCAGTTTGACGACGTTGTTGGCTCAAAAGTGGGGTATAATGCTATAGGAAACGCGGCGAAGGAATGCCGGATCGGCGGAACGTCGCAAAGGAGGAAGAGGAATGGGATTTTTTGACTGGCTGAGCTCGGGCGAGGATACGTCCTACGGATATAAGGCTTTTAAGAACAAGCCGGGCTGGGATAATGCGAAGATGCTCGAGCTTCTAAAGGGTGTCGAGACGGACTTCGGCACACCGAAGATGGGGTGGATCCGGGCATTTGGCAAAGAAAGAGAAGTCATCGTTTATAACAAGGCTCATACGACAAACTACATCTATGTGGACGCGCAGCCGAAGAAGATCATCGTGAGCATGGCGCCGAAGCCGGGCCAGGTCGGAGGTGCGAAGGACCACTACGATCCGGAGGACTCGGAGATCGAGGATCCGAATACGATCAAGGGTACGCTCGAGTGTATGGAGCCGGTCGATGAGATGATCAAGGTGGTAAAAGCACTGCTGGATAAGGCATAAGAAGACTCCTTAGGGAAAAGTGCATTTCTAGAAGAGGCGTAAGCCGGAGACGGAACGACAATAGAAAAACATAATAGGAAACGAGGTTGACGGAAATGGGACAGAAGAAAGAGAAAACAACGCAGGAAGAGCATAAGCTGACAGAGGCGGAGATCCGGAGAGCGGAGAACTTCAAGGTCAAGGAAGCGGCACTTCTCGAGAAGGGCTATAAGAGAAAGGATCTGACGATCTCGATCGCGCAGGCGAACTTCGTAGGAGTCCTTCTGACACTGCCTTTCATCGCGGCGATCGCAGCCGGGTACTATTTCTATAACGGCGGATTCGGGATCCGGACGCTCCTTAACGAAAACATCAAACTGTATTTTATCTACATTGCTATAATCATGGTGTCATTCGTACCGCTGGCGGTCATTCATGAGTGGATCCACGGCACATGCTGGAGATTCGGCGCGGAGAACGGAAAGAAGGATATCGAGTACGGCTTCATCAAGGAAAAACTGACGCCTTACTGCACATGTTTGTCGCCGCTAACGAAGCCGATGTACATCTTCGGGTCGCTGATGCCGATGACGATCCTCGGGATCGTGCTCGGGGTGGTCTCGATCTTCGTCGGGAACATCGCACTCCTGGCTATTTCTGTGGTGCAGACGATGGGCGGAGCCGGAGATATCCTCGTGACATCGATCCTTCTCCGCTATAAGACCAAAGGAAAAGACTTCATCCTGATGGATCATCCGACAGCCGTGGGACTCGTGGCTTTTGAGAAATGAGTATGAAACATGAAGGTTCTGGTTATACCTGATATACATCTGAAACCGTGGATCTTTGACCGCGCCGAGGAGATCATGAAGGCGGGGAAGGCGGAGCGCGCCGTGTGTCTCATGGATCTTCCCGATGACTGGAATATGGGCTTTCAGATCAGCCTCTATGAGGAGACCTTCGACCGCGCGATCGCCTGGGTGAAAGCCTATCCCGATACGCTGTGGTGCTATGGAAACCACGATGTCAGTTATCCTTGGCGCAAAGACGAGACCGGGTATTCGACGTATGCGGAGCATACGGTCGTGATGAAGCTTCGCGAATTGGAGGAGGAACTTCCGAGACTGAGCCAGATCGCGATTATCCACCGGATCGATAAGGTCCTCTTCATGCATGGCGGTCTGACGGATATTTTCGTGCGCTGGCAGGGCGATGAATTCATGAAAGCGGATATCGATGAGGTCATCGCGATGATTAATGACGCCTCGAGGTCCGACCTGTGGCGGAATAACTCGCCGCTGTGGTTCCGTCCGCAATACGACAAGGCGAAGATATTCCGTGCCAAAGAATATAAGCAGGTGGTCGGGCATACTCCGGTCGAGAAGATCTACGAGGAGAACGGCGTGATCTCGACGGATGTTTTCTCGACGAAGCCGAACGGGGAGCAGATCGGGGAGTCGGCCATGATCGTGATCGACACTGAAACAGGTGAGTACGAGAAGATCCCTGTCGAGGGGAAGCCGGAGTAACGGGGAAAGTGCATTTCGCGAAGAATCGGGTAAAGACGTTCGCGAGGACGCAGAACTGAAGGAGCAAGCATGCATTTTGTCGATGCCAAGGGAATACTGACGAGTGAAGGCGGCTCGGGGATGAATATCTACCGCGGCTGCTCGCACGGGTGCATCTACTGCGACAGCCGGAGTACGTGCTACCAGTTTACTCATGATTTCGAGGATATCGAGGTCAAGCAGAATGCACCGCAGCTTCTGGAGATGGCACTTCGCAGTAAACGAAAGAAGGGTATGATCGGTACCGGCTCGATGTCGGATCCGTACATGCACTGTGAGGAGGAACTCGGGCTCATGAGGCAGTGCCTCGAAGTCATCCTGAAATATGGTTTTGGCGCGGCCGTGCAGACCAAGTCGGACCGGATATTGCGTGATATCGACCTTCTCGATGCGATCAATCAGTCGGCCAAGTGCGTGGTGCAGATGACGCTGACGACCTATGACGACGATCTCTGCGCGATATTAGAACCGCATGTGTGTAATACGAAGCGGCGGATCGAGGTGCTGGAGAAGATGCAGGAACGGGGGATCCCGACGGTCGTGTGGCTCTCGCCGATCCTTCCTTTTATCAATGACACGGAGGAGAATATCCGGGCGATCTTGGATGAGTGTGTGCGTGTCGGCGTAAAGGGGATCCTCTGCTTCGGGATCGGAATGACGCTTCGCGAGGGCGACCGCGAGTATTACTATACGGCGCTGGATAAGCACTTCCCCGGTTTGAAGGAGAAGTACATAAGGACGTACGGGAACAGTTACGAGATCAGCAGCCCGCGTGCGGGAGAGCTCATGAAGATCCTGACATCGACGTGCAAGGAACATGGGATCCTCTATAAGCCGGACGACTGTTTCCGGTATATGCGGGAACTTCCGGAGAAGTATACGCAGATGAGTCTTTGGGATCTGTGAGCGATCGCAAAGATCCTGAGAGGCGTTTGAAGCCTGGCGGGAATGGTAAAATGAAGTAATGCTGGATGATCTTGGAGGATCGGATCTATGAAAGTTCTGGAAACATATTTCGATAAAGCATTCCTTCTGGAAACGCCCCTTTTCGAAAGCTGCCGGGGAACGATGCAAAATGTCTTTTCCGAAGAAGCTTTCCGCGAAGCGGGGATCGATCTTACGATCCGTGACCTTCGGACCTATGTCATGCCAAAGACCGGCACGTTCTTCGGGATCCATTACTACGATGAGAAAACACCGGTGAACCGGATACTGACGCTGTCTGCCGGAAGAGGCATGGACTATCTGATCGATCTGCGGCCGGATTCTCCGACCTATCTTCAGTGGGTGTCGTATGAACTCTCCGCAGAGAATCACCGGGTCGTCTATATTCCTTACGGGATCGGGCATGCCTTTATTTCACTTGCAGAGAATACCATCCAAGTCTACGCGACGGATGCGGTGGGCGGCATGGGGATCACCCGCCAGTTGAATTATCAGGAGAAGAAGATCGGACTTGCGCTTCCGGTTCCGATCACGGCGATCGTGGAGTATGATGTCAACGCGCCGTTTCTTCCGGACGCCTGATTTCGTATCTTTCTTCGAATCACTGTAAAGTGATGATCGGGTTGATCAGCGGTAGGCGCGGAGCGCGGAGGCGAAGGCGAGCTGATCGTATTCTTCGGGCGTGACAAGCTTGCCGAGGGTTTCGGCACGAGTGGTGAGATCGTTATTTGTGGCCGTGGACTTCTTGCTTGACTTGGTGGAAGAATCGGGGAGATGGATCTCGTAGCCGAGCATGTTCCAGCGAATATGAGAGAAGACATGGCGGGAGGCGCCTAGGGGGCGGATGTCAGAGGCCCCTTTCTTTATTCCCAGGTTAGTCATCAGCCAGGATTCGACTTCGTGGCTTCCGAGGATGCCGGGGAGGTCGATCAGCTCGAAGAGACCGGCGAGCAGGCCCTTATCGGGGCGTTTTCTTACGAGGGTTTTCTCTCCAATATAGATCTTCAGGATGGTGTGGTCCTCGATGGGCGTTTCTTTCTTCGGCTTCTTAACGGGGAAGTCTTCCTGCTTTCCGAGAAGGTTTGCACTGCAGGTGCCGGAGAAGGGGCAGAGATTGCAGCGAGGAGATTTCGGCGTGCAGATCAGAGAGCCGAGGTCCATGAGGGCTTCGTTAAAGTCACCGGGATTGTCCTTCGGGATTTCCTTCGAAACACGGGAATAGATCTCGTCGTATGTGGACTTCTCGGAAGGGATGAGAGGCAGGGCGTGGAGACGGCAGTAGATGCGGATGCAGTTACCGTCCACGGCGGGCTCGGGTCTGTCGAAGGCCAGAGAGGAGATGGCGCCGGCCATGTAAGGACCGATGCCGGGGATCTGAAGAAGGAGATCCGGCTCGGACGGGAGTTCTCCGTCGAAATGCTCACAGATGTAGGAGGCACCGCGCATGAGATTTCTGGCGCGGGAGTAGTAACCCAGGCCTTCCCAGAGCTTAAAAACTTCATCTTCAGTTGCGGAGGCAAGAGCCTTTGGAGAAGGGAAACGTTCCAGAAATCGGGGATAGTAGTCGAGTACGGTCGTAACGCGGGTCTGCTGAAGCATAGCCTCGGAGATCCAGGTCGAATAAGGAGTTCTGTTTTTTCTCCAGGGGAGATCACGGTGATTATCCCAGAACCACGAAAGAAGAGACGACATGTCCGTTGAAGGTACAGACGCAGAAAGTTCACGAATGGATTTGCGATCGGATTTCTCAGGCTTACCCATGGTGGAAGTGCTCGCGCCCGACGAGGATCATGTCCAGGGCAGGAATGCGATGGTCATGGCGAAGAGATAAGCTAGTGTGTGCGGGAGGACACGTGCAAATGCACGGGAATAACGCGGGAAAGAGGTCGCACCGATCTTGTTGCGGATCGCCACGAAGACTTCCTTGGTCGCACAGTATTTGTCGGCAAGAGACACAAGAAGGCTCTCGCGATAGCGCGGCGGTACCGGTGTCAGCGGGAACATGTGTCTCTTGATGATGTTCTCTTCGAGCGGAGTGATATCGGAAAAGTCACGCTTGGCATTCTCAAGAGCCGCGAAAGGATGAGAGAAACCGTGGAGCTTCTCCGGACGGTTCACATGCCAGTCATAGAGGAAATAGTCATGAAGAAGGGCGCCGCGCACGAGCTGCTCTTGGTGGAAGCGGAACGGGAGAGCCATCGCCATGTAGAGCGATGCCTTTGCCACGGCTACGCTGTGATCAAAACAAGTGCTGGAGCCATGCTGCTTAAAAGATCTGAGTTGTTCGAGAAGTCCGGTGTCGAAAACCGATGCGGAAAGCTGGTCAAATAAGATGTCGCGCTTGATACGAAGTTTCAATATTGTCTCTCCAATCCTCGGATATGTGCCCGTAAATTCCTGTATAAGAATACCATAAAAAGGGCGGGGTGCAATGGGGTATTTATGAACAAAAAATGAATTGTGGGAAGGCGGGTTTTTATTGACACTTTGGCTTCAAGAATATAAACTTAAAAGGCAAGTGAGCTCGTGCTCCCATTTTTTTGCCCCGCTTTCGAAAGCGATTTCGAAAGGGATCCATTCTCCTCATTAAAAAGAATGGGGTCACGAGTCGCTTACCTTGTCAATACAGCGCTTGGGGGTGTGCGGCACCGCCTGATCGGGCAGACCCGGAAGGCTTTCCTTCCGATCCGGTCCGAAGAGGGGGAGGCAGGCAGCGAGGAGCGCGTATCATATATATCATCATAAGAAGGAGTGTATGGAACGTATGAGTACACAAATCGAACAAAATGCAATCTCCGCCATCCGTGTTCTTTCCGCGGATATGATTCAGAAGGCCAACTCCGGTCACCCGGGTCTCCCGCTTGGTGCCGCTTCTGTGGCGTACACACTGTGGGGAAAAGAAATGGCCTTTGACCCGAAGGACCCGAAGTGGATCAACAGAGACCGTTTCGTACTTTCCGGCGGTCACGGTTCTGCACTCTATTATTCTCTCCTGCACCTCTTCGGTGTAGGTGGTCTGTCTATCGAGGATCTCAAGCAGTTCCGTCAGATGGACAGTAAGACACCGGGTCACCCGGAATACGGCCACACTGCAGGTATCGACGCGACCACAGGTCCTCTGGGCGCAGGTCTTTCGATGGCAGTCGGTATGGCGATCGCCGAGGCACACCTCGCCGAGACATTTAATAAGCCGAACTTCCCGGTCATCGACCACTATACATTCGTCGAGTGCGGCGACGGCTGCCTCATGGAAGGTATCTCCGAAGAAGCACTCTCTCTGGCCGGCACACTGGGCCTCGAGAAGCTCATCGTTCTTTATGACTCGAACAACATCAGCATCGAAGGTTCCACGGACATTGCTTTTACCGAGGATGTAAGAGCCCGTATGGCGGCCTATGGTTTCCAGACGATCCTTGTCAAGGACGGCAACAACCTCGACGAGATCCAGAAGGCGATCGAGCTGGCGAAGGCCGAGAAGACAAGACCTTCCTTCATCGAAGTCAAGACGATCATCGGTTACGGCTGCGAAGCGAAGCAGGGCACACCGGCTGCTCATGGCGAGCCGCTGGGTGAAGAGAACGTGGCTAAGATGCGCGAGACCCTCGAGTGGCCGTGCGCAGAGCCTTTCGAAGTTCCGCAGGATGTATATGATTACTATGCAGAGCTGGGCAGCAAGGGCACAAAGGCTCACGAAGCGTGGGATGCACTCTTCGCCGAGTATGCGAAGGCTTATCCGGATCTTAAGGCTCTCTGGGACAAGTATTTCAGCAACGACTACGCTGCTCTTCTCGATGACGAAGACCTCTGGACCGTTGACGACAAGCCGCAGGCATCCCGTGCTCTCGGCGGTAAGGTCCTCAATAAGCTCGCGGATCGTATCCCGAACCTCATCGGTGGTTCCGCAGACCTCGCTCCGTCCAATAAGTCCTACATGAACGGCAAGGGCGATTTCAGCAAGGCTGACCGTGCCGGAAGAAATATGCACTTCGGCGTACGTGAGCTCGCTATGGCAGGTATCTCCAATGGTATGCTGCTCCACGGCGGTCTGCGCACCTACTGTGCGACATTCTTCGTATTCTCCGATTACACCAAGCCGATGGCCCGTCTGTCTGCGCTCATGAATATCCCGCAGATCTTCATGTTCACACACGACAGTATCGGTGTTGGCGAAGACGGCCCGACACATGAGCCGGTCGAGCAGCTGACGATGCTCCGCTCCATGCCGAACTTCAACGTATGGCGTCCGTGCGATGCGACCGAGACGGTTGCTTCCTGGGTAGCGGCGATCTCCTCTGAGAAGACTCCGTCCGCACTCGTTCTTTCCAGACAGAATCTTATGCCTCTGACGACTTCCTCCAAGGAAGCCCTGAAGGGTGCTTATATCGTAGCCAAAGAGAACAAGGACAAGCCGGATGTGATCATCATGGCTTCCGGTTCCGAAGTCGAGCTTGGCATCAAGGCCAAGGACGAGCTGGCGGCTGAGGGCATCGACGCCCGTGTCGTTTCCGTTCCGTGCCTCGACGTCTTCCTCAAGCAGGATAAGTCCTACCGCGACGAGATCCTCCTTCCGGATGTGAAGGCAAGAGTCGCGATCGAAGCCGGTTCTTCTTACTCCTGGGGCAAGCTCGCAGGTATCGACGGCGGCTACGTCACGATGGATACCTTCGGCGCGAGCGGCAAGCCGGCCATGCTGATGGAGAAGTTCGGATTTACAGTTGCGAATGTTGTTGCTACATGCAAGGCGGTCATTAACGGCTAAGTGATTTCGTTCCGCCGGGACTCGGAAAAGACGGGTTCCGGCGGAATTCTATGTAAAATCGTTTTGTGCATACCGTAGCGTGCGCCGGTGTGAGTATCCGGCGATGCCGGCGGTGTCGATTCTTGGAAAGGAATTGTTTTTCGGCGATGGCGACGATCTATGATATAGCGAAGGCCTGCGGGCTTTCTCCTGCCACAGTGTCCAAAGCTCTGTCCAATGCGAGTGATGTTTCGGCGACGACGCGTGAGCGTGTCCGCCGCATCGCACAGGAACTGGATTATGTTCCGAACGCCGGCGCGCGTGCGCTGTCTCAGAGCCGCACCTGGTCCATCGGAGTCCTGTGCCAGGATACCTCTCAGATGGGTCTGTGGCACTATCTCTTCGCGCAAGTCATCGAGAGTTTCAAGGACTACGTTGAGCAGCACGGTTACGATATCGTATTTATCTCCAATAAGGTCGGAAACATGGGCCTGTCGTATCTCGGACATTGCCGTTACCGTCATGTGGACGGCGTCTTCATCGTGAATACGGACCATGCCCAGAAGGATGCAAGAGAACTGATGGAGAGTAATCTCCCGAAGATCGCGATCGACTTCGAGGATGAGAGTATCGGATGCGTCAAGACCGATCCGGCCGAGAGTATGCGGATGCTTTTTACACATCTTTATGATCTCGGGCATCGGAATATCGTGTATCTTCACGGCGAGAGAGGCAAGTATATCACGGAGGAGAGGATCTCCGCGCTTGAGAAGGCGGCGGCCGCTTCTTCCGATAAGGCTGTGAATCTGCGGCTGTTCCCGTCGAAGTATTACTCGATCGAAGGGGGCTTTGACTCGACGAAGAAACTCCTGATGGCGACGAAGAATGACCGGCCGACGGCGGTGATCGCAAGTGACGATTACTCTGCGATCGGCGTGATCGAGGCGATCCGGGATGAGGGACTTTCTGTGCCGGAAGATATCTCGGTCGTCGGGTTTGACGGGATCGAGATCACACAGAGAACGACGCCGAGCCTGACGACGATACGCCAGGATACGAAGGCGATCGGCGAAGCGGCGGCGAAGAATCTCCTGTCGCAGATCGCAGGTGAAGCGGACGTGCCGAAGACGATCTCGCTTGCGCCGCATCTTCTGATCGGCGAGAGCTCAAAGAATATAAGTTAAGACGCACATTTAGATTGAGACCGAATAAAGTGAGGTGACAGTATGGAGAAATATCAGGATCCGAATCTTTCCTTCCAGGAGAGGGCGGAAGATCTTGCGGATCAGATGACATTTGAAGAGCAGGCGCCTCAGATGCGCTATGAGGCACCGGCTGTCGACCGTCTCGGGATCCCCGCGTTTAATTGGTGGAGCGAGGGCCTGCACGGCGTGGCCCGCTCGGGAACCGCGACGATGTTCCCGCAGGCGATCGCACTGGCGGCGATGTTCGATGACAAACTCCTCGGAAAAGTAGCGAAAATCATCGGAACGGAAGCCCGTGCGAAGTACAATGCTTCGAGTAAGAAGGGTGACCGTGATATCTATAAGGGCCTTACTCTGTGGAGCCCGAATATCAATATCTTCCGTGATCCGCGATGGGGTAGAGGTCATGAGACCTACGGCGAAGATCCGTACCTCACCACGAAGCTAGGTGTCTCGTTTGTCAAGGGACTGCAGGGCGACGGCAAGTATATGCTCGCGGCCGGATGTGCGAAACATTTCGCGGCACATAGCGGGCCGGAAGCCCTGAGACATGAATTTAATACCATCGCGTCGAAGAAGGATCTCGCAGAGACGTATCTTCCGGCGTTTGAAGCACTGGTCAAGGATGCGAAGGTCGAGGGCGTCATGGGTGCCTACACCCGGCTCAACGGCGAACCGACCTGCGCAAGTTCTTTTCTCATGGGAAAACTCAAAGAGTGGGGATTTGACGGATATTTCGTCTCGGATTGCTGGGCGATCCGTGATTTCCACGAGGCACACCACGTCACGAAGACTCCGTCCGAGTCTGCGGCGATGGCGGTCAATGCGGGCTGTGACTTGAACTGCGGCCACACGTACCTCTACATGATGCAAGCAGCCGGGGAAGGACTCGTGTCGAAAGAGGCGATCCGCAACGCCGTCGTGCACCTGATGCGTACAAGACTGAGACTCGGACTTTTCGACAAGACGGAATTGGACGATATTCCATACGACGTCGTCGCGTGTGACGAGCACAGAAAGGTCTCGCTGGAGTGCGCCGAGAAGTCGATGGTCCTCCTTAAGAATGAGGGACTCCTGCCTCTTAAGAAAGAGACGATCAAGTCGATCGCGGTGATTGGCCCGAATAGTGACAGCATCGATGCGCTGCGCGGGAATTACTACGGTACTTCGGCGGCACCGAAGACGTTCCTCGAGGGTATCCGCGAGGAGGTCGAGGGATCCGGTATTCGTGTGTACTATGCCGAGGGCGCGTCCCTGAGTCAGGACCGCATCCAGCCGCTCGCGCAGGCGGGCGACGGTATCGCCGAGGCACAGATCATCGTTGAGATGGCCGATGTGATCGTGCTCTGCGTGGGACTTGATGCGACGCTCGAAGGCGAACAGGGTGACACGGGAAATGCATTTGATTCCGGAGATAAGAGAGATCTTCTCCTGCCTATCGGCCAGCGTGTCCTGATCGAGAAAGTCCTCGCACTCGGGAAACCGACAGTCGTCGTTCTTTCTGCAGGTTCTTCGATCAATCCTCTCTGCGAGGGCGCCGATGCGCTGATCCAGGCGTGGTATCCGGGCGAGCTCGGCGGCACGGCACTGGCCAATATCCTCTTCGGTAAGACCTCGCCGTCCGGTAAGCTTCCGGTGACTTTCTACGAGAGTATCGAAGGAATCCCGGATTTTGCGGACTATTCCATGAAGAACCGTACCTACCGCTATACGCGTGACAATATCCTCTATCCGTTCGGATTCGGCCTGAGCTACGGAAACGTCGTCGTGACCGATGCCGTCTATGATGCTTCCGCCTCTGCAGTGACCGTATCGGTGGAGAATCAGGGCGATGTTGCGACAGAAGATGTCGTGCAGATCTATATCCGCAGTAACACTTCTTCAGATGCGACGCCGTTCCCGAAGTTGTGCGGTTTCGCGCGTGTCGCGATCCCGGCTGGCGGAGAAGAAAATGTCACGATACCTCTCGAGGAAAGTGCTTTTTCCGTGGTAAATGACGAAGGCGAAGTCGTATCGGGCGGGTCTGATTTTACGCTGTTTGCCGGCACATCCCAGCCGGACGAGCTCTCACAGAAACTCGGCGCGGGCCCGGTCGTGAAGGTAAACATCGTCAAGTAAGGCGGTAGATGATGGTTGCGGACTGACCGCATCAATAATATGTGAAAAAGGGCGTACGCCCCGGAAAATAAACAACATAAGGAGATTTGAACTATGAAATATCTTATCGGTATCGACATCGGAACATCCGGCACGAAGACCGCGCTGTTTTCCCAGGACGGAAAACTCGTTGCGGCGCATACTGTGGAGTATCCGCTCTATCAGCCTCAGAACGGTTATGCGGAGCAGGAGCCGGACGATTGGTGGAATGCAGCTCTGACAGGTCTTAAGAAGGTCGTCGCGGACAGCGGCGTCAATAAGGACGACATCGCAGGTATCGGTCTTTCCGGCCAGATGCACGGTCTCGTCATGCTCGACAAGGACGGCAAGGTTCTGAGAAAGTCTATCATCTGGTGTGACCAGAGAACCGCAAAAGAGTGCGAAGAGATCACCGAGAAGGTCGGCCTCGATAAGCTCATGGCGATCACGGCTTCTCCGGCGCTTACCGGCTTTACCGCTTCGAAGATCCTCTGGGTCAGAAACAACGAGCCTGATGTTTACGCTCAGGTTGCGCACATCCTCCTGCCGAAGGACTATGTTCGTTACAGACTGACCGGTGAGTTCGCCACCGACGTTTCCGACGCTTCCGGTATGCAGCTCCTCGACATCAAGAACCGTAACTGGTCTGACGAAGTGCTCGAGCTCCTCGACATCAATAAGGAATGGCTCGCGAAGGTGTACGAGTCCGTCGAAGTTTCCGGCCGCGTGACTGAAGAAATCGCTGCCGAGACAGGTCTTCCGGCCGGTATCCCGGTTGCAGCCGGTGCAGGCGATAACGCTGCAGCTGCGATCGGATGCGGCGTCGTGAAGGAAGGTACCGCTTTCGCAACACTCGGTACATCCGGCGTTGTGTTTGCGCATACCGACGATATGCAGGTTGACCCGAAGGGCCGTGTACATACATTCTGCTCTGCGGTTCCGGGCTGCTGGCACGTAATGGGCGTTCACCAGGCTGCATGCCTGTCTCTCAAGTGGTTCAAGAACACCTGCTGTGATGCAGAGGTCATCGAGGCCGATAAGCGCGGTATCGATGTATACCAGCTCCTCGACGAGATCGCTCAGGAAGTACCGATCGGTGCTAATCGTCTCCTGTATCTGCCGTACCTCATGGGTGAGAGAACACCGCACCTCGATCCGAATGCCCGTGGTGTATTCTTCGGTCTGTCCGCGATGCACGAGAGAAAGGATATGCTCCGTGCTGTTATGGAGGGTGTTGTTTATGCTCTTCGTGATTCTATCGACATCTTCAATAACCTCGGCGTAAAGATCGATTCCATGTACGCTTGCGGCGGTGGTTCTAAGAGTAAGTTCTGGAGACAGATGCTTGCTGACGTTTTCGACTGCACAGTCAATACCTGCGCATCTGACCAAGGCGGCGCGCTCGGTGCAGCTCTCCTCGCATCCGTAGCAGCCGGCGTATATCCGACGATCCAGGAAGCTTGCGGCGCGACGATCTTCTCCGCTTCCTCCATGGATGCAAGAGCAGACGTACACGCTCAGTACGAGCCCTTCTATCAGCTCTATAAGGATCTCTACGCTCCGATGGCCGGTAACTTCAAGAGACTGGCTGAACTGTAATTTCGTAAATCTTCGGGAAGCAGTGGGTCCGATCTTCAGGATGCTGCGGTTCCCGGAAACCATCCCCCTCTTGGAAACAGGGAAGAACGAGAAGGACTGCCGAAAGGCGGTCCTTCTTGCGTTGTGGGGAGGACTTCTGCAGTTGGGATCTGCCTTGTCTTTTCTTCTGATTCACCGTCGTGATATTCTCAAAATTCGTTGTACTCTTCGATGGTGAATGATAGAATATGAACCATAGTAAACCTTATAACAAGGAGGGTATATATATGCAATATGAGATTAAGGGCGATCAGTTACCGGTAGTCGTTTGCACATTAAATCCGGGCGAGTCGATGATCACGGAGCGTGGCGCGATGAGCTGGATGACATCCAACATGAAGATGGAGACCCAAGCGGGTGGTGTCGGTAAGGCACTCGGCCGTATGTTCTCCGGTGAGTCTTTGTTTCAGAACAAGTACACAGCTGAAGGCTCGCAGGGCCTGATTGCTTTCGCATCTTCTTTCCCGGGCGAGATCCGTGCGCTGCAGATCGCTCCCGGCCAGAGCATCGTTGCCCAGAAGAGTGCTTTTCTCGCGGCAGAGCCGGGCGTAGAACTCAGCATCCACTTCAAGAAAAAACTCGGTGCCGGCTTCTTCGGTGGTGAAGGCTTCATCATGCAGAAACTTTCCGGTTCCGGTACGGCGTTCGTCGAGATCGACGGTTCCGTAGTCGAGTATCAGCTCGCAGCTGGCCAGACGATGCTTCTCGACACCGGCTACCTCGCCATGATGGACGAGTCCGTGCAGATGGATATCGAGATGGTCAAGGGCGTCAAGAACATCTTCCTCGGTGGTGAGGGAATGTTTAATACGAAGGTTACGGGCCCCGGCCGTGTATGGATCCAGACCATGCCGATCAGTGCCGTTGCCAGCCTCATCGCTACACGTCTTCCTACCAGCAGATAAGTTTTCGGGAAGAACGAGCAAACGAAACATCGAGAGGGCTGTCCTTACAGGGCGGTCCTCTTTTATCTTTTTCTTCAGTGGACAAGAGGTCATGGCGAAAAACGTGAATCCTCTTGTCTGATTTTTCCGGCGGAGACAAGAGGTCATGGCGAAAAACGTGGAAACCTCTTGTCTGTTTTTTCCGGCGGAGACAAGAGGTCATGGCGAAAACGTGGAAACCTCTTGTTTGTTTTTTCCGGCGGAGACAAGAGGTCATGGCGAAAAACGTGAAACCTCTTGTCTGATTTTTCCGGCGGAGACAAGAGGTCGAGGCGAAAACGTGGAAACCTCTTGTCTGATTTTTCCAGCGAAGACAAGAGGTCGGGGCGAAAACGTGGAAACCTCTTGTCTGATTTTTCCGGCAGAGACAAGAGGTCGAGGCGAAAACAGCGGAACCTCTTGTATCTTGAAAAGTAACATGAGACTACGAGTTTCTTTCTCCTTCGCACATGGTTCGGGTATAATAGGGAATGGATATTCGTAGAAAAAGGGCGCCAAGTGGGGTTCCCTGATTCGATATCCCGAAGACGGGGGGGGGAAGAATCCCCGAAGATTTGATTTAAGGAGAACGACGATGACCAGGCTTTTTATCGAAAGCAGAATCGACGAGATGACGAGTAACTGGGAGATCACGGGCGAGAGTGCCCGGTATCTTACGGATGTGCTGCGGATGCGTGCGGGCGAGGAGCTGATCCTCTGCGACAGTGCGCGGATCGATCATGTCTGTGAGATTGTTTCCGTGGGGAAAGCACTGGTCGCCGTTTCGATCCGTGACCGACATCCGAACGGCAATGAGCCGAAGTTTGTCGCGACGGTATACCAGGGGCTCGCAAAGGGCGAGAGGATGGATCTGTCGATCCAGAAGTCCGTCGAGCTGGGTGTCACGAGATATGTGCCGACGGCCTGCTGCCGTTCGATCGTGAAGATCAAGGACGGGAAGGACAGTAAGCGCGAGCGCTGGCAGTCCATCGCCCTCGAGGCCGCAAGGCAGTGCGGACGAGGGATCGTTCCTGCTGTAGAGGCGCCGATGGGATTCGAAGAAGCCCTGAAGGATGCGAAGGAGAAACACGATCTAGTGCTTTTGCCGTGGGAAGAGGAAAAAGAAGGAAAACTCGGCGAGATCCTCGCGGAGGTGGACTTCGAGACATACCCGAAGATCGCGATCTTCATCGGGCCGGAGGGCGGTATCTCCGAAGAAGAGGCGAAGATGGCGGAAGAATATGGCGCGAAGCTCGTGACGCTGGGGAAACGGATCCTTCGCACCGAGACGGCTGCTCCTGCGGTATTGGCGATGCTGGTCTATCGGAGTGAATTGAATTAGTGTATAATAAATTGTTTAATAGTTTACAGGAGAGATATATATGAAATACAGTTGTCAGAAAGGCACGAAAGATATTCTGCCTGAAGAAATCTATAAGTGGCAGAAGGCCGAGAAGACTTTTGCCGAGATCTGTGGGCAATACGGCTATAAAGAGATCCGTATCCCGACATTTGAGCAGACCGATCTTTTCTTAAGGTCCGTCGGCGACACCACCGATGTGGTGCAAAAAGAGATGTACACCTTCGAGGACAAGGGTGGCCGTTCGATCACGCTTCGTCCGGAGGGTACCGCGGGCGTAGTTCGAAGCTTCGTCGAGAACGGCATGGCTTCGCTCCCGAGCCCGGTGAGACTTTTCTATAACATCACGGCTTTCCGCTACGAGAAGATGCAGAAGGGCCGCTATCGTGAATTTCATCAGTTCGGCGTGGAGGCTTTTGGTGCCGAGGGACCGGCGATCGATGCGGAGATCATCAGCATCCTGGTCGCGTTTTTCGAGCGCATGGGGCTGAAGAAGACGAAGCTGTGCATCAACAGCATCGGCTGCCCGACCTGCCGCGCCGAGTATAACAAGATCCTGAAGGACTATTTCCGTCCGAACCTCGACAAGATGTGCGAAGACTGCCAGTCGAGATTCGAGAAGAACCCGCTGCGCATGATCGACTGTAAGGAAGAAAAGTGCGGGCAGATCGCTGCAAATGCACCGAGACTCATTGACTATCTGTGCGACGACTGCAAAGCGCATTTCGAGGGGCTGAAGGCGAACCTTGAGGCTCTGGGTATTTCCTATGAGATTGACTCGGGTATCGTTCGAGGCCTGGACTACTATACAAGAACCGTATTCGAGTTTAAGTCCGAGAACGTCGGCTCGCAGGGCACGATCTGCGGTGGCGGACGCTACGACGGACTCGTTTCCGAGATCGGCGGACAGCCGACCCCGGGTATCGGATTTGCCATGGGCGCCGAGCGTTTCCTCCTCGAAATGGACGCGCAGGGCATCGAGATCGAGAAGGACCAGCCGGTACAGCTCTATATCGCGAACCTCTCGCCGGAGACGCAGATCGAGGCGAGTAAACTCGCGTTTGCCCTTCGTAAGCAGGGCATCGGCGTGGAGATCGACCTGATGGGCCGTTCCTTCCGTGCTCAGATGAAGTATGCCGGTAAGACCGGTATCCCGTTCCTGCTGGTACTTGGCGACGATGAGATCTCTTCCGGTAAGGCCAAACTGAAGGCGATGGCCGACGGCACAGAGAAGGAAGTCGAGCTTTCTGATCTGGCGGAGGCGATCCGCAGCTGGAATCAATAAATCCGGGAAAGGGCGTTTGCCGCCCCTTTCCGAGAAGCACTTGTCCCGATGGGGCATTGTCTGGAGGCACGAATGAAGAAGCATAATCGTAACGGACAAAAGAATAGTAAGGAAATGCCGAAGCCGGAGTCCTTTCAGAAGGAAGCGGAGAAGGTAAGCGAGGTGGCAGAAGAAGTTTCCGAAGATACGGCGACGGTGGAAGCGTCTGCCGAAGAAGCCGTCAATTCGCTTGCGGCGGAAAACTCCTCGGAGCCTGATGTGAGCGCTGCCTCGATCCTTCCAGCGGAACTGGCCAGCGCACTTCGTGAACCAAGTCCGGAGATCAAGATCGGTGAAGCCCCGGCTCCGGAAGTCGTAATTCCGGCGGAATCAGTCGAAGAACCGATCATGATGAAGGAAGATCCGGAAGAAGAAAGCAAGGACGAAGAAATCTCGGAGGATGTGAAGGCCGCTGAGTCCGCCGATCCGGATGTTCTTGATGCCGACATGGAAGAGACTGAGATTACGGAAGAAGCCGTAGAGCCTGAGAACGAGGCAGTAGCCGAAGAGGCTGAAAGTAAGGCGGAAGCCGAGGAGGTTTCTGAAGGAGAAACTCCGGCTGAAACAGAGGAAGAAACTGTTGTCGAGAATAAGGAAGAGGCCTCCGATACTCCTGCAGAGTCCGAGTCCGACGAGTCCGTAATGGAGGAAGCATCTGCGTCGACAGAAGAGAAGACGGATGACGAAGAGGCCTCTGAAGCAGAATCTTCGACCGAGGCGGAGGGCGCAGCCCTTCTTGAGAAGAAAGAAGACTCCGAATCGGTAGAGAAGCCGGAGCAGGAAGAAACCGACGAGGACGAGTCGTCCGACGACGAGAAGAAGAACGAAGAAGAATCGGCGAAAGAAAAGAGCGCGCTCTACATGTTCTTCGATACCCTGAAGTTCGTGGCCATCGGCCTTCTGATCGGAATCCTTCTGGTGGTATTTGTCATCCAAAGAAACGACGTCTACGGCAGCTCGATGGAGCCGACGCTCCACACCGGCGACGCAGTCTTTGTCGAGATGATCTCTGTTTATACCGGTAACTTCAAGCGCGGCGACATCGTCACGATCGATGCCAAGGGTATGGACGGGTACACGCACGAGGAGAACCTCATCAAGCGTATCGTCGGTCTTCCGGGCGAGACGATCAAGATCGAGGACGGCAACGTCTACATCAATGGCGTGCTCCTTGACGAGTCCGCATATCTTCCGGCCGGCACGAAGACCTACGTCGGTGCCGAGGGTCAGGCTCGCGGCTACCAGGAAATCACCCTGGGACCGGATGAGTACTACTGCATGGGCGACAACCGCGGCGGAAGTAACGACAGCCGCCGTATGGGCCCCTTCAAGAAGAGTCAGATCGACGCCAAGGTCCTGGCGCGCATCTACCCCTTCAACAAGATGAAGTTTTTCTGATAGGTGAGTGATTTAGTAAGACATGGATAGACAGGACAAAATTCGTAATTTCTGTATCGTTGCCCACATCGACCACGGCAAAAGCACGCTCGCCGATCGTCTGATCGAGAATACAGGTGTCGTGGAGTCCCGTGAGATGCAGAATCAGATTCTCGATAACATGGATATCGAGCGTGAGCGCGGTATCACGATCAAGTCGCAGTCGACGCGCCTCCTTTATAAGGCGAAGGACGGCGAGGAGTATATCCTGAACCTCATCGACACGCCCGGCCATGTGGACTTTAACTACGAGGTCAGCCGAAGCCTCGCGGCCTGTGACGGTGCGATCCTGATCGTCGACGCGGCGCAGGGCATCGAAGCCCAGACGCTGGCGAATGCGTATCTCGCAGTGGATGCGAATCTCGAGATCCTGCCGGTCATTAATAAGATCGATCTTCCGTCGGCGCAGCCGGAGGAAGTCAAGAAAGAGATCGAAGATGTCATCGGTATCGATGCGTCCGAGGCGCCGCTGATCTCCGCGAAGAACAACGTCGGCATCGACGATGTGCTCGAGGGGATCGTGAAGTTCCTCCCGCCGCCGAAGGGCGACGAGAATAAGCCCCTGCGCGCCCTGATCTTCGACTCGAAGTACGATTCCTACAAGGGCGTTATCGTAAACGTCCGCATCAAAGAAGGTTCGGTGAAACTGGGCGATAAGATCCGCATGATGAACACCGGCGCGGAGTTCACGGTCACCGAGCTCGGCTATTTTCATCCGGGTGAATTTGTTCCTTCGAGATCGCTCCTGACTGGCGAGGTCGGTTATATCTGTGCTTCGATCAAGAACGTACGAGACACCGCTCCGGGCGACACCGTCACGCTTGCGGACGATCCCGCTGACGAACCGCTCACGGGCTACAAGCCGATTCAGCAGATGGTCTTCTGCGGACTGTATCCCGTCGATGGAGCGAAGTATCCGGACCTTCGAGATGCACTCGAGAAACTCCAGCTCAACGACGCGGCTCTTTCTTTTGAAGCGGAAACATCGGCCGCTCTAGGCTTCGGATTCCGTTGCGGCTTCTTAGGACTTCTCCATTACGAAGTCATCCAGGAAAGACTCGAGCGCGAGTTTAATCTCGATCTGATCTCCACGGCACCGTCTGTTGTCTATAAGGTCCACACGACGGCGGGCGAGGTCATCCGCATGGATAACCCGACAAATATGCCGGATCCGGCCGAGATCGACTTCATCGAGGAACCGATCGTGAAGTGCACGATCATGACACCGAAGGAATTCGTCGGTAACCTCATGGAGCTCTGCCAGGACAGAAGAGGCGAGTATATCAACATGGAGTACATGGATGATATCCGTGTCATGCTTCACTATAAGATGCCCTTAAATGAGATCATCTACGACTTCTTTGACGCGCTGAAGTCGAGAACTCGTGGCTACGGTTCTCTCGACTACGAGATGGACGGTTACCAGAAGAGTGACCTCGTTAAGCTCGATATCCTCTTAAACGGCGATATCGTCGACGCGCTCTCTTTTATCGTACATAAGGATAAGGCGTATGCACGTGGCCGCCGTATGACTGAGAAGCTAAAGGAGAATATCCCGAGACAGCAGTTCGAGGTACCGGTACAGGCCGCGATCGGGGGTAAGGTCATCGCCCGTGAGACGATCCGTGCATTCCGAAAGGACGTTCTGGCGAAGTGCTACGGCGGTGATATCACGCGTAAGAAGAAACTCCTCGAGAAGCAGAAGGAAGGTAAGAAGCGTATGCGCCAGGTCGGCTCGATCGAGGTGCCGCAGGAAGCCTTTATGAGCGTACTGAGACTCGACGAAGATTAATCATAGACGAAGATTAATCATAGACGAAGATTAAGTAGAGACGAAGATTAAGAAAAAAGAAGCAGTGCTTTTCGAGATGAAAACACTGCTTTTTTCTTTCGTGTTAAGTAATGATTTGCCCGTCTGATTTGGGTTTACTCACCGATAAGAGGGAAGCCGGGGAACGAAGTGTCCTTCGGGTTTTCCTGGTTATAGGTCACGATCTCGTTCTTGACGCCCTGCATGCGAAGGTCCAGAAGTTCGATCTGCTCGGCACAATCGCGAAGCTCGTCGGCGAGTGCTTTTGCCCGCTCCGGAGGAAGGTCGTGCTTATAGTGGAGCTTATGCTCGAGGCTCGCCCAGAAGTCCATCGCGATGGTTCGGAACTGTACCTCGACCTTCATGTTGCGTTTCTCGTTTTTAAGGAAGATCGGTACCTCGACGATGAGATGCAGGCTCCGGTAACCGCTCGGCTTCGGATCCTTGATGTAGTCCTTCCGGGCGATCAGGGTGATGTCGTCCTACGAAAGAAATGCATTGGCTACCTCGTAGATGTCGTCAGGGAAGGAGCAGATGACGCGTACGCCGGCGATGTCGTGGATGTTCTCCTCGATCGCGCTCAGGTTCAGCGGGATGTTCTTCCTTCGCATCTTACGGAGCAGGCTGTCGACAGACTTGACTCTGCTTGTGATGTGCTCGATCGGGTTACGCTCGAGTTCGACGGAGAGGGATTCGTCGAGGACGTTGAACTTCGTTTCGACTTCCATGATCGCGCAGCGGTAATAGGCGAAGAGCTGGTCGATCGGTTTGGTGTTCTGCTCGACGAAATCGAGGAAAGAATCGGACATGATGCTCTCTCTGACGAAATCGCCCTGAACAGTGGAAAGTGTATTTTCAAACGCATCGGTAAGTGGCGTGTTTTCTTCTTGACTCATTAACGGAGCTCCTTTTTGGTTTTCAACCATTTTAATACAAAGAGCCCGGAGATGTACTAAGAGTTTGTTAATTTTCCTAAATAGAGACGGTTTTTTGTGCTGTTTTTTTGGCTATGTTTCTTTAACAATATGGTGAAACTAAAAACTTTGTGATATAATAAGACGAATATTTCGGAAATGAAATAATATTTCGGAGGTAAAGGATATGAAAAAGAAATTGGCTGCAGTTATGGCTGTTGTTATGATCGTTGGTCTTTCAGGCTGCTCTATTCTTGGCGGAAGCAAGTTCAAGAAGACATCTGATAAGATCGTAAAGGCTGCGGAGAGTGCCTGTGATGCTCAGGAAGCAGATAAGAAGCAGAAGAAGAAGCTTCTCAAGTTCGATCCTACTGATGAGGTTTTCGAGGAAGGCGCTTATCTGAAGCTCTCTTCTGATGATCTCGAGGATATCGATTTCTCCATGGGTGATGCAGAGCTGGATCCGGATGACATCAAGAACGCTACCTTGTTTGCAAAGAATGAGGATGGTTCTATGCTGGTAGCAGTTGTTATCGAGGCTGGTGACGAGGGTACAGCAGAAGATCTGTATGATGCTTTCATGGAGTCCACTGAGGATATGGATGAGAAGTCACTTAAGAAGCTTGCTAAGAATGCAGATCTTGAGTACGGCATCGATGACGAAGATGACAACAAGTACGTTATGATGATGGTCTATGAGGACTATGGCATGGCTTCCGGTATGTACTATCAGCGCGATGGTAAGGTTATCACAGCTGTTATCTACTCCGGTTCTCCTGAAGCTGATCTTCTCGAAGAATTCTATGCTTTCATGAACGATGCGAAGCTTACCGATATGGAAGA